>NZ_JBAPVS010000239.1:0-2995 GCF_049283275.1 Caulobacter sp. | reverse complement strand
GGCCGGTTCGGGCGCGAGCTTGGGCGGCTCGGGCGGGGGAGGCGGCGGCGCGTACAGGGCCACGACGATCGGCTCCGGCTCCGCAATCACCGGAGGCTGGACGCGCACCGCCCACAGGGCGGCCAGGAGCGCGCCATGGGCCGCGACGCTGAGCGCCCCGGCGATGAAGCCGTCCGCCGTCGCTCGCCGGCGATGGACCGGCGTCGGAACCAGGGGATCGTACGGCTGCGGCCGCCCGCTCATCGAAGCTCCAGGTCTGTCTCCGGGAGGGTTTAGAGATCATCGGCTCGCG
Source organism: Caulobacter sp. (assembly GCF_049283275.1). Taxonomy (GTDB): domain Bacteria; phylum Pseudomonadota; class Alphaproteobacteria; order Caulobacterales; family Caulobacteraceae; genus Caulobacter. The sequence goes on along the minus strand of NZ_JBAPVS010000239.1, from coordinate 2,703 downwards.
TCAGGATCGTGGCGCCGACGACATTTGTGCGACGCACTTGGGTTATGGCGCCAAACCCCTTAGATTGACGGCATGGCCGCAGACCACACCCACCTTCGTCCCTGGCGCCAGATTGAGCGTCGCCAATCGCGGAAGATCCGTGTCGGCAATGTCGAGGTCGGCGGCGACGCGCCGATCACGGTCCAGTCGATGACCAACACCCTGACCAGCGACGCCGCCGCGACGCTGGAGCAGATCCGTCAGCTGGAGGAGGCCGGCGCCGATATCGTCCGCGTCTCGTGCCCCGACACCGACTCGACGGCGGCCTTCAAGACCATCGCCCGCGAGTCGCGGGTGCCGCTCGTGGCCGACATCCACTTCCACTACAAGCGCGGCATCGAGGCGGCCCAGGCCGGCGCGGCCTGCCTGCGGATCAATCCGGGCAATATCGGTTCGCCCGACCGCGTGCGCGACGTGATCCAGGCGGCCCGCGACCACGGCTGCTCGATGCGGATCGGCGTCAACGCCGGGTCGCTGGAGCGCGAGCTGCTGGAAAAGTACGGCGAGCCTTGCCCCGACGCCATGGTCGAGAGCGCCCTGAACCACGCCCGCATCCTGCAGGACCACGACTTCCACGAGTTCAAGATCTCGGTGAAGGCCTCCGACCCGTTCATGACGGTGGCGGCCTATTACCAGCTGGCCGAGCGCATCGACTGTCCGCTGCACCTGGGCGTCACCGAGGCCGGGGCGCTGCGCACCGGCACGGTCAAGTCGTCGATCGGCATCGGCTCGATGCTGTGGGCCGGCATCGGCGACACCATCCGGGTCTCGCTGGCCGCCGACCCGGTCGAGGAGATCAAGGTCGGCTTCGATATCCTGAAATCGCTGGGCCTGCGCCACCGCGGCGTCAACATCATCGCCTGCCCGTCGTGCGCCCGTCAGGGCTTCAACGTGATCAAGACGGTGGAGGCGCTGGAGCAGCGCCTGGCCCACATCAGCCAGCCGATGTCGCTGTCGATCATCGGCTGCGTGGTCAACGGTCCCGGCGAGGCCCTGATGACCGACCTGGGCTTCACCGGCGGCGGCGCCGGCTCAGGCATGATCTACATGGCCGGCAAGCCCGACCACAAGCAGTCCAACGACGGCATGATCGACCACATCGTCGAGCTGGTCGAAAAGCGCGCCGAGGAGCTGAAAGCGACCCAGGACGCTGGAGCGCTGGCGGCTGAATAGGCTGGTTTCGAGCTAGGGCGTCTGCGGCGGCGCCCAAATGTGCGACCCCATCAATCAGGACGGAACGGCCATCGTCTATCGCACGTGAACCGGCCGAGGCTTCAGCCCAGCGACGTCTGGATCGGCACGCCGCCCTTGATCGCCAGGGTGACCGGCGTGCGCTCGGCCACGTCGGCCAGGCGTGCGCGCTGGGCGTCGTCGAGCGGACCGGCCGGGACCAGCACGCGCTCGATCCGGGGCGGGGTTTCGCCGCCGTGGTAGTGCAGCCGCACCTCCAGCGCCTCCAGAGGCCAGTCCTTGTGCTCGGCGTACATCTTCAACGTCATCGCCGTGCAGGCGCCCAGCGAGGCCAGCAGCAGGTCGAACGGCGCGGGCCCGACGTCCTGGCCGCCGTTGCGCTCGGGCTCATCGGCCGTCAGGGCGTGGCGGCCGGTGGTGATCGTGGTGGCGTAGCGGACGTCGCCGATATGGACGGTGGCGGTGGCCATTGGAGGCTCCTCACTTGGGTGTGCGGGCGCTCAATAGGCGATGCGCCGCGGGTCCGTCTTGCAGAATTCCCGGGCCGCGCCGCTTAGATCACCGCCCGCGAGCGCTCGTCCACGTTCGACACCGCCGCCGCGACGATCCTGAGCCCCCTCTCCAGCTCTCCGCGGTCCCGGGCCGCGCCCAGGCACAACCGCACGCCGGTGGTTGCTCCGGGCTCCACCACCGGGGCCGAGGGCGGGGTCAGTTCGACGCCGCCGCGCAGGGCCCGGCCGGCCAGGCGCTCGGCGTCCAGCTCCGACATCGGCAGCCAGACGTGCGGGGCGCTGGCCGACATCGGCGTCTCGATGGCTTGACCCAGGACCTGGCGGGCCAGGGCCAGGCGGGCGGTCATCTCCTCGCGCACCTCGGCGACGATGGCGTCGGCCGTGCCGTCCTCGATCCACTGGGTGGCGATCAGGCCGCCGAAGGCCGGCGGTGCGTAGGCCAGGGCGCGGACGGCGCGCAGCACCCGGTCCATGTGATCGCCGGGCGGGGCGATCAGGAAGCCGTGGCGCAAGCCGGGGGCCAGCGACTTGGACACCGCCGAGACGTGGAAGGTCCGCTCCGGGGCCAGCACCGCGAACGGTGGCGGGGCGTCGGGCGCATAGACGGCGTAGATGTCGTCCTCGATCAGCAGCAGGTCGCGCTTGCGGGCCACGGCGACGATCTGGGCGCGGCGCTCGGCGCCCATGACCCGGCCGGTGGGGTTTTGCAGGGTGGGTTGGACGGCGACGGCCTTGTAGGCGCCGGTGGCGGCGGCCTCGTCCAGGGCGTCGGGGCGCAGGCCCTCGGCGTCCATGGCCAGGCCCTTGAGGCGATAGCCGGCGTGCTCGGCCAGCGCCTTGACGCCGTAGAAGGTCGAGGCCTCGCACAGCACCGTGTCGCCCGGCCGCGCCACCGCGCCGAACGCCAGGGCCAGGGCCTGCTGGGCGCCCGCCGTGCAGGCCAGTCGCGTCCAGTCCGCGC
>NZ_JBAPVS010000238.1:0-1719 GCF_049283275.1 Caulobacter sp. | reverse complement strand
CGCCCAGAACCTGGTGCCGCTGGTGCGCGACGCGACGGGCAGCAATCTGGCGCCCATGCTCGCCCTGGCCGCCGTCCTGCTGGTGACCAGCGTGCTGGTCTTCTACGCCATGGCCCGGTTGGACAGGGCGCGGGCGGGTGCTGCGTGAACCGCCGCCGGGTCGTCCTTGGTCTGGCCGCCCTGGCTTGGCTGGCCGCCACGCCTCTGCGCGCCGCGCCGCCCAAGCTGCCCGCGTCCGTGGTCTGGGTCGGTTCGTGGGCCTCGGCCCAACAGCCGATCGAACCACGCGGCGCGGCGCCGGACGTCGACCTGACCGGCGTGACCTTGCGCCAGGTGGTGCGTCTCAGCGTCGGCGGCGACCGGGTCCGCCTGCGTCTGTCCAACGCCTTCGGAACCACGCCGCTGCGCCTGTCCGCCGTCCACGTCGCCCGCGCCGCGGCGCCGGGCTCGCCGCGCATCGATCCGGCCACCGACCGCGTGGTCACCTTCGCCGGGGCAGGGGAGGCGACCATCCCGGCCGGGGCCGACTACCTGTCCGATCCGATCGACCTGGCCGCCGCGCCGCTCTCCGACCTGGCCGTCAGCCTCCGCTACGACGCGCCGCCCGTGGACCAGACCCTGCACGCGGCCTCGCACGCCACGTCCTGGACCCTGGCCGGCGACCATGTCGCCGCGCCCGATCTGCCCGGGGCTAAGACCTTCACCCACTGGCTACAGATCTCCGGCGTGGACGTGGCGCGCACGTCCGGCGCGTCGGTCGTGGCCCTGGGCGACTCGATCACCGACGGCAGTTGGTCGACCACCGACGGCAACGACCGCTGGCCCGACGTCCTGGCCGCCCGCCTGCAGGCCGACCCGCGTACGGCGCACCTCGGCGTGCTGAATGTCGGCATCGGCGGCAATCGCGTGCTGCTGGACGGCCGGGGGGCCAGCGCCCTGGCCCGCTTCGACCGCGACGTCCTGGCCCAGGCCGGCGCGCGCTATCTGGTCGTGCTGGAGGGCGTCAACGACCTAGGGACCCTGACCCGCGACGGGCCCGTCTCGCCGGAGGAGCACGCCGAGCTGGTCGCTCGCATCACCGCCGCCTATGCGCAGATCATCGCCCGGGGCCATCAGCGCGGCCTGCGCGTCTATGGCGCGACCATCCTGCCGTTCGGCGGGGCCAAGACCTACCATCCCGACGCCCGGAACGAGGCGGATCGCCAGGCGGTCAACGCCTGGATCCGCGCGCCGGGCCATTTCGACGGGGTGATCGATTTCGACGCGGCCACGCGCGATCCAGCCGCGCCCGACCAACTGCCGCCAGCTTACGATTCCGGCGACCACCTGCATCCCTCGCCCGCCGGCTATCGCGCCATGGGGCAGGCGCTCGACCTGACCCTGTTCGGAGCCAAATGATGAAGATCCGGGCGCTACGCTGGTGGATGATCGGCTTGGTGATGTTGGGCGCGGTGCTCAACTACCTGACTCGCAGCACCCTGGGCGTCGCGGCCCCGACCGTGCTGGCCGACCTGCACATCGGGCCGCAGGAATATTCCTGGATCACCGGCGCCTTCCAGCTGGGCGTGATGCTGCAGCCTCTGTGCGGCTATGTGCTGGACTCCATCGGGCTGAAGCTGGGCTTCGCCCTGTTCGCCACGGCTTGGTCGCTGATCACCATGGCCCATGGATTCGCGGGGAACTGGCAGGTCCTGCTGGGGCTGCGCGGCGCCTTGGGCG
>NZ_JBAPVS010000237.1:0-40232 GCF_049283275.1 Caulobacter sp. | reverse complement strand
GATCAAGGCTTCTTCATGGCTCCGTCACAAGTGCGTCGTGTCGCGGACATGGATCACGCCTAACGGCACAGGTCCAAAGCCTTGCGTACTAAGGGGATAGTCGATGCGCGTGCTCCACACCACCTTGCTCATGACCGCCGTCAGCGGCTTGGCCCTCAGCGCCGGCCTCGCTCGCGCCGCCGAGGCCGAGGCCAACGAGGCCGCCCAGGTCGAACAGGTCATCGTCACCGCCCAGAAGCGCGAGCAGAAGACCCTCGACGTGCCGATCGCCCTGACCGCCTATTCGGGCGCGATGCTCGAGAAGCTGGGCATCCAGGAGTTCGAGGAACTGGGCCAGTTCGTGCCCGGCTTCGACGTCCAGAACCAGTCGCCGAACAACCCCGGCTTCGTGATGCGCGGCGTCACCTCCGACTCCGGCGAGGCCACCAACGAGCCGCGCGTCTCGGTCTATCAGGACGGGGTCTCGGTCTCCAAGTCGCGCGGCTCCTACACCGAACTGTTCGACCTGGAGCGCGTCGAGGTGGCCAAGGGGCCGCAGTCGACCTTGTACGGCCGCGGCGCTCTGATCGGCGCGGTCAACATCATCCAGGCCAAGGCCAAGCACGAGCAGGACTGGAACGCCAAGGTCGAGGCCGGCAACTACGGCTACTGGATGGGCGAGGCCATGATCAACATGCCGCTGACCGACAGCCTGGCGGTCCGCCTGTCGGGCCGGGTCAAGCAGCGTGACGGCTATGTGAAAAACCTGCTGGACGGCGAGGACTTCAACTCCACCGACACCAAGGCCGTGCGCCTGGCGATCAACTACGCCCCGACCGACCGCTTCACGCTGGACCTGATCTACAACTACGAGGTCGACAAGCCGTCGGGCACCTCGTTCAAGTCGCTGACCTACGCCCCCACCGACCCGACGACCGGCGCGGTGATCGGCGACCTGGGCCGTAATTCGGGCGCGACCCTGGCCACGGTGGCCGGCTTCGAGAACGACCAGAAGCTGGGCCTGAACCGCCGCCTGTGGAGCCTGACCGGCCTGGCCAGCTACAAGATCAGCGACAGCCTGATCCTGAGCTCGACCTCGGCCTATCGCTACTTCACCGGCGAGGAGGTCTTCGACGCCGACGGTTTCTCGCTGCCGCTGTTCACCTTCGCCGAGGACGCCAAGGGCAAGTCGGCCAGCCAGGAATTCCGCCTCAACTACGACGCCGGCGGCAAGATCTCCGCCTTCGGCGGCGTCAGCTATTTCTGGGAAGACGGTTCGCAGCGCGTGCCGCTGCTGATCAATGAAAAGGCCGTGGCGCTGTTCCTGACGGGCAAGCTGCCGGTCCCCAACGGCCTGTCCATGCCGGTTATCAACGCAGCGGCCCCGGCCGCCCTGTCGTCCACCCACCTGGAAAGCTCGACCAACTACGGCAAGACCGAGTCGTACGACGCCTTTGCGGACGTCACCTTCCACGCCACCGACAAGCTCGAGCTGGCGGCCGGCCTGCGCTATACCTATGACGACAAGGAAAGCGGCTACAGCTCGTTCTACAACGGCCCGTCGCTGATCGTCAGCACGCCGGCGACCGGCCCGCGCGGCCTGATCGTCCAGCCGACCGCGGGCGGCCTGGCCCAGTACAAGGGTTTCACCGACTCCGGCACGACCTATCGCCTGGTCGCGCGCTACGCCGTGACCGACAACGCCAACATCTACGGCTCGGTCTCGAGCGGCCGCCGTCCGAAGGTGGTCTCGGCGGGAACGCCGTCGACGCCGAACGGCGCGGTGAACTTCACCTCCGTCGCCGCCGAAGACGTCACGTCCTACGAGATCGGCGCCAAGGGCGCGCTGCTGGACAATCGCCTGACGCTGGAAGGCGCGATCTACCGCTACGACTACAGCAACTTCCAGACCAGCATCCGCAACCCCGCCAACCCAACGCAGTTCATCTCGGCTAGCGCGGGCGAGGCCAAGGCGACCGGCTTCGAGGGTCAGGCGACCTTCCAGGTCACGTCGGGAGCCTCGCTGTTCGCGACTTACGGCTATAACCACGCCCGGTTCGGTTCGGGCCGGTTCGAAGGCAACCGCTTTCGTCTGTCGCCGGACCATTCGGTGTCGATCGGCGCCAACCTGACGGCGACGGTCCTGGGCGGCCGCCTGACCGCCGTGCCGACCTACACCTGGCAATCGTCGCAATTCTTCGACAACAACAACGACATCTCCAGCCTGCAGTCGACCACGGGAACCCTCAAGGACACGGTGCAGGACGAGAAGCAGAAGGCCTTCGGCCTGGCCAACCTGCGCGTGACCTATGAGCCCGACGGCCGCAACTTCGCGGTGGGGGCCTTCGTCAACAATGTGTTCGACGAGAAGTACATCAAGGACGCCGGCAACACCGGCGACGCGTTCGGCATCCCGACCTTCATCGGCGGCGAGCCGCGCTTCTACGGCGTGTCGTTCTCGGTCAAGCACTAGACGAGGCGCGGGGACGCGCCACGCGCGTCCCCGCCTTCGGGTTACTTCCCGGTCGCCTCTTCCTCGCGTCCGGCGATCGAGCCGTCCGTGAACAGGTATTTCTTCAGTTGCATGTCGGTCTCCGGATCGCTGCGACGCAGCCATTCCAGCACCATGGCCGCGTGCTCCAGCTCCTCGCGGGCGTTGTGCAGCAGGATCTTGCGCAGTTCCGGATCGTCGCAGTCGTCCGCGCGCTGACGATACCAGTCCACCGCCTCCAGCTCCTCGATCAACGAGGTGATGGCGTAGTGCTGGTTCAAGGTCTTGCCGCGCAGCTTTTCACGCGGGACGTGAAGGCCTTCACTGGACATGCATCGTCATCCTGCTGTTGTGTTTGAGGGCTAACGCACGAGAACGCCAAGCGGCGCCGTGAGCCTTCGGGGAGATGAGCATGACCATCGACAGACGCAAAGCCCTAGCGCTCTTCGGACTGGGCGGCGTGGGCGTGGCGGGCGAGGGTCTGGCGGCGGCGCCGCGGGCGCCGTTCGCCGGCCGGGTCGCATTCCTGCACGGCGTCGCCTCGGGCGATCCGCTGGACGACCGGGTGGTGCTGTGGACGCGGGCCACGGCCGAGGCCACGACCGCCCCGATCGCCGTGCGCTGGGACGTCGCGACCGATCCGGCCTTCAAGACCGTTGTCCGACAGGGTCAGGCCACGGCGATCGCGGCCCGCGACCATACGGTCAAGGTCGACGTCACCGGCCTCAAGCCGGCGACCGACTACTACTACCGCTTCCGGCACGTAAAGAACGGCAAGCCGACCGGCAAGGGCGTCAGCGGCCGGACCCGCACCTTGCCCCGAGGCGAAACCCGCGACGTGGTGCTGGCCGTGGCCTCGTGCGCCCTCTATCCGAACGGCTATTTCAACGCCTATGACGCCATCGCCAAGCTGCCGCGCGTCGACGCCGTGCTGCACCTGGGCGACTACATCTACGAATACGGCGCCGCGCCGGACGACTACGGCATGGCCTCGCCGACCGCCAAGACCCGCGTGCCCGATCCGCCGCGCGAAATCCTCAGCCTGGAGGACTATCGCCGCCGCCACGCCCTCTACAAGACCGACCCCGCCCTGCAGGCCGCCCATGCCCGCGCGCCGTGGATCGTGGTCTGGGACGACCACGAGACCGCCGACAACAGCTGGCTGGCCGGGGCCGAGAACCATCAACCCGCGACCGAGGGCGACTGGGCCAAGCGCAAGGCCGCGGGCATAAAGGCCTATTACGAGTGGATGCCGATCCGAGAGCCGGCGGCCGGGGCTCTGCCCGAAGCGTCGTGGCGTCGGTTCCAGTTCGGCGACGTCGCGACCCTGCTGATGACCGAGACCCGGCTGACGGCCCGCAGCCACCAGCTGGACTATGGCCACGACCTCGCGATCAAGGACGGTAAGCCCGACTTCGCCGCCTTCGCCGCCAAACTCGCCGACCCGGATCGGCGAATGATGGGCCAGGGCCAGGAGCAGTGGCTGAGCCGCGAGGTCGACGCCTCGACCAAGGCCGGCACGGCCTGGCAGGTGCTGGGCAACCAGGTGGTCATGGCTCGGGTGGTTCCGCCCGACCTGAAGGCGACCATGGGCGACCAGGCCTACGGCGCCCTGCTGGCCAAGCTGCCCGACTATGTCGCCAAGCCGGTCGAGCAGAGCCGCGGCCTCTCCCTGGCCGGCGCGCCCGGCAATCTGGACGCCTGGGACGGCTATCCGGCCGACCGGGCCCGGGTCTATGACATCTTCAAGGCCGGCAAGGCGCGACCGATCGTGCTGGCCGGCGACAGCCACGCCTTCTGGGTCAACGAGCTGTGGGACGACGCCGGGACCACCCGTGTGGCGGCCGAGTTCGGCGTCACCTCGGTGACGTCGCCAGGCTATGCCGACTACCTGCCCGGCGCGCCGCTGGACCAGGCCTATGTGGCGCGCAACAAGGAGGTGAAGTTCACCGACCAAGGCGCCAAGGGCTTCCTGCTGCTGACCCTCGAACACGGCCGGGCGACGGGTGAGCTGATCGCCGTCTCGACGATCCTGGAGCCGACGTACCAGACCCGGGTGCTGAAACGGTTCGTGGTCACGCCCGGCGATGAGGGCGGGGTGAAGGCGCTGGCGGAGGGATAGGCCTGGGGGCTTGGCCCTTGACCTTTCTCGCCACAACCGCTCCCCTCAAACAAACGTTCGGAAAGCGGACGTTCGGGAGAGACGCGCCATGGCCTACAAACCCTTCGACCTGACCGGCCGCGTGGCCCTGGTCACCGGCGGCAATCGCGGCATCGGTCTGGGGATGGCCGGCGCCCTGGCCCAGGCCGGGGCCGACATCGTCATCTGGGGCTCCAACGCCGAGCGCAACCAGGCCGCCGAGATCGAGCTGCTCAAGCACGGGACCCGGGTGAAGGCTCAGGTGGTCGATGTCTCCCAAGAGGATCAGTCCGCGAGGGCATTGACGAGGCCGTGGTCGCCATGGGCCGGATCGACAGCGTGTTCGCCAACGCCGGGGTCGGCTATGGCGCGCCCAGCTTCGTGGAGATGAAGACCGAGACCTATCGCAAGATCCTGGCGGTCAATCTGGACGGGGTGTTCTTCACCTTCCGCGAGGCCTGCCGCCACATGGTCGAGCGGGCCAAGGGCGGCGATCCGGGCGGCTCGATCGTCGGCGTCGCCTCGCTGGCCGCCATCGAGGGCGCGGCCCGCAACCAGGCCTATGCGGCCACCAAGGGGGCGGTGATCTCGATGATGAAGTCGGTCGCCGTCGAGCACGCTCGCTACGGCGTGCGGGCCAACGCCATCCTGCCCGGCTGGATCGCCACCGACATGACCCAGGGCGCGCAGGACAATCCGGCCTTCGCCGAAAAGGTTATCCCCCGCGTGCCGGCCCGGCGCTGGGGCGAGCCGGCCGACTTCGGCGGCATCGCCGTGTATCTGGCTTCAGGGGCGTCCAGCTACCACTCGGGAGACACCTTCGTGATCGACGGGGCCTATTCGATCTTCTGAGGCGGGATGAAAGCTGGACGGCATGGTCCAGAAAATCCCCATAGAAACAAGGGACTTGCGGAACTGGCGGGCCGATGAGAAGCTTTCCCTGTCGACAGGCTGGGCATCAGACCCGGGCGTCGCCAGAGGAAACGACAGATGACGCCGCAAGACATCGTGGGCCTGGCCCCGCCCAGAGGCATGCTGGCCCTGATCGCGATGATCCTGACCTCAATGGCGGCCTGCTTCTGGACGTCGGAAGCCGAGGCCCAGCCGCAAGCCCTGCAGCGGGACTAGTCCATAAAATTCACTCATCCCGGCTTTCGCCGAGAAGAGCGGAAATGGGCGAACTGACCTCGCGGCACGCTTGCCGTCCGCGCTCAAGCGCCCACCCTTCCGAAAAACGGGAGGACCACCATGACCCTGCATACTCCGCTGTGCGATCTGCTCGGCGTCGAGCATCCGATCCTGTTGGCCGGCATGGGCGGGGTTTCCTACGCCGAATTGACGGCGGCCGTGTCCAACGCCGGCGGCTATGGCGTGCTGGGCATGGCCGGAACCAGCCCCGACTTCATCCGCCTGCAGATGGCCCAGGTCCGAGACCTGACCGACAAGCCGTTCGGCGTCGACCTGCTGGCCGCCACGCCCGACGCCCTGACCGCCTCGGTCGACGCGATCATCGAGGGCGGCGCCTCGTCCTTCGTCGCCGGCTTGGGCGTGCCCCTGCCGATCATCGAGCGGCTAAAGGGGGCAGGGCTGAAGGTCATGGTCGTCTGCGGCGCGGTCAAGCACGCCGTCAAGGCCCAGCAGGCCAGCTGCGACGCGGTGATCTGCCAGGGCGGCGAAGGCGGCGGCCACACCGGCCTGGTCGGGACCCTGCCGCTGGTCGCCCAGGCGGTGGACGCCGTCGACATCCCGGTGGTCGCGGCCGGCGGCCTCTATGATGGCCGCGGCCTGGCCGCGGCCCTGGCCCTGGGCGCCCAAGGCGTCTGGATGGGCACACGGTTCATCGCCTCGATCGAAGCCCATGCCGGCGACCTCTATCGCCAGGCGGTGCTGGAGGCGGCCGACGAGGACACGATCCGCACCCGCTCGTATTCCGGCAAGCCGATGCGTGTGCGCAAGAACGCCTGGGTCGATGACTGGGAAGCGCGGCCGGGCGATATCCAACCCTTCCCGCAACAGGCTATCGCCTCGATCCAGGCCGGAGCCATGGGCGGCATCGGCGGCCAGATCGAGGGGTTGGACCCCGATCGGTCCTGCTTCGCCATGGGACAGAGCGCCGGGGGGATCCGGGAGGTGCTGCCGGCCGGGGAAATCGTGCGCCGGATCATGAGCGAGGCCGAGGCGGCGATCGGGCGTACCGCGGCGCTAGTGGCTCACTGACTTGCCCCCACCTGGCGGCTTCGCCGCCTGTCCGCCCCCATAGGGGGCGGAGGAATTCCGCGCACGGCGTCCTCTTCCCCCTGTGGGGGAAGACGGTCGCGAAGCGACCCGTAGGGGGCAAGTGTTCGCTGCACTGACCCTTACGTCTTCACCTCCGGCAGCATCCGCTGGAAGTGCGCCTCGACCTGCGCATGGCACTCGCACGCCCGGCGCTCCAGCCTCGGCTGATCCAGGATCTCGATCCGCCCGCGCCCCGTGCGGATCAGCCCCTCGTCCTGCAGGGCCTTGGCCACGGCGGTGACGGTGGTGCGCTGCACGCCCAGCATGTCGGCCAGAGTCTCCTGGGTCAGGCGGATCGTGGCCTCGTTGGCCCGATCGTGGGTCGACAGCAACCAGCGGCACATGCGCTGGTCGATGCTGTGCAAGGCGTTGCAGGCCGAGGACTGCATCATCTGGGCCAACAGCACGTCGGCGTAGCGGGCGAACAGGTCGCCCAGGGCCGGCGAGCGCAGCTTGGCCTCTTCCAGCCTGGCCGTGGGGATGCTGAGGGCGGAACCTGGAATGCGGACCACGGCGCGGCCGTAGGCGGGCTTGAAGCCGGCGCTGACGATGCCGCCGATGGCCCCCTCGCGGCCGATCGAGGCGACCTCGATCTCGTCGCCGTCGCGGGTGACGACCAGCAACGAGGCCATGGTCGAATAGCAGGGCAGGACGGTGCTGACGACGTCCTCGCCGGCCTCGAACAGGGTCTGGCCGACGGCCAGGGTCATCGGCGACAGGTGCGGCGTCAGCATCGCCAGATCGTTGGGGCGCAGGGCGGCCAGCAGGCGGTTGCCCGCGCAGCCCTGGGGCAGCGCGCCGCTCACGACGGCCATTTCAGCGGTGTCGGCCATGTTCGCCTCCTGGAGGACAGCCAAGCTTTTTCCCTGACAAAGCGCGCGACGGGGCGATGAGTTTCCAATCGACGCCATTGCTTGGAGCGCCGGTCCCTGTTGGTGGCGATAGCGATGGGCGCCGCGTCTTTGGCCGATGGTGTTGCAGGCGGATCAAGGGGGCTGCAAAGCAGGCCCGATGATGATGGGGGCGTGTTCAGCTCAACAGGGTCGGCTGATGGAGCTGTCCGGTGTCGTCTTGGAGGTGCATGCGGACCGGAAGGCCCACGCCCGTGACCTGTTCGGCCAGGCGTCTGGCCGCGCTCTCGGCCTGTCGGCGCGTGGCGTAGGCCCCGACCCGAAGTTGGTCGCCGATGATGGCCCAGGTTTCTCCCACGCGGACGACCCCGTAATGCACTTCAGCCATGATGACCTCCCTGCGCGCGTTGTTCCCACGTTATCCACAGGAGGGTCGCTCCAATCCATGGCCTTCGCAAGGCCTGTTGGAGTCTTTTGTGCATCCGCACGGTTCTCCTGGGCGCGAAACGGTGACAGGGGCGCCCGCAATGGCGATAGTGCGGCCATGAACCGCCTATCGCTCAACGTCTTGCTCGCCTTCGTCGTCCTGAGCGCAGGCAGGGCCGCCCTGGCCCAGGACCGGGCTCCGGCGGAGCGTCAGACCCTGCTCGACCTGGCCTTCACCCTGGGCGAAAGCCACGCGCTGCGGCAGGTCTGCGAGGGGGGCGACGACCAGTACTGGCGCTCGCGCATGGTCCGGCTGACCGAGGTGGAAAAGGCCGACCAGGCCTTCGACGTGCAGCTGCGCGAGCGGTTCAACGCCGGCTTCGCCGCCCGTCAGGACGCGTTCCCCGGCTGCGACGACGCCAGCCGCCAAGCCGAGCAGCGGACGGCCCGCAAGGGCCAGGCCCTGGCGGCCACGCTGTCCCGGTCGATGGTGACCCAGGCGCCGCCGCAAGCGTTGCAAGACCAAGCAGCGCCGGAAACCGTGGCGGACCGCTGAGCCACGCGCTAGGGTCTCTTCCATCGGTTGTGGGAGGCTTTCGAAGTGCTGTCTTACCTTGTTCCGCTGGTGCTTGTGGCCCTGGCGATCTTCGTAGTCGTCAATGTCATCAAGATCGTGCCCCAGGGGCGTGAATTCACCGTCGAACGGTTCGGCCGCTACACCCGCACGCTGAAGCCCGGCATCAGCATCTTGACCCCGTTCGTCGAGAGCATCGGCCGGCGGGTGAACATGATGGAGCAGGTGCTCGACGTGCCCCAGCAGGAGGTCATCACCAAGGACAACGTCTCGGTGAAGGTCGACGCGATCGTCTTCATCCAGGTGATGGAGGCCTCGCAAGCCGCCTATCGGGTCGACAATCTGATGTACGCCATCACCCAGCTGACCCAGACCAACCTGCGCACCGTGGTCGGGTCGATGGAGCTGGACGAGGTGCTCAGCCAGCGCGACCTGATCAACACCCGGCTGCTGGCCACCATCGACCACGCCACCAACCCCTGGGGGGTCAAGGTGGCGCGCATCGAGATCAAGGACCTGACGCCGCCGGCCGACATCACCAACGCCATGGCCCGGCAGATGAAGGCCGAGCGCGAGCGCCGCGCCGTGATCACCGAGGCCGAGGGCGAGAAGCAGGCCCAGATCGCCCGCGCAGAGGGCCAGAAGCAGTCGGCCATCCTGCAGGCCGAGGGCCGGCGCGAAGCCGCCTTCCGCGACGCCGAGGCCCGCGAGCGGGAAGCCGAGGCCGAGGCCAAGGCGACGGCCTTCGTCTCGGAGGCGATCTCCAAGGGCGACGTCAACGCCATCAACTACTTCATCGCCCAGAAGTACGTCGAAGCCTTCGGCGACCTGGCCCGCTCGCCCAACGCTAAGACCGTGATCGTGCCCGCCGACTTCGCCGGCCTGACCGGCACGGTGGCCGGCGTCGCCGAGCTGGTGAAGACCTTGGGCGGCAACGACGCGCCGCGCGCCGCCGTCCCGCCGTCTCCTAAGCGCGGAGCCTGATCCCATGCACGGCCTGATGCTGTTCTACGCCGCCCATCCGTTCTGGGTCTGGCTGGCGGTCGCGGCCATCTTCCTGGCGGTCGAGGTGGCCACCGGCACCGGCTGGCTGCTGTGGCCGGCCGCCAGCGCCATGCTGGTGGGTCTGCTGACCCTGGCCGTGAAGCCGGGCCTGCCGGTCGAGCTGGGCCTGTTCGCGGCGCTGACCATCGCCTCGACCTATTTTGCGCGCCGGTTCCTGCGGCCGGTGCTGGAGGCCCATAACGCCGACCTCAACGATCCGTCGCTGCGCCTGGTCGGCCGCGACGGCCAGGTGCTGGACGGCTTCCAGAACGGCAAGGGCCGGGTGTTCGTCGACGGCAAGGAATGGGCGGCCGTCGTGGCGGACGGCGAGCCGCCGGCGGCCGGACAAAAGGTGCTGGTCGTGGCCGTCGACGGCGCGGTGCTGACGGTTAGGTGACCTATCGCGCCAAGGCTGGGGACACGCACATGTGCATGTCCCCATTTAGGGCTACACCTTCAGCCGATACCCCGTCTTGAACACCGCCCACACCGCCGTCAGACAGGCGGCCAGGAAGCACAGCGTCGCGCCGAAGCTGACGATCGGGTTCAGGTCCGACACCCCGTAGAAGCTCCAGCGGAAGCCGCTGACCAGATAGACCACCGGGTTGAACAGCGTGATCTTCTGCCAGATCGGCGGCAGCATGCTGATCGAATAGAAGCTGCCGCCCAGGAAGGTCAGGGGGGTGACCACCAGCATCGGCACGATCTGCAGCTTCTGGAAGTCGGTCGCCCAGACCCCGATCACGAAGCCGAACAGGCTGAAGGTCACGGCCGTCAGCACCAGGAAGCCCAGCATCCAGAACGGGTGGACGATCTCGTAGGGCACGAAGACCCGAGCCGTGGCCAGGATCAGCAGGCCCAGGCACACCGACTTGGTCGCCGCGGCCCCGACATAGCCGATCACCGTCTCGATCCACGACACCGGCGCCGACAGCAGCTCATAGATCGTGCCGGCCCATTTGGGCATGTAGATGCCGAACGAGGCGTTGGAGATGCTCTCACCCAGGAGCGACAGCATGATCAGGCCCGGGATGATGAAGGCGGCGTAGCTGACCCCGTCGATCGACTGCATGCGCGAGCCGATCGCCGAGCCGAACACCACGAAATACAGGCTGGTCGTCAGCACCGGTCCGATCACGCTCTGGGCCAGGGTGCGGAACCAGCGGGCCATCTCGAAACGATAGATGGACTTGATGGCGTGAATGTTCATTTGCCGTCCCTCACCAGGCTGACGAAAATCTCTTCCAGCGAGGATTGGCTGGTGTGCAGGTCCTTGAAGTCGACGCCCTCTTCGGAGAGCCGCCGCAGCAGGCCGGCGATGCCGGTCTCCTCGGCCTGGGCGTCGAAGGTGTAGACCAGCTCGTGGCCGTCGGCGGCCAGTTCAAGGGCGTAGTCGGACAGTTTGGCGGGGATGGCCTCCAGCGGGCTCTGCAGCTGCAAGGTCAGCTGTTTCTTGCCCAGCTTGCGCATCAGCACGTCCTTGTCCTCGACCAGGATGATCTCGCCCTTGCTGATCACCCCGATCCGGTCGGCCATGTCCTCGGCCTCCTCGATATAGTGGGTCGTCAGGATGATGGTGACGCCGCTCTCGCGCAGGCCTCGGACCATCTCCCACATGTCGCGGCGCAGCTCGACATCGACGCCGGCGGTGGGCTCGTCCAGGAACAGGATGGTCGGCTCGTGGCTCAGGGCCTTGGCGATCATCACCCGCCGCTTCATGCCGCCCGACAGCGTCATGATCTTGGCGTCCTTCTTGTCCCACAGCGACAGGTCGCGCAGCACCTTTTCGATATAGGCGTCGTTTCGAGGCTTGCCGAACAGGCCGCGGCTGAACCGCGTCGTGGCCCAGACGGTCTCGAAGGCATCGGTGCTCAGCTCCTGAGGCACCAGACCGATCTTGGTCCGCGCGGCGCGGTAGTCCTTGATCACGTCGTGACCGTCGGCGCTGACTGTCCCGGTGCTGGGATTGACGATGCCGCAGATGATGCTGATCAGCGTGGTCTTGCCGGCCCCGTTGGGACCCAGCAGGGCGAAGATCTCGCCCTTCTTGATCTCGAGGTCGATGGTCTTCAGGGCCTGATGGCCGGAAGCATAGGTCTTGGTCAGACCGGAAACGGAAATGATCGCCATGGGGCCCCTGGTGAGCGGCCGTCCCTCCTGGAACCTGAGCCGCCTGAGCCAGATGGGGCGGAAGCGCGGACTTGGCTAGGGCTGATGAAGGATATGAGCAGAAGTTTGCGCTGCGCGCGGCGCGCTTGGCGACCTTTACCGGCGCAGGGCCGCATGTTACGGCCAAGCTTGGGGGCAATTCATATGTTGACGGTTTTTCTCTTGTGCGCCCTGGCGCCTGCCAGTTTTGGCCAGGTTGACGCGGGTGGCCCGTCCCCGCCGGCTGCGCAACAAGCCCCGCCTTTGGCGTCCCCCGCTCCGCAAATGCTGCGACTGGCCGCTGGAACCCAGGTCGAAGTCGAGCTCGTCGATCATCTGAGCTCCAGCACCAACAAACTGGGCGACAGGTTCACGATCCGCCTCGCGCAGCCGATTTCCATCCAGGGCGTCGACATCGTGGCCGCGGGGGCCACGGGCCAGGGCGAAGTCATCGACGCCGCCCGGGCTGGAATGGGCGGCAAGCAAGGCAAGCTGATTATCTCGGCCCGCTATCTGGATCTGAACGGACGACAAGTCCGCGTTCGCGGGATGACCTTCCTGGCCGCGGGCAAGAGCCGCGTCGACCTGGCGACGGGGGTGTTGCTAGTGCCCTATGCGGGCGTCGCGGCGGTGCTCATCCAAGGCGGAGAGATCGAAATGCCCGCGGGCGCGCGGGCCACGGTTCGGCTGGCTGAAGACCTGGAACTGCCGGTCAGCGCGACGACTCCATCAACGACTGTAGAAACAGGGAAGTTTCAGTGAAAAAGTCTGTGCTCGCGGCTGGGGCCGCTCTCTCGCTTGTGTTTGGCGCCTCGGCCTTCGCCCAGGAAGCGCCGCAAAGCGCGCCTGCGGCGGCTCCGGAAGCCGCTATCGCTCCGGCTCCCGAAGCGGCTCCCGTTCCCGCCCCGGAAGCGGCGCCTGCGGCCAGCCCGTCCGGCATGGGACGCATCTACTTCTTCCGACCGGGCCGCCTTTCCGGTGCGATCTACACCTATCACATCGTCGAGGTGGGCGATGATGGCAAGCCGGCCAAGGGTGCGGCCGAGCTGGGCGATCTGCCGAACGGCGGCGCGTTCACCATCGAGGTCGAGCCGGGCATTCACAGCTACAACATCACGGGCCCGATGGCGGTCAACAAGGCCGAAGATCGGCTGCGGTTGGAGGTCGAGCCGGGCGAGACCTATTACGCCGAGCAAACGGTGCGCATGGGCATGGTGACAAGCGGCTTCCGCTTGGTGCCGGCCGACGAAGCTCGGTTCAAGAGCTCGAAGGTCAAGCTGGACAAGGGCAAAAAGAAGTAGCTTCGGCAGTCCGACGCAAGGTCGGGATGATGGTCGAGCGGTAGAGGGTCACCGCGCCGGCAACGGCGGCAGCTCCAATCTCCGCCGCTCGGCCATCTCGCCGTACAGCCCCACGATCGTCCGATGCCTTGCCAGGTCGCCGGCCGTCTCCACCGCCTCGTGCAGGGCGATCAGCCCCCGACGCAGGGCGGCGTTGGCGCGGTCGAGGGCTTCCAGCGACAGGTCGGTGGGACCGATGGAAGCCAGCTCGGCGTACTGGACGCCATAGGCGTCGGCCGCCTCGGCCAGAACCGCCGCGATGGCCGCGTTCTCCCAGACCCGGGCGGTGGTCCCGCGCTCCACCTCCTGGGCGGCCAGCAACGACAGCAGGGCGATCACCCCAACGCGGCCGGTCATGAATTCGCCCTGCGACTCCTCGGGGGCGGGGATGGCCAGGCACATGAAGTTGCCGCGCAGGATGTCGGGCAGGGCCGGGGTCATCAGATGCCCTCCAGAGCGGCCAGGCGGTCGGCCAGGATCAGGTCGTGCCGCCGCGCCGTGTACCAGCCCGAGATCGCCAGGATCGGATCGGTGAAGCCGCCGTCGCGATATTCCTTGGCCGCCGAGGTCCAGATCGCCTGGCCCTTCACGGCGTTGAACAGCGACCACCAGGCCAGGGCCTTGGGGTCGACCCTCAGGCCGCTGGCCGCCTCCCACAGGGCGATCGCTTCGGCTTGCGGGATCAGCCCCGCCACCTTGTTCTCGTCGAAGTGGTTCCACAGCGGATCGAAGGCCCAGCCCAGGTCCTCGACTGGATCGCCCAGATGGGCCATCTCCCAATCGAGGATGGCCAGGATCGTCCCGGCCCCGTCGTGCATGAAATTGCCGGACCGGTAGTCGCCGTGGACGATGCTCACCCGTTGGGCCGGGGGCGGCGGGTGTCGATAGAGCCAGCGGATGGCGGCCCGGACGATCGGCTGCGGATGCTGCTCGTCAGCCTCGATCACGCCGGACCAGAGATCCAGGGCGATGCGCCAGCAGTCCTCCGGCGCGGGCTCCGGCGCCGCCTCGCGGATCGGCGCGCCCTGGTGGTCCAGCGCCGCCAGCTTGCCCAGGGTGGTGAAGAACTGCTGGCCCAAGGCCTGGGCGTGTTCGGCGTAGGGATCGAAGACGAACGGCGAGGGCACGGTCCCGCCGTCGATCCGCTCCATCAGGAAGAACGGCCGCTCCAGCGGGCCGCCGTCCTCCTCCAGGGCGATGGCCTGGGGGACGGGCACGTGGCCGTGGACGGTGCGATAGGCCAGGAACTCCAGCCGCCGGTCGGTCTCGATCAGGCTGCCGGGCGGGTCGCGACGCAGGATCATGCCGCGCGTAACGCCCCCCGTGTCGGCGTCCAGGCGGTAGGTCTCGCGGCTGGCCCCGCCGGGAATCCGCGACAGGTTGGTCACCGCCGTCGGCGCGCCCCACAGGCCGGTCAGATAGGTTTCCAGACCCGCGTGAAGGCTCATGAGGCCATGTCCAGGATCGACTTGAAGCCCGACGGCGCGTGCGGTCCCAGGGCCAGTTGTTCGAACACGCCTCGCCCGACCCGGACCGTCCCGTCCGCGCCCCGCCAGGTCACCTTCGACAGGGCCTGGACGTGCAGGTGGAACGGCAGGGTCCGATCCAGGTCGGCCAGGACCAGGTCCTCGCGCTCGACCTTCAGCTTGCCGTGGTTCAGCCCGTGGCCCCAGACGGGATGGCCGTAGCCCAGCCCCAGCATGAAGAACTCGGCCTGGGGCGCGATGTCGATCTCGCCGCCGTCCGGCAGGTGGATCGTCCCTCGCGCCGCGTGCCGGGTGCCGGGGCGCCAGTCGACGCCATAGTCCACCGCGTCGAAATCGACGGCCTTGTCCCGCGCCGAGCCCAGCGGCGCCCAGACCGCCCGTCGGTTCCAGGCCCGGCCGTGCTCGTCGTCATTGGTGTGGAAGAACAGGTCGCCGTCCGGAAAGGCGCACGGGGTCCACAGCCAGAAGAACTGCGGCAGGACTTGCGGCGCCATCTCCTGCGGATCGCGCGCGCCGATCGGCCGAACGCCCCACGAGCGGTCCCGCGTGCCCACGAAGCCGGCCAGGTCGTGGCGTACGCCGTCGACCTCGATCCAGCCGGAGTAGGATCCGTTCTGGGTCAGGCGGGTGTAGTCCAGCAGGGTGCGCGGCCCGATCCGGCGGGTGAAGCGTGGCTCCTCGATCGGGAACGAGCGACCCTCGAACGTGACCTGGGCGCTGACGCCTTGGTCGGGGGCCTCGACACTGATCCGTAGGCAGCGCAGCGGCTCCAGCACCTCGATGGTGATCGGCCCGACGCTCAGGTCCATCCGCTCCATCTCCAGCCAGCGGCTGGCGTGCAGGTTCACCTGGCGGCCGTCCTTCATCCAGCAGAAGGCGGCGTCGGCGATGTTCAGATGCGGATAGACCCCGAACGCCGCGGCGAAGAAGGCGTCTCCGTCCCCTGTCGTCTCGTAGCCGTTAAAGAAGTAGCGGTCGTAGAAATTGCGGTCGGTGCCGGCATAGGCCACCGGCTCGGCCGTCTGGTGGATCGGATAATCGTCTCCGCGCGTCAGGGTCATGATCAGGCCGTCCCCCCCGGGGTGAACTCCACCTCCAGCTTGCTGATGGCGTGGACGAAGTTGTTGGGCGCGATGTCGATCTCGCCGGTCCAGCGGATGTCGGGGAAGCGGCCCAGGATCTGGCGGTAGGCTTCCTCCAGCTGGATCTGCGCCACCCGCTTGCCGATGCAGACGTGCGGGCCGTAGCCGAAGGCGATGTGCTTGTCGGCGTTGGGTCGGGTGATGTCGAGCTGGTCGGGCTGGTCGAACACCGCCTCGTCGCGGTTGGCCGCGCCGTAGTACATCACCACCTTCTCGCCCTCACGGACGGCCTGGCCGGCGATCTCGGCGTCGCGGGTGGCTGTGCGGCGCATATAGATCACCGGGCTGACCATGCGGATGAATTCGTTGACCGCCCCGCCCATCAGCGACGGGTCGGCGATCAGCCGGGCCTTCTGGTCGGGGAATTCGGTCAGCAGCTTCATCGTGCCCGACAGGGTGTTGCGGGTGGTGTCGTTGCCGGCGAAGACGATCAGCAGCCACGAGCCGTCCAGGTACTCGTCGCTGAGCAGGGTCCCGTCGACCTGGGCGCGGGCGATGGCGCTCATGAGGTCTTGCTTGGGCTCAAGCCGCCGCTTGTGCAGCATGGTGCGGCCGTACTCGAACATCTCCTCGACGTTGGTATTGAAGTCCTGGACGAACTGCATCAGCTCCAGCGTCGGGGTGATCGGGGCCAGGGCCTGTTTCAAGGCCAGGTCCTGGGCCATTTCCAGATAGTGCATCCACTTCAGGAACTTGCCGCGGTCTTCGGCCGGCACGCCCAGGATCTCGCACAGGGTGAACAGCGGCAGCTTGGACGAGAAAGCCTCGACCAGGTCGCAGCGGCCCAGCGGGGCCATCTCGTCCAGCAGCCGGCTGACCTCGGCCCGCACCGCCTCGGTGACGCCGCGCAGATAGGCGGGGGTGAAATAGGCCATGTGCTCGCGGCGCAGCTGGATGTGCTCGGCGCCGTCGAGGTTGATCATGGTGTCCATCGAGGCGCGATAGAGCAGGGCGTGGCGTTTCTGCGGGTCGCCGTGCGCCATCAGGATGCCGCCCTTGCGCGACGAGAAGGTTTGGGGATCGGCCTCCACCGCCATGATGTCGGCGTGGCGGGTGATCGCCCAGAAGCCCGGGCCGCCATAGGGCTCGGGATGCCACATCACCGGCGCCTGGGCCCGCATCTTGGCGAAGTCGCCATAGGGCTGGCCGCGGGTGAATTGCTCGATGTTGGACAGGTCGACGCCGTCCAGCGTGGGGAACCGGGTCGGAGCGCCGGGGCCCTCGACACCGTCGACCGCGGTATCGCTGACAAGCTGCATGGCCATGCGCGTTTTCCCTATGAGTCCGCGCACTCCGTCGCGTGACGCTTTCGAGTAGTTCAGACGACACCTGTCGTGTCAATCAACTGGCGTCGAATCTGGGGGCATGGCAAAATCGGTCCGAGCACGGCGGAGAACGAACTTGGCGAGAGCGGCGGCGCAGCGGCCAGAGGGCAGGAGTGTCGGTCTGCGCGAGGCCCAGCGCTTGCTGACCCGCGAGCGGCTGATCGACGCCGCCGTCGCCCTGTTCGGTCGGCGCGGCTTCCGGGCCGTGACCATCGAGCAGATCGCCGCCGAGGCCGGGGCCAACCGCGCCACCTTCTATCTGCACTTCCGTAACAAGGAGGACGTGGCCAACGCCATCGGCGATCGGCTGGTCCCCAACATCCAGGCCACGTTCGCGGCGCTGGACGCGATCCAGGATCCGAGACTGGAAGACGTCCGCGCCTGGCTGGCCCAGGGCATGGCCGAGCAGACCGACGAGCGTCGCAACCTGCTGGCCGTGGCCACCGAGGCCAATGTCGCCGACCCCGACCTGGCCGACGACTATCTGCGCTTCATCAACCTGTTCATCGACGCCATGCCCAACTACCTGGCGCGGTTCAGCAGCGCCGAGCGGCCGGCGGCGCGCACGCGGATGCTGCTGCAGCTCGTCCAGTTCGAGCGGCTGTCCTACGTGATGGTCGTGCAACGGGCCTCGGCGCCGCTGGAGCCGTTGCTGGATGAGTTGGCGGTCAGCTGGTGGCGGTTGCTGACGGGGACGTAGGTCCACACCCAAACAACCGCTCATCCCGGCATTCGCCGGGATGAGCGGATTTCTTACGAGGGGTAGGCGGTCTTTGGCACATCCACCACGGCGGCAGGATCGACCGCCCGCTTGTAGCCCCAGTCGGTCTTGACGGTCGCGCCGTCCTTGGCCGCCGACTCCAGGATCGCCTGCATCAGGCGCATGTCCTGCAGGCCCTCCTCGCCCGGCGAGACCATCGGCGCCTTGCCGCGCACCACGTCGGCCATCCAGTCCATCTCGCGGGCGAACTGGTCGCTGGGCGGGGCGGGGACCGGCTGCTGGGCCTGGCCGCCCTTGACCACGGTCAGGCGGTTGCCGCCGTAGAAGGCCGCCGGATCGGCCACCAGCCGGCCCTGCTCGCAGATCACCTCGAAGGCCATGGTCGGCGCGTAGTTGAACGAGGTCGAACCGTTGGCGATCACGCCCGAGGGGAAGCGGAACTGCCAGTTGATCAGGTCCTCGGTCTCCTTGAACCGGGGATCGGAACGGTCGGTCTGGGCCCAGGCCTGGACGGCGATCGGCTCCTCGTTCAGCAGATAGCGGGCGGCGTTGACGCCGTAGACGCCCATGTCGCCCAGGGCCCCGCCGCCGGACATCTTGTCGTCCAGCCGCCAGACGTCGGACGGATCGGACAGGTCGGCCTGCCGCCCCATGGTGGTGTTGATCTGCCGGACCTTGCCCATCGACTTGGCGCGCAGGCGGCGCATGACGTCCAGGTTCTGTGGCTCGTACTGGCAGCGATAGGCGATCATCAGGTGACGCTTGGCGGCCTTGGCCGCGGCGATCATCGCGTCGGCGTCGGCGAGGGTGGTCGCCATCGGCTTCTCGCACAGCACGTGCTTGCCGGCCTTGAAGGCCTTGATCGTGTGCTCGGCGTGCATCGAGTTGGGCAGCACGATGTAGACGACCTGGATGCGCGGGTCCTTGGCGATGCGGTCGTAGTCGTCGTAGCCGTAGACCGCATCGGCCGGCAGGCCGTTCTCGGCGGCGACGCGGCGGGCCTTCTCGGGATGGCCGCTGACCACGGCGGCCAGCCTGGCGCCCTTGGCGACCTTCAGGCCCGGGATCAGCTCGTTCAGGCTCAGCTTGCCCAGGCCCACGATGGCGAAGCCGATCTTGTTGTCATCGGCCATGGCGGCCTCCTGCGGATTGGCGATGTGTGAACTGGCGATCGTCGGAGCGAGCGCCGCCGAGGCGCCGGCGGCGCCGATCAGGCTGCGGCGGGAAATGCGGTTTGGCATGACAGTCTCCTCCTGTTTTCTAACGAACCCTGCCGGCGGCGTTTTCCAGCACGACGTCGGACAGCACCGCCGTGTCCAAGGTGACGGGCAGGTGCGAGACAAAGCCGACGCCCACATAGAACGGCTCCTTCAGGTGCAACGGCAGCGGCGCGCCGTACTGGTGCATCGGCTCGCCCCGCTCGCTGACCCACAGGGTGAAGTCGTCGCCGGATTTCTGGATGCCGATGCGCTTGGCGTGCAGTATCACCAGGCTGTCGGGGCTGGCGCCGCCGGGCAGGCCGCCGCGGCTGCCGATGCGGTATTCCATGTCATTGATCCGCGCGCCCTTGGCCGGGCGGCGGGCGATGTGGATCATCCCGTCGCCGTGCAGGGCGACCAGGGCTTCGGGGGAATCGTCGTCCAGGGTCTGGCGGATGACCAGCACCGCCTTGCGGTCGAAGAAGCCCTTGGCGTCGGGATAGGCGATGTCGGCGGCCAGAGAGACGTCGCCCGACATCTTCTTCCAGAGGAACCGGAACTCGTCGCGCGTGTACCAGACGTTATAGCCGGCCGAGGTGACGGTGTAGACGCCGTCCTTGAAGCTGGCCGCGCCGGGGACGAGCGCCGAGCCGACGTCGGCCTGTCCCTCGAACACCCCGATCGGCGTGGCGATCACCGTCGTGGGGCGATGGAAGTCGGGCGGCGGCGGGCCCTGCTTATGGGTCGGACTGTCGGGATAGGCCCAATCTGGCGCAATGGATGGGGCCGGCGCGACCGGCGGGGTCTGGGCGGGGGCTTGGGCTGAGGCCGCGCCCGCCAGGGCTTGAAGGGCGGCGGTCAGCAGCAGGAGACGGAACCTGGACATCATGCGCTTCCTGGCCGTCAGTGCTTTGGATCTTCGGCGGTGAACGGCGAGCAGCAGGGCTTGCCGATGGCGTGGAGCTCCATGATCTCGGCCCGCGTGCCGTCGGGGTCGAACAGGTTCAGCTGCCACTTGGCGTCGCGCCCGATCTTGGGCGTTTCGTTCTGGCCTTTGAGGCGGCCTTCGTTCCACAGCAGGGTGTAGGCCAGTCGGGTGTCGGGCACGCCCAGCGCGAAGTGATCGAGGATCCCCAGCGTGGCCTGGCTCATGCCGGGCGGCGGGCCGCGGCCGTCCGGCGTGCCGACGATCATGTACTCCAGCCAGTCCGTGCCGTCGGGGACCTGAAGCGAGATCCAGGTCGGCTTGTCGTCCGCCATGCCGCCGAACCAATAGGGCCGAAAGCCCAGTATGCCGCGATAGAACACGTCCTGGCGCGCCCGGTCGTGGACGATGAAGCCCACGTGCATGAGGTGGCTCGACAGCGGGTTGACCGGGATGACGGGCGGCTTGGCCGGCGGCTGGACGAACTGGATCTTGACGCCCTCCGGATCGACGACATCGAACCAGCGCCCGCCGTCGGCGCCGGTCTCGACCTTGGCGGGGACGGCCACGCCCTTCGAGGCCAGATAGACCCGCAGGGCCTCGACGTCGGCGGTGTTGAAAGCGGCGTGGTCCAGCCGGTCGATGGTCGGCGGGCCGGGCGGCAGGGGCAGCACCTGGACGAACTGGGTCGGACTGAAATAGTAGCGCGCGCCGCCGGGGTTCTCGGGATCAGGGCCTTTCACCGCGCCCAAGTCATGAACGTAGAAGGCCTCGCTCTTGGCGGGGTCGGCCGCCCGGACCGCCAGGTGCGAGACGGAGACGATGGGCGGTCGGGCCGGCGTCGCGGCTTGGGCGCCGCCGCCGAAGGCCAGAACCGTCAAGGCGCAGATCAGTGCCCGCATGGCCGCTTCGCTCCCGTGATCCTTCGCTCCTCACGGGCGAAGGTTTCAGGCGAGAGGATAGCGCGGAATGTTAGCGTTACCAGGGGCGATGTTCATCGACCATCGTCGACCTTGCCAAGACCGGTCTTGAACGCAAACAGCGTCCGTGCCGAGGGGGGAAGGGCACGGACGCTGCGCTTGCAGGACGCCGGGGCCGGCCGGGGGGGAGAAGCCGGGTTGTCCGCGTCGAATAGGAGATTGGGATTCGAACCGGACTTCGCAACGGCGCAACCAAGGTCATTTCGCGGCGGGTTCGTTTCAGACGGGCGACCTTGTTTCCGACGAGCCCGCTCCGTCGCCCCCGCTTAGGAGTGAAGCTGGACGTTGCCGTTCACGAACTGGCCGGCGTTGAGAACGATCCAGCTGGCCTCGCCGTAGCTGTTGAAGAAGATGTACAGTTGCAGCGAATTCCATTGAACATTCGGCGACAGCGTCATGGCCGTCACGAAGGGCTGCAGGCTGCCCGCGGGCGTGATCGTCAGGGTGTTGATGCCCGGCGCCAGGACGTTCGGAGCCGCCCCCGCGTAGCTCCAGCTTGGTCCGCCGACGGCCGGCGTCGACGGCGACCAATTCATGGGCGACGCCGCGGGCATCGTGAACTGGGCGCCGTTGTTCACGCTCATCGTGGCGCCGAGCGAGTTGGCGTTGAAGATCGTTACCGTTGGTCCGGGCATGGCGCGCGTCCTTGGCTGGCGCGGCCTGAACGCCGCCGGCCGGAGCCTAGACCTGGGCTGTGCTGGTCGCTAGGCCTTCGTTCCGAACCGCGCCCGGTAGGCCTGGGGCGTGGTGGCCAGCGACTTGCGGAAGTGGTGGCGCAGGGCCGGCGCGCCGAAGCCGACGGCCTGGGCGATCTGCTCGACGCCGGCCGATGTGGTCTCAAGCAGGTCGCGAGCTCGGGCCAGGCGCTCGGCCAGCAGCCAGCGGGCCGGGGTCGCGCCCGTGGCGGCTTCGAAGCGGCGCAGGAAGGTGCGGGGGCTCATGCCGGCCGCGTCGGCCAGGGCCTTGACCGTGTGCTCGCGCGACAGGTCGGCGCGCATGCGGTCCAGGATCGGCGACAGGCGCGAGGCCTCGTGCGCGGTCGGCACCGGACGCGGGATGAACTGGGCCTGGCCGCCGTCGCGGTGCGGCGGGATCACCAGCCGCCGGGCCACGGTGTTGGCCGCCTCGGGGCCGAAGTCACGGCGCACCAGGTGCAGGCCCAGGTCCAGCCCCGCGGCGCTGCCGGCCGAGGTCAGGACGTCGCCCTCATCGACATAGAGCACGTCGGGCTGCACATCGATGTCGGGATGGAGGGCGCGCAGCCTGTCGACATAGCGCCAGTGGGTGGTGGCCCGCCGCCTGGCCAGCAGGCCCGCCGCCGCCAGCACGAACACGCCTGAGCAGATCGACATCACCCGCGCGCCGTTGGCGTGGGCGGTCCGCAGGGCGTCGATCAGCGGCTGGGGAACCGGCGTGTCGGCGCCGCGCCAGCCGGGGACGATGATCGTGCCGGCCTGTTCGACCAGCTCCAGTCCGCCGTCGGCCACGACCTGGACGCCGCCCAGGCCGCGCAGGGGGCCAGGCTCGATGGCCGCCGTGGCGAAGGCGTACCAGTCCGGCCCCATCTCCGGCCTGGGGAGGCCGAAAAGCTCGACCGCCACTCCGAACTCGAAGGTGCACAAGCCGTCATAGACTAGGACGACGACGCGCCTGTTGGCTGGTCCGGTCGCTCTCAAGAGGTTTGGCATGATCCTTACGGTCATTGTCGATCACGCCAGCTAACGCCGGGCGGACTTCCAGGGCAAGGCTTCCTCGCCACCAGAGGAGATCGCCATGAGCTTTGTGTCCGCCATCCCCGCCGCGCCGTCCGCTGAGGCGGCCGCCCACTTCGCCCGCCGCTTGGCCCTGGAGACCGACTGTTCGGACGTCGCCGCGTCGATGAAGGCCGGCGAAACCGATTTCGTCCTGCTGCACGTGGTGGGCTCGCCGCAGGCCTATGCCCGCCGCCACGTGCCCGGCGCCCTGCACCTGCGCCACGCCGAGATCACCGCCGAGCGGATGGCCGAGTGGCCGGCCGACACCCTGTTCGTCGTCTACTGCGCCGGCCCGCACTGCAACGGCGCCGACCGGGCGGCGCTGAAGCTGGCGATGCTGGGCCGACCCGTGAAGCTGATGATCGGCGGCGTCACCGGCTGGGAGGACGAGGGTCTGCCATTCGCGACGGGCGTGGAGCCGGGGGTGTTGGCGGCCTAGGCGCGGTCCCCATATTCGTCGTCCCTGCATGAGGTGGGGATGACGAATTCGGGGAGGCGGGACCGGCATGACCTATCGACGGCTCGCGCGCTCCGAACTGCCGGTCGATACGGCCGCCCTGGCGCGGTTCCTCATCGGCCAGGTGGTCGTGCGGGAGACGCCGGAGGGGATCGTCAGCGGCCTGATCGTCGAGACCGAAGCCTATGTCGTGGGCGACGCGGCGGGGCACGCCTATCGCGGCATGACGCCCCGCACGCGGTCGCTGTTTCTGGAGCCCGGCCACGCCTACATCTATCTCGCCTACGGGCTCTCCTACATGCTGAACGTCTCCAGCGAGGCGGCGGGGGTCGGGGCCGGCGTCCTGATCCGAGCGCTGGAGCCGCTGGAGGGCGTGCCGATCATGCAGCGAAATCGCCGGACCGAGCGGCTGCGTGACCTGGCGCGGGGGCCGGGACGGCTGGCCCAGGCGCTGGAGATCGGGCCGTGGGCCGACGGACTGGATCTCTGCGAGGCCGGCCCCTTGTGGCTCGCGCGCGGCGACCAGACGCCTGGCGACATCGGCGAGGGCGTCAGGATCGGCATTTCGCGGGATGCGGACCGGACCTTGCGTTTCTATGTTCGCGGCAGCCCGTTCGTCAGCGGCCCGAAGTCGCTCAACACCTAGCCAGGACGCCCATGGACAAGCCGCTTCCCGACATCGTCGCGCCGGGCCTGTCCGTGGTCTTCTGCGGCCTGAACCCGGGCCTTTCCGCCGCGGCGGCGGGCCATCACTTCGTGGGTCGCAGCAACCGGTTCTGGCGCGTCCTGCACCTGGCAGGGTTCACCCCGATCCAGATCGCGCCGGAGCAGGACGCCAGCCTGCTGGCCTACGGGCTGGGCGTCACCAGCGTGGTCGAGCGGCCGACCGCCGGCGTCGACGACCTGGCGCGGTCGGAATTCGTCGACGCCGCCGCCGGGTTCGAACGCTGGGTCCGTCGCTATGCGCCGCGCCATGTCGCCTTCCTGGGCAAGACGGCCTATGCGGCAATGCTGGGTCGCCGAACCGTATCCTGGGGCCGTCAGGCCGAGCCCTTCGGCGGCGCCGTCGCCTGGGTGCTGCCCAATCCCAGCGGCCGCAATCTGGCTTTCAGCCTGGACGCGCTCGTGGCGGCTTTTCGCGAGTTGCGCCTGTCCGTCGATGATGATGAACGGGCCGGCGCCTAGGCCTTCTCGCCCAGCGCCTTCAGCATGCCCAGCCGCGCCAACTCGTCGGCCCGTTCGTTGTGGACGTGGCCGGCGTGGCCCTTGACCCAGCGCCAGTCGACCTCGTGACGGGCCCGGGCCGCGTCCAGGCGTTGCCACAGGTCGACGTTCTTGACCGGGCTCTTGTCGGCGGTCTTCCAGCCCTTGGCCTTCCAGCCGTGGATCCACTGGGTGACGCCCTTCATCACGTACTGGCTGTCGGTGTGCAGCTCGGCCTTGGTCGGCTTGTTCAGGGCCTCCAGGGCCTGGATGGCGCCCATCAGCTCCATGCGGTTGTTGGTGGTCGCCAAATCGCCGCCGCACAGCTCCTTTTTCTTGTCGCCGTACATCAAAAGGGCGCCCCAGCCGCCCGGACCCGGATTCCCGCGGCAGGCGCCGTCGGTATAGATGATCAGCTTGGGGGTCACGCGCCGGCTCCGAACAGGGACAGACCCTCGCGGTGCACGGCCAGCTTGCGCTCGTATTCCAGCGGGTCCTTCGGCTTGACCAGCGCCCCGGCCGGGGTCGCGCCCCAGTCGGCCAGGCGGGTCAGGAAGAAGCGCATGGCCGCGCCGCGCGCCAGGATCGGGATGGCGTCGCGCTCGGCCGGGCTGAGCGGGCGGCGGCGCTCGTAGCCGGCGATCAGCGCCCGGGCGGCGGTGATGTTGAAGCTGCCGTCGGCCTCGAAGCACCAGGCGTTCAGGGTCACGGAGATGTCGTAGGCGTAGGCGTCGTCGCAGGCGAAGTAGAAGTCGATGGCCGCCGCGAACTTGCCGTCCGGCTTGAAGAAGACGTTGTCGGGGAAATAGTCGGCGTGGATCACCCCCGCCGGCAGGTTTCGCGGCCAGGCCAGGGCCAGCTCGGCCAGGTCCTTGTCGATGGTTGCCGCCAGGCCGGGCTTCAGCCCCTCGGCGTCCTGGCGATGGTTCGAGAACAACCGCGCCCAGTGCGGCTGGCCCAGGTCGTTGGCGCGGCGGGCCGGATAGCCCTCGCCGGCCAGGTGCAGCCAGGCCAGGCCCTCGCCGGCCTCGCGGCAGTGGGCGACGGTGGGGCGGCGGGCCGACAGGCCGGGCAGGAACTCCACCAGGGCGGCGGGTTTGCCGCGGATGGTCTTCAGGGTCGCGCCCGAACGGTCGGCGATCGGCTTGGCGCTGGGATAGCCGCGATCGGCCAGCCAAGTCAGCAGGTCGAGGAAATAGGGCAGGTCCTCGGGCTTGGCGCGTCGTTCGTAGACCGTGAGGATGAACCGGCCGGTCGTGGTCTCCAGCAGGAAGTTGGAATTCTCCACCCCCTCGGCTATGCCCTTGAACGCCACGGCCTGTCCCAGGTCGTAGTCGCCCAGGAAGGCGGCGAGTTCGTCGTCGGTGATGTCGGTATAGACGGCCATGGCGCGGGGATGCGGGACGACGCGTCGGCGGTCAAGGGCGGGTTTCGTCGCCCGACCCCGAGAAAACCTGAAGTTGGCGCGCCTAGGCCGTCAACAGCCGGGGCAGCTTGAAGGTCACGGTCTCGCGCGCCTCGACCAGTTCCTCGACGGTGATGTCATAGCGCGTGGCCATGGCGTCGATCACGCCCTGCACCAGATCTTCAGGGGCCGAGGCCCCGGCGGTGAGGCCCACGACGTTGACGCCCTCGAACCAGGACCAGTCGATGCCGCGGGCGTCGTCGATCAGCCGGGCGTCCCGGGCGCCCGCCCGCTTGCCGACCTCCATCAGCCGCACGGAGTTGGACGAGTTCCTCGAGCCGACCACCAGGATCAGCTCCGACGCGCCGGCCAGCATCTTCACCGCCTCCTGGCGGTTGGTGGTGGCGTAGCAGATGTCTTCCTTGTGCGGCGCGGCGATGCCCGGGAAGCGCGCCTTCAGCAGGTCGACCATCTCGGCGGTGTCGTCGACCGAAAGGGTGGTCTGGGTCAGGAAGGCGACGTTGGCCGGGTTCTGGGGGATCCAGGCGCGGGCGTCGTCGATGTCCTCGATCAGGGTGACCGTGCCCTCGGGCAGCTGACCCATGGTGCCGACGACCTCGGGGTGGCCGGCGTGGCCGATCAGCACGATCTCGCGGCCGGCGTCGAAATGCTTCTGGGCCTCGACATGGACCTTGGAGACCAGCGGGCAGGTGGCGTCCAGATAGACCATCTCGCGGGCCTTGGCGGCGGCCGGCACGGTCTTGGGCACGCCGTGGGCCGAGAACACGACGGGCCGATCGCTCGGCGCCTCGTCCAGTTCCTCGATGAACACCGCGCCCAAGGCCGTCAGGCGGTCGACCACGTGCCGGTTGTGGACGATCTCGTGACGGACATAGACCGGCGCGCCGAATTTCTCGATGGTCCGCTCGACGATCTGGATCGCCCGATCGACGCCGGCGCAGAAGCCGCGCGGACTGGCCAGGACCACGCGCAGTTCGCGGCGGCCGGGGCTGGAGATGGGCGAATGGGCGTTCATGGCCCCGAACCTAAGGGTTCTGGTCCGTCCGCGCCAGCGCCCGGCTGATAAAGTCGGCTGCATCCAGTTGAAATCTGCTGCACATTGCGACGTCACGCATATGCCTTTATCAGGCTCCATGACGCTGGCGGGGAATCCCGCTCAAGCTTTCCAATCTCGAACCGGACGTTTCATGCGCCGCATTTTTCCCGTCGCCCTCAGCGCTCTGATGGCCCTCTCGATCGCCGCCACCGCGACGAGCGTTCACGCGCAGCAGCGCGGCCGTGGCGAACAAGGCCAGGGCGAAGACGATCAGGCCGCCGCCAAGAAGAAGAAGCGCGACAGCGAGTGGAACCAGCCCAAGGCCCCCCTGGCCCAGCTGCGCAACGCCGGCCCGTGCCCCTATGTGAAGGTGCTGTACGACGCCAGCCGCTATGTCGAATTCAAGGACGGCAAGGAGTCCGCCGCCCAGACCGCCTATACCGGCGAGATCCAGAGCCTGACCTCGGGCTGCGCCTACAAGAGCAACGACCCGGTCAAGATGCAGGTCCAGATGCTGTTCGAGATGGGGCGCGGTCCCCAGGCGACCGGCGACCAGAAGACCTATCGCTATTGGGTGGCGGTGACCGAGCGCAACAAGTCGGTGCTGGCCAAGGAATATTTCGACCTGCCGGTGAAGTTCCCGCAGGGCCAGGATCGCGTCTATGTGACCCAGACCCTGAACACCATCACCATCCCGCGCGCCGACGAGAAGGTCAGCGGCGGCAATTTCGAGGTCCTGATCGGCTTCGACGTGACCCCGGAAATGGCCGCCTTCAATCGTGACGGCAAGCGCTTCCGCGTCAACGCCGGCCAGACGCAACAGGCCCAGACCCAACCCGGAAACGTCGCCAAGCCATGAGTGATTTGAAGCGGTCCCTGAGCGAGGCGGCCATGGCCGCCTTCCAGGCCGCCGGACTGTCCCCCGACTTCGGTCGCGTCACCGCGTCCGACCGGCCCGACCTGGCCGACTTCCAATGCAACGGGGCCCTGGCGGCCGCCAAGAGCGCCAAGCGCAATCCGCGCGAGATCGCCGCGCAGGTCGTCGACGTCCTGAAGGCCGACCCGCGGCTGGACTCCGTCGAGATCGCCGGCGCCGGTTTCATCAATCTGCGTGTCGGCAGCGACGCCCTGTCGACCCGCGCCAACGAGATCGCCGCCGATCCGCGCGCCGGGGCCGAGCCCCTGGCTGCGCCGCGTCGCGTGCTGGTCGACTATGCCGGTCCCAACGTCGCCAAGCCGATGCATGTGGGCCACCTGCGCGCCTCGATCATCGGCGAGTCGGTCAAGCGCCTGTACCGCTTCCGCGGCGACGAGGTGAAGGGCGACGCCCACTTCGGCGACTGGGGTTTCCAGATGGGGCTGCTGATCGTCTCGGTCGGCGACGAGCGCGGTCTGTTCGAGACCAGCTTGATCGCCGAGGAGACCGGAGAGTTCATCGGGTCCGAGGCGAGCGGCCAAGTCCACCTGAAGCTGGCGGACCTGGGCCTGGAGGATCTCGACCGCGCCTACCCGGCCGCCGCCGCGCGCGCCAAGATCGACGTTCCGTTCCGCGATCGCGCCCGCCGCGCCACGGCCTTGCTGCAGGGCGGGGCCGCCGCCTACCGCGCCATCTGGACCCGCTTCGTCGAGGTCAGCCGCGTGGCCCTGGAACGGGAATTCCACGCCCTGGGCGTCGACTTCGACCTGTGGAAGGGCGAAAGCGACGCCAACGACCTGATCCCCGGCATGGTGGCCGACCTGGAGGCCAAGGGCCTGCTGGTCGAGGACCAAGGCGCGCGCATTGTTCGCGTCGCTCGGCCCGGCGAAACCAAGAAGAAGAAGCTGCCCGACGGCACGGTGGTCGAGGTCGAAAGTCCCGACCCGCTGTTGATCGTCTCGTCGGAGGGCTCGGCCATGTACGGCACGACCGACCTGGCCACGATCCTCGACCGCCGCGAGGCGTTCGATCCGAACCTGATCCTCTATTGCGTCGACCAGCGTCAGGCCGATCATTTCGAGCAGGTGTTCCGCGCCGCCTATCTGGCCGGCTACGCCCAGCCGGGCGAGCTGGAGCACATCGGTTTCGGCACCATGAACGGTCCCGACGGCACGCCGTTCAAGACCCGCGCCGGCGGCGTGCTGAAGCTGCACGACCTGATCGAAATGGCCCGTGAAAAGGCTCGCGAGCGCCTGCGTGAAGCCGGCCTCGGCGCGGACCTGGCGCCCGACGTCTTCGAGGACATCGCCCACAAGGTGGGAATCGCGGCCCTGAAGTTCGCCGATCTGCAGAACTTCCGCGGCACCTCCTACGTCTTCGATCTGGATCGTTTCACCAGCTTCGAGGGCAAGACCGGGCCGTACCTGCTGTATCAGTCCGTGCGCATCAAGAGCATCCTGCGCAAGGCGGCCGAGCAGAAGGTCATCTCGGGTCCGATCGTGGTCGGCGAGCCGGCCGAGCGCGACCTGACCCTGCTGCTGGACGCGTTCGAAGGCGCCTTGAGCGAGGCCTACGACAAGAAGGCCCCCAACTTCATCGCCGAGCACGCCTACAAGCTGGCCCAGACCTTCTCGAAGTTCTACGCGGCCTGCCCGATCCTCAGCGCCGACGAACCGGCCGTCCGGGCCTCGCGCCTGGCCCTGGCCGAGACGACGCTGAAGCAACTGGAACTGGCGCTGAACCTGCTGGGCATCGAAGCGCCGGAGCGGATGTAGCAACCCGCTAGGGGCGCACGCCGTGTTCGGTGAAGACATAGGGCCGATAGCGTGAACCGCCTCGACCGATCTTTGAGGTCACAATTTGCAACCTCAAAGTCGTGAACTCTTCAGCGGAGAGCTGAAAGGCGAAGCCATCGAGTTTCGTTTCGCCGGGTCTGCTGATTGAGGCGTTTGGTTTCGACGCCAAACACCTGGGCGAGATCTGTATCGAGAATCACAGATAGGCCGCGCACTTCGAACACCTGAGGCCTGAAGGTGACCTGGAGGCGTGCGTCGGAGGTTTTGGGTGCGTGGGTCATGGCCGCTCTTTGAGGTCACAATTTGCGACCTCAAGTTTGACTATGTTCCTGGATTGTTCGCAATCTTAGAGCGAGCCTTCACGCGCCCCGTTGACTCCGCCCGCCCCCTCGCCCAAACACGCCTCGACCCTCGCGGGAGACATCGGGATTCTGTCCCGAGGCCGAAGGCGCAACCGCCCCGGAAACGCTCAGGCAAAAGGACCGCGCGGGTTTAGGAACGCTGGAAAGAGGCAGATTTCCCAGGATGGGAGATTTGCCCGCCGAAGGAGCAAGGTCGAGCTGGCTCGACCGGAATCTCTCAGGTCAAAGGGACAGCGGGGGCGAGACCACCTGGCGAAAGCCGGGCGGCGTCGCCGACCCCGATTGGAGCCCAAAGCGTGTCCGACCCAAGCCTTTCTGGCCAAGATCTCAAGAAGACGCCCCTGTACGACGCGCACGTCGCGGCCGGCGCGCGGATGGTGCCGTTCGCCGGCTACCACATGCCGGTGCAGTACAAGGACGGGGTGCTGAAAGAGCATCTGTGGACCCGTGAGCAT
Source organism: Caulobacter sp. (assembly GCF_049283275.1). GTDB lineage: Bacteria > Pseudomonadota > Alphaproteobacteria > Caulobacterales > Caulobacteraceae > Caulobacter. The sequence continues at coordinate 9,778 of NZ_JBAPVS010000237.1, read as the reverse complement.
GCTGGCCTGTTCGACGTCTCGCACATGGGCCAGGCCCGGCTGCGCGGCGCTGATCCCGCCAAGAGCTTCGAAAAGCTGGTCTCGGCCGACTACCAGGGCCTCAAGCCCGGCAAGCAGCGCTACGCCGTGCTGCTGAACGCCGAAGGCGGGGTGATCGACGACCTGATGACGGCGCGCCCGGATGACGACGGCCTGTTCATCGTCGTCAACGGCGCCTGCAAGGACAACGACTACAAGATCATCGCCGAGACCCTGAAGGGCGAGGCGACCGTCGAGCGCCTGGAAGACCGCGCCCTGCTGGCCCTGCAGGGCCCTGAGGCCGCCGCTGTCCTGGCCGCCCATGCGCCGGAGGCCGCGGCCATGGTGTTCATGGACACCATGGCCCTGACCGCCTTCGGGACCGACGCCATCATCTCGCGCTCGGGCTACACCGGCGAGGACGGCTACGAAATCTCGGTGCCGGCCAACCAGGCCGCGCGCATCTGGAACACCCTGCTGGAAGACGAGCGCGTGAAGGCCATCGGCCTGGGCGCCCGCGACAGCCTGCGCCTGGAGGCCGGCCTGCCGCTCTACGGCCACGACATGGACGAGACGGTCTCGCCGATCGAGGCCGGCATGCCGTTCGCGGTCGGCAAGAGCCGCCGGGAGGCCGGCGACTATCTGGGCGCGGCTCGGATCAGCAAGGAGCTGGCCGGCGACCTCAAGCGCGTCCGCGTCAATCTGAAGGTGCTGGAAGGCGCCCCGGCCCGCGAGGGCGCGGAGATCGCCGACGAGACCGGCGCCGTGATCGGCGTGGTCACCAGCGGCGGCTTCGGCCCCAGCTTCGGCGGCGCCATCGCCATCGGCTTCGCGCCCCCGGCCTTCGCCAAGGTCGGAACGCTGCTGAAAGTCATCGTTCGCGGCAAGCCGCAGAAGGCCGAGGTCGTGACCTCGCCGTTCGTTCCCACTCGCTACGTGCGCAAAGTCTAGAGAAGGGCCCAGACCATGAAGTTCACCAAGGATCACGAGTGGGTCGAAGTCGCTGGCGACGTCGCGACCGTCGGCATCACTGGCTACGCCGCCGAGCAACTGGGCGACGTGGTGTTCGTCGAGGTGCCGGACGTCGGCAAGACCGTGAAACAGGGCGAAGCCCTGGCGGTCGTCGAGAGCGTCAAGGCCGCCTCCGACGTCTACGCCCCGGTGTCGGGCGAGGTGGTCGAGGCCAACGGCCAGCTGTCGGACGCGCCCGAGACCGTCAACGCCGCGCCGGAAGCCGGCGGCTGGTTCGCCAAGATCAAGCTGAGCAACCCTGCCGAGCTCGACGCCCTGATGGACCGCGCCGCCTACGAAGCGTTTCTCTCAACCCTTTAGGGAAGAACCCTTCCCCCTTGATGGGGGAAGGGCAGGGTTGGGGGTGACCCCGCCGCCCGAAACACCCCCATCCCCGACCCTTCCCCCATCAAGGGGGAAGGGGGCACGCCGCGGAAGCTTTTCATGCGATACCTCCCCCTCACACCCGAAGATCGCGCCGACATGCTCGGCGTCATCGGCGCGTCGTCGATCGACGAGCTGTTTGTCGACGTGCCCGCCGTCGCCCGCCGCAAGGATCCGGTCGATCTGCCGTTCCACGCCGGCGAGCTGGAGGTCGAGCGCGAGATGCTGGCCCTGTCGCGCCGCAACCGCTCGGCCTCGGAAGGCCCGTTCTTCGTTGGCGCGGGGGCCTATCGCCACCATGTGCCGGCCACGGTCGACCACATCATCCAGCGGTCGGAATTCCTGACCAGCTACACGCCCTACCAGCCCGAGATCGCCCAGGGCACGCTGCAGGTCTTGTTCGAGTTCCAGACCCAGGTCGCGGCCCTGACGGGGATGGAGGTCGCCAACGCCTCGCTCTATGACGGCTCCACCGCCGCCGCCGAGGCGGTGATGATGGCCACCCGCGTGACCCGTCGGAACAAGGCGGTGCTGTCGGGCGGCCTGCATCCGCACTATGTCGGCACGGTCGAGACCCTGGCCCATGCCGCCAGCGTCGCCACCGACCGCCTGGCGCCCGCCGTCGACGCCGAGGACGCGGTGATCGCCGCGATCGACGCCGACACCGCCTGCGTCGTCGTCCAGACCCCCAATGTGTTCGGCACGGCCACCGACGTGAGCAAGATCGCCGCCGCCGCCCAGGCCGCCGGCGCCCTGCTGATCGTGGTCACCACCGAGGCCGTCTCGTACGGCCTGCTCAAGTCGCCCGGCGAGATGGGCGCCGACATCGTCGTGGCCGAGGGCCAGTCGATCGGCAACGGCTTGAACTTCGGCGGCCCCTATGTCGGTCTGTTCGCCTGCAAGGAAAAATACGTCCGCCAGGCCCCCGGCCGTCTCTGCGGCGAGACCGTCGACGCCGAGGGCCGTCGCGGCTTCGTCCTGACCCTGTCGACCCGCGAGCAGCACATCCGCCGCGACAAGGCCACGTCGAACATCTGCACCAACAGCGGCCTGTGCGCCCTGGCCTTCAGCATCCACATGAGCCTGCTGGGCGAGAAGGGCCTGCGCCAACTGGCCCTGATCAACCACCAGAAGGCCGTGGCCCTGCGCGACGCCCTGGCGGCCATCCCCGGGGTCGAGATCCTGACCCCGCGCTTCTTCAACGAGTTCGCGGTCAAGCTGCCGCGCAACGCCGCCGAGGTGGTCGAGACCCTGGCCGCCAACGGCGTCATCGCCGGCGTGCCGTTCTCGCGCCTGGATCCGTCGGCCGGCCTGGACGACGTCCTGCTGGTCGCCGCCACCGAGACCACGCCCGACAGCGACATCGCCTTCTTCTCCATGGCCCTGACCAAGGTGCTGGCCCAATGAGCATGAATTCCGTCGGACGCCCGACCCGTCCCGAAGCCACCGCGAAGGCCGGCGACGCCAACGACTACGTCCACCCCACCCTGACCGGGGCCCGCGGCCTGCTGCAGGACGAGGCGCTGATCTTCGAACTGAACGCCTGGGACAAGACCGGCGTGGATCTGCCGGACGCCTCGCCGGCCGACGACCTGGGCGACCTGGTCCGCACAGCGTCGATCGGTTTGCCGGGCCTGTCCGAGCCCGAGGCGGTGCGCCACTACGTGCGCCTGTCCCAGAAGAACCACGCCATCGACCTGGCGCTGTATCCGCTGGGCTCGTGCACGATGAAGCACAACCCGCGCCTGAACGAGAAGATGGCGCGCCTGCCGGGCTTCTCCGACATCCACCCGCTGCAGCCGCAGTCGACGGTGCAGGGCGCTCTTGAGTTGATGGACCGCCTGGCCCACTGGCTGAAGACCCTGACCGGCATGCCGGCGGTGGCCCTCAGCCCCAAGGCCGGGGCCCACGGCGAGATGTGCGGCATGCTGGCCATCCGCGCGGCCCACGAGGCCAATGGCCAGGGCCACCGCAAGACGGTGCTGGCCCCGACCAGCGCCCACGGCACCAACCCGGCCACGGCGGCCTTCGTCGGCTACACCGTGGTCGAGATCGCCCAGACCGACGACGGCCGGGTCGACCTGGCCGACCTGGAGGCCAAGCTGGGCGACCATGTGGCCGCCATCATGGTCACCAACCCCAACACGTGCGGCCTGTTCGAGCGCGACGTCGTTGAGATCGCCCGCCTGACCCACGCGGCGGGGGCCTATTTCTACTGCGACGGCGCCAATTTCAACGCCATCGTCGGCCGGGTGCGTCCGGGCGACCTGGGCGTCGACGCCATGCACATCAACCTGCACAAGACCTTCTCAACCCCGCACGGCGGCGGCGGACCGGGCGCGGGTCCGGTGGTGCTGAGCGCCGCCCTGGCCCCGTTCGCCCCCACCCCCTGGGTGGTCAGCCGCGATGACCACGGCTTCAGGCTGGTCGAGGAGGCCAAGGGCCCCGCCGCCCAGGCCTTCGGCCGGATGAGCGCTTTCCATGGCCAGATGGGCATGTTCGTGCGGGCCTACGCCTACATGCTCAGCCACGGGGCCGACGGCCTGCGCCAGGTGGCCGAGGACGCCGTCCTCAACGCCAACTACATCAAGGCCCGCCTGTCGGACCTGATGAGCCCGGCCTTCCCGAACGGACCCTGCATGCATGAGGCTCTGTTCGACGACACCTGGCTGGAGGACACCGGGGTGACCACGCTCGACTTCGCCAAGGCGATGATCGACGAGGGCTTCCACCCGATGACCATGTACTTCCCGCTGGTCGTGCACGGCGCGATGCTGATCGAGCCGACCGAGACCGAGAGCAAGCAGGAGCTGGACCGCTTCATCACCGCGCTTCGGGCCTTGGCTGGGGCGGCGAAGGGGGGCGAGGTCGACCGCTTCAAGGGCGCCCCGTACCACGCCCCGCTCAAGCGCCTGGACGAGACCTTGGCGGCGCGTAAACCACGTTTGAGGTGGAAACCTGTGGCCGCCGCGCCACTGGCGGCGGAATAGGCGCCACAGTCGGATGAATCGGAACGGGGCGCCTTTACGGAACGGCGCCCCGTTCTCATATCGGGTTCTGTGAGCCGAGGAGGCCGGCCGTCGCCGGGATCAAACGGACCACGGAACCCGTTTCATCCTGCCATGAACCTTGCCCTCGCCATGCCGCCCGTGCGCTTCTCCGCCGCCGATGAACTCGCCCGCGAGCTTCTCGGGCGGATTTCGCGCGTCGTTCTGGTGACGCTGGGCCTGATCCTGATCGTGGCGGGCTTCCTGATCGCGCCGCTGCCCGGCCCGTTGGGCGTGCCGCTGACCGTGGTCGGCCTGATGCTGGTGCTGCGTAACTCGTTCCGGGCCCGCAAGCAGTTCGTCCGCTTCCAGCACGCCCACCCCAAGCTGCTGTTCCCGCTTCGCCGCCTGCTGCGTCGCGAGCCGGAAGTGATTCCGGTCGCCTGGCAGCAGGTCCTGCGCATGGAGCGCCTGATCGTTCCGCGCCGCTGGCGCGTGGCCAAGCGCTGGCGTCGGTCCCTCAGGCGCTCGCCGATCAAGCAGCGTCCGTGAGCTCGGCGGCCGAGGCGCTGGCCGGACTGCCTTCGAGGCTCAATCGCCGCCGTCGCCGTCTGGCCCTGATCCTGCGCGAGACCACGGGTCGCGTTGCCCGCTGGGCGGCGCTGGGCTTTGGCGTGCTGGTGCTGCTGGCCGGGATCGTCCTGACGCCCCTGCCGGGGCATGTGGGCCTGCCCATGCTGGTCATCGGGCTAATGATCGTGCTGCGCAACTCGTTCCAGGCCAAGCGCCGCTTCCTGCGCTGGCAGCGCCGCCATCCCAAGCTGATCTTCCCGATCCGCCGGCTGATGCGCCGCGAGCCGGAGATCATGCTGGTGGCGTGGCAGCAGTTGCTGCGGTCCGAGAAGGTTTTCCTGCGCAAGGCCCAGTGGCGAGTGCTCAAGCGCGGGCGCAAGCACCTGAAACGGCGCTGGCTGAAGAAACAGCCGGTCTAGGCGACGCCCTCTTCCCCTTTTGGGGGAAGACGACCGCGAAGCGGTCCGTAGGGGGCAAGTGTTAGCCGCACGACGCTAACAGGCTGTCTTCTTGCCACCCATCACTTGCCCCCACCTGACCGCTTCGCGGTCTGTCCGCCCCCAAAGGAGGCGGAGGGCTCACCGATCAACAAAAAGGGCGCGCCCCGCGAGGAGCGCGCCCTTGATGTTTTGGCCGGTGTGAAACCGCTATTGCAGCTTCGAACCGATCTGGCCGATCGCCTTGTCGACGAGTCCGTCCGAGGCGCCGGCCGCGAGGCGGGCGACCAGGATCTGCTCGGCGGCCTGGGCGGCGAGGTCGACAGCGGCCGACTTGACGTCGGCGGCGGCCTGGGCTTCGGCCTGGGCGATCTTGCGCTCGGCCATTTCGGCGCGACGCGTGATCTGCTCCTCGAGCCGGGCCCTGGCTTCGGACGCGATCAGCGCGGCGTCGGCATGGGCGGCTTCGAGCATGCCGGCGGCTTGACGCTCGGCTTCTTCCCGCTGGGCCTTCACGTCGGCGAGCAGGGCCTGGGCCTCTTCCCGCAGTTGCTGGGCTTCGTCGAGTTCGGCCTTGATCTTGGCCGCATGGGCGTCGAGCGCGCCGAACAGGGCGCCCGGCAGGACCTTGAGCACGACCAGCAGGCCGATGAACAGGGCCAGGGCGACCAGAACCCACAGCTCGGGATTGGCGAGATCGAAGAGGGTTTCGTGTTCCATCGTCGTCTCTCCTTAGGCCAGCGAGGCCTTGAGCTCGGCGGCCGAAGCCGCCTTGCCCGTCAGCTTCTCGACGATGGCGCCGGCCGTTTCCGAGGCCACCGTGCGGACGTGGCCCATGGCCACGTCGCGGGAAGCCTGGATGCGGGCCTCGGCGGCCGCCAGCTTTTCAGCCAGCGCAGCCTCTTCCTTCGCCTGACGCTCGGCGGCTTCGGCCGAAGCCTTGGCCTTGGCGTCCGCCGCGGTCTTCTGGGCCTTGGCGCGAGCCTCGGCCACCTCGGCCGCGGCCGCGCGGGCCTGGACCTCGGCTTCGTCCTTCAGACGACGGGCGTCGGCGATGTCGCCGGCGATCTTGGCGCCGCGTTCCTCGATCGCGCTGCTGACCCGGGGCAGAAGCACCTTGGACAGCACCGCGAAGAGGACGGCGAAGATGAGCAGCAGCCAGACGATCTGTCCGCCCCAATGCTCGAACTGCAGCTGCGGAAGGCCGCTGCTCTCGTGCTTGGGGGCTTCAGTCGTCTCGACCGTGCCGTGGGGTTCCGTCGCCATGGGCGAAGTCGCCTCTCAGCTAAGGTTTAGGAGAACAGGATCAGGAAGGCGATGACCAGGGCGAAGATGCCCAGGGCTTCGGTCAGAGCCATGCCCAGGAACAGCATCGGACGCTCTTGAGCGGCGGCGGTCGGGTTGCGCAGGGCGCCCTGGAAGTAGTTGCCGAACATGATGCCCAGGCCGATGCCCGCGCCGACCATGCCGAGCATAGCCAGACCGGCGCCGATGTACTTAGCAGCTGCAGCGTCCATGATTGAGACTCCTTGGAAACGGTGTGTTGGTTGAAAGACTAAAGGTTGATCAGTGGCTGTCGAGGTGCACGACGTCGTTCAGATAGACGCAGGTGAGCACCGCGAACACGAAGGCCTGAAGGAAGGCCACCATGAACTCTAGGGCCGTCAGGGCGATGACGGAGGTCAGCGACAGCAGGCCCACCAGCCAATAGGCCGGGGCCATGGCCAGCAGGATGGCCACGAAGGTCGCGAAGATCTTCAGCACCACGTGGCCGCCCAGCATGTTGCCGAACAAACGAAGGGCCAGGGTGACCGGGCGGATCAGGAACGAGATGATCTCGATCGGGACCAGCAGGAAATACAGCGGCCACGGCACGCCCGACGGGGCGAACAGCTTGAAGAACTTCAGGCCGTTCTTGGCGAAGCCGACGCCGATCACCGTCAGGATGACCAGCATGCCCAAGGTCAGGGTCACGGCCAACTGCGAGGTGGCGGTGAAGCCCAGGAAGTTGCCGGTCCAGCCGAACAGCATGCCCTGCAGGTTCATGAACAGCACAAAGGCGAACAGGGTGAAGACGAACGGCAGGTACTTCTTGCCGTCGTGACCGATGATCGAGCTGGTCAGGCCGTCGACCAATCCATAGAGCAGCTCGCCGGTGGTCTGCAGGCGGCCGGGAATGACGGCGCCGCGGCCCGCGAAGGCGTAGAAGACCATGATCAGCGTCGCGGCCAGCAGCATGGCGGCGATCGAATTGGTGATCGACAGGTCGATCGCGCCCAGGCCCGGCACGGTAAAGGTCGGCAGCTCCACGATCTTCTTGATCATGAACTGGTGCATCGGGTCGATCGGCGTGGCCAAGGCCCTAGTCTCTCTTCTGCTTGGGGGCGGTAGACCCGCCTCCCGTGTCTCCGTCGGCCCCATCCCTTTGCCGGGATTCGGCCGACGCCTGCGCGCTCAGTTTTGTCGCCTTGCGGACGACGATGTAGATCGAGATCCCCATGCCGATCAGCAGACCGCCGACCATGCCCCAGGGCCCCGTGCCGGCGTAACGGTCGAGCAGCCAGCCAAAGCCGAGCCCCACCAGAACGCCCCCGATCAGATCCGCCAGAAGACGATAGCCGTCCTGGGACGATTTCTCGTGCTCGGCGCGTATCGGCTGTTCCGCCGCCTTTCGCGCCTCGAAGGCGGCGATCCGAGCGTCGAGACTCTGTGGAGCCCTGTCGTTCGGTTCGTCGGCCTTGGGCATGGGAGCGGTCAGGTCCGAAAACGCCCGCGGCCGCCCCAAAGGAGGCGGTTTTCCGGCCGGCTTGATCGCGGCGGAACCTATAGGGCGCGCTGCGGTGCGTCAAGGTTGGCCAGCGTCCCATCAAGTGGCGGTTTTATAACGGCTTTTGGAGATTTTCGGGCCTCATGCCGAAATCATCGGGTCCTTACGTGATCGAGGGCCCTGATCCGCGGCGGTTTCGCAGCGGGCGGTTCCGTAGCGGAACCGTCAGCAAAGCCGCGACGCGCTTCCAGATCGAGAAACGACGGTCCCAAATCCCTGGCCCGGCCGGGCGGCCATCCAGTCCGCGTCCATTCGCCAAGGGCCGGTCAGGGGATGGTCAATTGCTTTTCCCGGCGTTTTGGGGTCTTAGGAGCGCACTTTCCACCAACCAGAAGATTCATGTCGCATCTGAAGAACACCGGCTTCGCCGATCGCATCTCCGCCGCCGCCGAAGCCAAGAAGGCCATGCTGGCCAAGATGAAGGCGAAGCCCGCCGTCCAGGACCCCAACTTCGAGCAGCGCCACGCCGAGCGCGAAGCCGAGCTGGAACGGGTCCGCGCCGAACGCGCCGCGATCAAGGAAGCCGCCCGCCAGGAAGTCCTGGCGCGGGAAGAAGCCGCCTTGGCCGAGAAGCGCGCTGACCGCAAGGAACGCAAGGCGCTGACCCAGGCCGAGCAGAAGGCCGCTCGCGACGCCAAATACGCCGCCCGCAAGGCGCGCCAGAAGTAATCACTGATACTCGGCTCTATAGCGTGGTCCCGGCCCGTCTTGAGGGCGGACCACGCGAGGGCTTGAACCAGATGCACGTCGATTTCGCCCTGCTGGCCACGATGTTCGCCGTGGCCGCGATCGCTGGGGCGTTCGACGCCATCGCCGGTGGCGGCGGATTGCTGACCGTGCCGGCCCTGCTGCTGACCGGCATGAACCCCGTCGCGGCTCTGGGCACCAACAAGCTGCAGGGCGCCGTCAGCGCGCTGTCCTCCACCACAGCCTTCGCCCGTCGCGGCCTGATCGACTGGAAGACCGCCCTTCCCGTGGCCGGGACCGCCGCCGTCGCCGGCCTGTGCGGCGCGCTCTGCGCCAGCCTGCTGTCGCCGCGCGTCCTGGCGACCCTGGTCCCGGTCCTGCTGATCGTCATCGCCCTCTATTTCGGCTTTTCGAAGGGGCTCAAGGGCGAGGACGTCCATCCGCGCCTGACCCTGCCGGTCTTCGCCTTTTGCGTGACGCCGCTGATCGGCTTCTATGATGGGATCTTCGGGCCCGGGGCCGGCGCCTTCTACATGGTCGCCATCGTCACCCTGCTGGGCTACGGCGCGCTGAAGGCCACGGCGCACACCAAGCTGGCCAATGCGGCGTCAAACCTGGGCAGCCTTTCGCTGTTCATCCTGAAAGGCGCGGTCGTCTGGCCGATCGGCCTGGCCATGGCGGCGGGGGCGTTCATTGGGGCGCAGGTGGGCTCGCGGCTGGCGATGCGGTTCGGGGCCCGGCTGATCCGGCCGCTCCTGGTTGTGATGTCGTGCGCGATGGCGGTGAAGCTGCTGAGCGATCCGGCGAACCCGCTGCGGCACGCGGTGGTCGGGCTTTTTGGCGGCTAGCTCAGC
>NZ_JBAPVS010000236.1:0-11008 GCF_049283275.1 Caulobacter sp. | reverse complement strand
GCCAGCGACCTGCCGCCCGGCGCCGACCACGCCAGCCTGGCCCGGCTGGCCAGCCTGATGATGAACGCCCTGTCGGTCCGCGCCCGGGCCGGCGAGACGCGTGAGCAGCTGGAGGCCACGATCACCGCCGCCGTCGACCTGATCTGCGGACCGCCTAGGGTCTAGCGCTTGGGGGACGAGGAATTCGCGCCGTGACGCCGAGTGTCAGCAACGCGATCGGCGCAGCAAGCATCGGAATGACGTCCCAGGTCATGGCGCGCATGCTCCTTCTCACGAAAGGAGACCGACCCATGACCGCTTCCATTCCCACCACCGACGACGCGCGCTGGGAGGCCATGCGCCGCCGCGACCGCGATCTCGACGGCGCCTTCTTCATCGCCGTGCGCACCACCGGGGTCTACTGCCTGGCCAGCTGCGCCGGGCGGCCGCTGCGCAAGAACGTCGCGTTCCACGACACGAAGGAGAGCGCCCGCGCCGCCGGCTTCCGCGCCTGCCTGCGCTGCAAGCCCGACCAGCCGCGCGAGACCCTGCGATGGGCCACGGTCCCCACGAGCCTGGGTCTGGCCCTGGTCGCCCGCTCCGCCGCCGGCCTGCGGCTGGTGACCCTGGGCGACGATCAGGCCGCCCTGGTCCGCGACCTGGAGCGCCGCTTCCGCTCGGCCCGGCTGACGCCCGATCAGGACGGCCTGGCCGCCGACCTGCGGGCGGTGACGGCCGAGATCGAGGGCCGCGGCGCCGCCCTGGAGCTGCCGCTGGACGTCCAGGGCACGCCGCTCCAACGCCAGGTCTGGGCGGCGCTGCGGACCATTCCCGCCGGGACCACCGCCTCCTACGCCGAGGTCGCCCGCGCCATCGGCCGACCCACCGCCGCCCGGGCCGTGGCCCAGGCCTGCGGGGCCAATCCGCTGGCGGTGATCACCCCCTGCCACCGGGTGGTGCGGGCCGACGGCGGACTGTCGGGCTATCGCTGGGGCGTCGAGCGCAAGCGTGCGCTCTTGGCCCGCGAGGCCGCATGAGCCTGGACTGGACCCGCCTCAAAGCCGACCTCGACGCCCAGGGCTGGGCCCTGACCGGGCCGCTGCTCAAGCCCGAGACCTGCCGGCGGATCGCCGGCCTCTACGACCAGGAGGCCGGCTTTCGCAGCCGGGTGGTGATGGCTCGCCACGGCTTCGGTCAAGGCGAGTACAAGTACTTCAGCTATCCCCTGCCCGACCCGGTGCAGCGGCTGCGCCAGGGGCTGTACGGTCCGCTGGCGGACGTCGCCAACCGCTGGGCGCAGGTGCTGGGCGAAGACCGGCGCTTCCCGGAGGACCTGGACGACATGCTGGCCCGCTGCCACGCGGCGGGCCAGACGCGGCCCACGCCGCTGCTGCTGACCTACGGCCCAGGCGACTACAACTGCCTGCACCAGGATCTCTATGGCGAGCACGTGTTCCCGCTGCAGGCCGCCTTCCTGCTGGACGAGCCGGGCCGCGAGTTCGAAGGCGGCGAGTTCGTGCTGGTCGAGCAACGCCCCCGCCAGCAGTCGCGGCCCCAGGTCGTGCCGCTGAAACAGGGCGAGGGCGTGATCTTCGCCGTCCGCGAGCGCCCGGCGACGGGGACACGCGGCGTCCACCGCCGCGTGCTGCGCCATGGGGTCAGCACGGTGCGCTCGGGGCGTCGGCGGGTGCTGGGCGTGATCTTCCACGACGCGACGTGAGGACACAGCGTCGGCAATACAACGTTAAGGCGTATCCCGCAGAATCCCGCGACGGTTCGTTTCGGAGCATCGACTTGGAAATCACCCAGCCGGTCATCGCCCCGCCCGTGGCGGCTCCCGTCGCGAGCCCGACCGCCGACCCGACCGCCGCGAGCGCCCAGACCGAAGCCGCGGCGTCGCCCTACGCCCAGAACAAAGACCGTATCGACCAGTTCAGCTCCATGCTGAACGACACCAGCGGCAAGTTCACCGCCGACGAACAGCTGGACGCCTATAACGGCCTTCACGAGATGATCGTGCGCGGCGAAATGAAGGGCATGAGCCACGAAGGCAGCGTCTCGGTCGGCAAGGCCATGTTCGAGACGCCCATGGGCAAGAAGGTCCAGGAAACCCAGGCCAACTTCATGGCCAAGTTCGAGTCCATTCGGCATCGCGGATCGGCCGAGAGCATCCTGGATCAGGTCCGGGCCTTCGACTCCTTTTCGAGCGCCGACCAGAAGATCATCTTCACGACCTCGCTCAACGCCGCGATGCTGGGGGGCTCAAAGCCCTATACCGACGTCGACAACTACCGCACGGTCAAGGCGGCGGCCTACAAGCTCAGCAAGTACGTCGAGGACAACCGACCGGCCGAGGAAGATCCCGCCGCCGCCCAGAACACCCAGATGCAAAAGGCCCTGAAGCTGCTGCAATCGGGCCAGCAGGACACCGCCTGGGCCGACCAGATTGCTCTGCTGTTCGGCACCCGCCAGGACATCAAGGACCGTGTCGACCTCTCGCCGGAAGCCAGGAAGGTCGTAGGCGACGTTTCGCCGTCCTCCGGCGCGAAGACCGGCTACACCCAGGGCCTGATCGCCAACACCCTGGCTTAGAAGGGTTTCGCCCACGTCCGGAAGGCAACCGGCCCGCGCCGCTCCGCGTGTGATGCGAGATCCAGCGGACGAGGCCCAGGCGACCGCCAGATCATCTAAGGATTGAATTTCAAAGATGCTTACTTTGGGCGAGCTTCGCCAACCCTGGTGACGGGTTTGATCGCCCACCCTGCAGGTCCCCTCGCCTCCGCCGCCCCGCGTCCCTACATGCGCTAGCGTTGACGCGTCCGTCTCCGCCCGGTACCGCCCCTGTCCATGACCGATCTGCCCCCTGGCCTATCCGCCCTCGCCGACCGCTACGACGTCCTGCTGTGCGACGTCTGGGGCGTCATCCACAACGGGGTCGAGAGCTTCCCGCAGGCCTGCCAGGCCCTGGTCGAGTGGCGGGCCCACCACGGGCCGGTGATCCTGATCTCCAACTCCCCGCGCCCGTCGGAGGCCGTGGTCGAGCAGCTGGACCGGCTGGGCGTGCCGCGCGAAGCGTGGAGCGCCTTCGTCACCTCGGGCGACGCCACCCGCACCCTGCTGGCCGCCCGCGCGCCCGGCCCGGCCTGGATCGTCGGCCCCGAGCGCGACTTCACGCTCTATGAGGGCCTGGGCCTGGAGACCGCCGGTCCCGAAAGCGCGGCCTTCGTCGCCGTCACCGGCATGGTCGACGACGAGAACGAGGTCCCCGCCGACTACACCGACCGCCTGGCGATCGCCGCCGAGCGCGGCCTGACCCTGATCTGCGCCAATCCCGACCGGGTGGTGCAGCGCGGTGCGCGGCTGATCTATTGCGGCGGCTCCCTGGCCGACCTCTATGAGACGCTGGGCGGCCAGGTGCTGATGGCCGGCAAGCCCTACAAGCCGATCTACGACCTGGCCCTGGCGGAAGCCGAAGCCCTGAAGGGCGGTCCGGTCGACCGCGCGCGGGTGCTGTGCATCGGCGACGGGGTGATCACCGACGTCAAGGGCGCCCACGACCAGGGCCTGGCCTGCCTGTTCATCGCCAAGGGCATCCACGGCGCGGCCGCCGTCGGTCCCGACGGCAAGCTGGACCCGACCAAGGTCGAGGGCCTGCTTGCCGCCGAACAGGTGGGCGCAACCCACGCCATGGGCGATCTGGTCTGGTAGAGACGGCCCTGATCGGTAAGTTGGTGCAACGCACAAAAACAAAGAGGGGCGCATGCAGGAACTGTTTCTCGAGGATCTGGCCGTTGGCCAGTCGGCCGAACTGGTCCGCACCGTGACCGAGGCCGACCTCGTCGCCTTCGCCGCCGTGACCGGCGACAGCAACCCGGTGCACCTGGACGCCGCCTACGCCGCGACCACCAATTTCGGCGAGCGCATCGCCCACGGCATGCTGTCGGCCGGCTATATCTCCGCGGTGCTGGGAACCACCCTGCCCGGCCCCGGCGCGATCTATCTGTCGCAGTCCCTGGCCTTCAAGCGTCCGGTCAAGATCGGCGACGAGGTCACCGCCCGGGTCACGGTGACGGCGATCGACGACGCCAAGGCGCGCGTGACGTTCGCCACCACCTGCCTGGTGCGCGGCAAGGCCGTGGTCGACGGCGAGGCCGTGGTCATGGCGCCCAGAAGAGCCGCCGCGTAAGGAAGTCCGCATGCGCCTGAAGATGATCCACGGCTGGAAGGACCTGCCCGACACCGAGCGCGGGGCCTGCGTCGCCCTGGGCAATTTCGACGGCGTGCATCGCGGCCACCAGCAGGTGATCGCCCAGGCGGCCGACGCCGCCCGGGAGTCCAAGGCCCCGCTCGGCGTGGTCACCTTCGATCCGCACCCGCGCCGGCTGTTCCGCCCCAGCGAGCCGGCCTTCAAGCTGATGACCCACCCCCAGCAGGCCCGCGCTCTGCAGGCCTTGGGCGTGGACCTGCTGTACCTGCTGCCGTTCGACTTCGAGATGGCCAGCTTCAACGACCGCGAGTTCGTCGAGAAGGTCCTCGTCCACGGCCTGGGCGTGAAGCATGTGGCGGTCGGCTTCGACATCTCGTTCGGCCGCGGCCGCTCCGGCAGCGCCGAGTTGATGAAGGCCTATGGCCAGGAATACGGCTTCTCGGTTTCGGTGGCCGAGCCGGTCGCCAACCGCGAGGGCGAGAAGTTCTCGTCGACCGGCGTGCGCGACGCCCTGCGCGACGGCCACCCCGAGGGCGCCGCCCGCATCCTGGGCCGGCCGTTCGCCATCGAGGGCGTGGTGCGGCGCGGCCAGCAGCTGGGCCGCCAGCTGGGCTTCCCCACGGCCAATGTCGAGGTCGAGGACTATGTGGTGCCCAAGCTGGGCGTCTACGCCACCCGCACCCGCCTGCCCGACGGCCGCGAAGTGCCGGGCGTGGCCAATCTGGGCAACAACCCCACCACCGGCGAGGTCGAGACCCGGCTGGAGACCTGGCTGTTCGATTTCGACGAGGACCTCTACGGCCAGATCATCGAAACCGACTTGATCGCCTTCCTGCGCCCCGAATTGAAGTTCGACAGCATCGAATTGATGGTCGAGCAGATCCTGCGAGACGAACAGGCGGCCCGGGCGATCGTCTGCCCGACGTTCTGACGCGTAGCCCCCCCGATCAGGGGCGCCGCCCCGGCCGAGGATTTTTGATCAAGCGCATGGCGCGGCGATCGTCCCAGGTCTATCGTCGCCCATGGCCACTTCCCTGAACGCCGCCGACCGCCTCCTCATGGACCGCTATTTCGATTGCGTGCTGCTGCGCTATTCGGAAGGCGTCTACAATCTCGACACGGCCCGGGCCGAACTGGCCGAGGCCTTCGTGCAGATGACTCACCAGGAGCCCGGCTTCCGCACCCACATGCAGGCCGTGGTCGACGCCCGAGACGACGCCTAAGAGCCTGGGCCGAACCCCAACCCCGCTCATTGCGGCGAAGACCGACCCCAGACGCACGCGGGCAAGAGCGTGCCTCAGTGTCGAGAAAATACGGATAACGTTGATTTTTCCGCATAGACGCACCCAGCGGCCGCTCCTACACTTTTGGCGTCAGTGCGAGGGAGATTTCACGTGCAGCTTGGGGTTCGAGCAAGGCGTCTGTGGCGAAAGGCCCGGCGCGCGGCGCGTGTCCTCCTGCCCCCAAAGCCGATCCTGACCTCGCTGGAAGCCAAGATCCTCGCCTCCGTATGGGCCGTGGCCGCCCTGACCACCCTCAGCGTCGCCCTGGCCCAGGGCCTGCGCATGTTCCTGCTCTCGGCCCTGGCGGTGCTGTTCGGCACCCTGGCGGCGCTGTGGATGCTGGACGGGTTGGCGCGGCGGTAGGAGCAAACAACTTTGGCTGTCATCCCGGACGAAGCGCTCAGCGCGAAGATTCGGGATGACAACCGTTGGGGCATTGATTGAAGAGAACCCCTCACCTCCTCGTTTGCCCCTCCCCTCCGCCTCTGCTATCCCCCGCCCATGCCTTTCGTTCGGAAGATCTCGCGAATTAACCGCCCGGCGTGACGCCGCCGGACGAGATTCCAGCGCGCGCCGGGACGACGACCCGCACCTGACCATTCCGAACCCCTACGCTGGATAGCTCTCCCATGGCCGACGACGCCACGACGACCGCCCGCGACTATCGCGAAACCGTCTTCCTTCCCGACACCCCGTTCCCGATGCGCGGCGGCCTGCCCAAGAAGGAGCCCGAGATCCTGGAAGGCTGGGCGGCCCTGTCCGACAAGGGCCTGTACGGCGCGGTGCGCGCCAAGCGCCAGGCCGACGGCGCCCCGCTGTTCGTGCTGCACGACGGCCCGCCCTACGCCAACGGCGCCATCCACATCGGCCACGCCCTGAACAAGACGCTGAAGGACTTCGTGGTCCGTTCGCGCTTCGCCCTGGGCTACGACGTCGACTACGTGCCGGGCTGGGACTGCCACGGCCTGCCGATCGAGTGGAAGATCGAGGAAGAGTTCCGCGCCAAGGGCCGTCGCAAGGACGAGGTGCCCGCCGCCGAGTTCCGCAAGCGCTGCCGCGAATACGCCGCCGGCTGGATCGAGGCCCAGAAGGTCGAGTTCCAGCGCCTGGGCGTGCTGGGCGACTGGTGGAACCGCTACGCCACCATGGACTACAGCAGCGAAGCCACCATCGTCGCCGAGTTCCACAAGTTCGCCACCAGCGGCCAGCTCTATCGCGGCTCCAAGCCGGTGATGTGGAGCCCGGTCGAGCGCACCGCGCTTGCCGACGCCGAGATCGAGTACCACGACCACGTCTCACCGACCGTGTGGGTGAAGTTCCCGGTCAAGGCCTATGACGAGGACCGCTACGCCCTGTCGGGCAACGCCGCCGGCGACAACGTCTTCCGCCTGCCGCCCAACGACGCCAGCGTGGTGATCTGGACGACCACCCCGTGGACCATCCCGGCCAACCGGGCGATCAGCTTCGGGCCCAAGGTCGAATACGGCCTCTACGAGGTCGAGGCCCTGGAGGAGAACCTGGAGTTCGCCCCGTGGTCCAAGGTCGGCGACCGCCTGATCGTCGCCGACAAGCTGGCCGAGGACGTGCGCAAGGCGGCCAAGATCGCGTCGTGGCGCCGCGCCGAGCCGGTCGACCCGACGGGCCTGATCTGCGCCCACCCGCTGGCCCAGTTCGAACCTGATCCCCAGGGGGGCTACGGCTTCGACGTGCCGCTGCTGGCCGGCGACCACGTCACTGACGACGCCGGCACCGGCTTTGTCCACACCGCCCCGGGCCACGGCGCCGACGACTACCTGGTGTGGCTCAAGAGCGGCTACGCCCTGGACTCCATCCCCGACACCGTCGATCCGGACGGCGCCTATTTCCCACACGTGCCGCTGTTCGCGGGCCTCAAGGTCATCGAGACCGAGGGCAAGAAGGCCGGCAAGTTCGGTCCGGCGAACGGCGCGGTCATGGACAAGCTGATCGAGGCCGGAAACCTGCTGGCGCGCGGCCGCGTCGAGCACAGCTATCCGCACA
The DNA here is from genome assembly GCF_049283275.1 of Caulobacter sp. GTDB lineage: Bacteria > Pseudomonadota > Alphaproteobacteria > Caulobacterales > Caulobacteraceae > Caulobacter. The sequence continues at coordinate 3,520 of NZ_JBAPVS010000236.1, read as the reverse complement.
GCTGGCGCTCCAAGGCCCCGGTGATCTTCCGCAACACCCCGCAATGGTTCATCCGCATGGACCAGCCCGTCCCGACCCTGGGCGGCAAGACCCTGCGCGAGACGGCCATCCAGGCCATCGCCGAGACCGCCTTCCACCCCGAGGCCGGCCGCAACCGCATCGGGTCGATGGTCGAGACCCGTCCGGACTGGCTGATCAGCCGCCAGCGCGCCTGGGGCACGCCGCTGGCCATGTTCGTCGACAAGGACACCGGCGTTCCGCTGATGGACGAGACGGTCAACCGCCGCATCCTGGACGCCATCCAGGACGGCGGCAGCGACGCCTGGTTCGAGCTGCCCGACAGCCATTTCCTGGGCGACCGCGATCCGGCCCAGTACGAGAAGGTCGTCGACATCCTCGACGTCTGGTTCGACAGCGGCAGCACCCACGCCTTCACGCTGGAGGGCCGCAACGACAGCCGCTCGCCCGCCGACCTTTATCTGGAAGGCAGCGACCAGCACCGCGGCTGGTTCCAATCCTCGCTGCTGGAGAGCTGCGGCACGCGCGGCCGCGCGCCGTACAAGGGCGTCCTGACCCACGGGTTCACCCAGGACGAGAACGGCGAGAAGATGTCCAAGTCCAAGGGCAACACCGTCGAGCCCCAGACCATCACCAAGGAGAGCGGCGCCGAGATCCTGCGGCTGTGGGCGGCGATGGTCGACTATTCCGAGGACCAGCGGATCGGCAAGACGATCCTGGCCACCACCACCGACGCCTATCGCAAGCTGCGCAACACCACCCGCTACCTGCTGGGCGCCCTGGCCGGTTTCGACGAGGCCGAGCGGGTCACGAACTACGCCGACTTCCCGCCGCTGGAGAAGTACATCCTGCACCGCCTTTGGGAGCTGGATGGCCAGGTGAAGGCCGCCTACGAGACCTATCGCTTCAGCGACGTGATCCGGCCGCTGATCGACTTCTGCCAGGGGGATCTGTCGAGCCTGTTCTTCGACATCCGCAAGGACAGCCTCTATTGCGACGCGCCGACCGCCCTGCGCCGCCGCGCCTATCGCACGGTGCTGGACTATGTGTTCGAACGCCTGACGGTGTGGCTGTCGCCCCTGACCAGCTTCACCATGGAAGAGGCCTGGACCACGCGCTTTCCCGAGGCTGGTTCGAACGTGCTGCGAGTGATGCCGGAAACGCCGGCCGCCTGGCGCAACGACGCCGAGGCCGCGCGGTGGGCCAAGGTCGAGACCGTGACCTCGGTGGTCACCTCGGCCCTGGAGATCGAGCGCCGCGACAAGCGGATCGGATCGGCGCTCGAGGCCGCCCCGGTGGTGCACATCGCCCAGCCCGACCTGCTGGCCGCCTTCGAGGGGCTGGACGCGGCCGAGGTGTTCCGCACCAGCGCCGCGACCCTGGTCGCCGGGACGGCCGCGGGCGCCTTCGCCCTGGACGAGGTCAAGGGCGTGGGCGTCGAGGTTCCGCTGGCCCAGGGCAAGAAGTGCGCCCGCTCGTGGCGCATCCTGCCCGAGGTGGGAACCGATCCGCGCTATCCCGAGCTTAGCCTTCGCGACGCGGAAGCTGTGGCGTGGTGGGACAGCCAGCACGGTTAAGATGGTTGCGTCCTTCTCCCCTTGCGGGAGAAGGTGTCGCGCAGCGACGGATGAGGGGTCGCGCGGCGCGGCCGATGAAACCCCTCATCCGACCTGCTTCGCAGGCCACCTTCTCCCGCAATGGGAGAAGGAAGACTAGGGACTGAAATGAAGATCACCCGCCTCGGCTGGGCCGCCTACGCCATCGCGATCGTCACGGTCGTGCTGGACCAGATCAGCAAGGCCTGGATCCTCTCGACCCTGGGGACCACGCCCGGCGCCGGCCAGCCGGTGGTCGGGCCGCTGCACCTGACCCTGGTCCATAATTACGGCATGAGCTTTGGGCTGTTCCGCGGCTCGGAGCTCAGCCGCTGGCTGCTGACGATCTTCTCGGCGGTCGTGGTGGTGGGCCTGGCGATCTGGGCGCTGAAGGCGGTCAAGCCGCTGATGGCGGCGGGAATCGGCCTGATCATCGGCGGGGCGTTCGGCAACAACCTGATCGACCGCATCCGCTTCGGCTATGTCGTCGACTTCATCGACGTCTCGCGGATGCACTTCCCGTGGGTGTTCAACGTCGCCGACTCGGCCATCACCGTGGGGGTCTGCCTGCTGCTGCTGGACAGCTTCCTGTCGGAGGAAAAAAAGCTGGCCAATCCCGACGGACATGGGCTGTAGGGCGGGGGCGAAAACCTCGTCCTTCGACAGGCTCAGGATGAGGTTTTTCTGAGGCTTTGCGCCAGGAAATGGTCCTCATCCTGAGCCTGTCGAAGGACGAGGACCACGCACCGCGCTTGAAGGCCGATCTGCTCGACCCGACAAAACCGCCCTAACGTGGCCACGTTTCCAAGGAAGATTGGCGCCCGGCCTCGGATGTCGTATCGAGGGCGTCCGAAATATCGGCCCGGGGCGGCCGCTGGAGCAGGTTTCATGAGTTTCTATCGGGTCGCGACCCTGGGCGTTCTGGCCTCCGTGGCCGCCATGGGCCTCGCCGGTTGCCAGTCCGCGTCCAAGGCGCTGGGCATGAGCAAGGTCGTTCCTGACGAATTCCGCGTCGTCACCAAGGCGCCGCTGGTGGTGCCGCCCGACTACAGCCTGCGCCCGCCGGCCCCCGGCGAGCCGCGTCCGCAGGAGCTGCAGCCCGAAAGCGCCGCCCGCCAGGCCCTGATCGGCCAGAGCAACGCCGCCGGCCGCTCGGACGGTGAAAAGCTGCTGGTCAGCAAGGCCGGCGTCGAAAAGGCCGACCCGCTGATCCGCTTCGTCGTCGACGACGAGAACGGCGACCTGGCCCACAAGGACGAGAGCTTCGCCAGCAAGGTGATGTTCTGGAAGAAGGGCGACAAGACCGCCGCCCCGACCGCCGCCGAAACCGGCGCCGCCGACGTCGCCCCGGTCGACGCCGCCACCGAAGAGGCCCGCCTCAAGGAACTGACCGGCGCCGGCACGATCGTCATCGCCCGCGAGAAGGACAGCAAGATCAAGCTTCCGGGTCTGTAGGGCCGGGTTTGATCCGTTGAAGTTTTGAAAGGCCCGAGGGGAAACCTTCGGGCCTTTTTCGTGCGGTGAACACTTGCCCCCTACGGGTCGCTTCGCGACCGTCTTCCCCCACAGGGGGAAGAGGCGCGTCCTCCGCCCCCTGTGGGGGCGGACAGACCGCGCAGCGGTCAGGTGGGGGCAAGTGGGTGAGCCACTACTCCCCCGGCGTCGACACCTCGAACCCCCGCGCCCGCATCTGGTCCAGAACCCCGCCCGTCGCCACCAGGCTTCGGATCCCGAACACCGCCACCGCATGCCCCGGCGTCCGCATCGCCGCGCTCAGCGCCTCGACCTCGTCTCGCGTTCCCCTGCGCTCCAGGTCGGCCATGCCCGGCAGGGCCAGCAGGCAGCGCTGGAAGTTGCGAGGGCCGGCGATCGCCCCGCGCACGTCGCCGCGCGCCCAGGCCCGGGCG
>NZ_JBAPVS010000235.1:0-6728 GCF_049283275.1 Caulobacter sp. | reverse complement strand
GCGTAAATCCTCCCCCTCTGGGGGAGGTGGCCCAGAGGGCCGGAGGGGGCTTTCATCCCCGCACCGTCCCGTGAAAGCGTAGCCGCATGACAGAGGCCCGAGAGAAGGTCCCCATCCACAAGATCACGACCCCGCGCGCCCCCTCTTCACGAGCATTGGGCTTCTGGATGTGCACGGCCTTGGTGGTCGGCAACATGATCGGGTCGGGGGTGTTCATGCTGCTCGCGTCCCTGGCCCCTTACGGCTGGAACGCGGTGTTCGGCTGGCTGCTGACCATCGGCGGCGCCCTGTGCCTGGCCTTCGTGTTCGCCGGCCTGGCGCGGGCCTTCCCCAAGGCCGGCGGGCCCTATGCCTACACCCAGGAAGCCTTCGGACCGCTGGTCGGATTCATGGTGGCGTGGAGCTACTGGATCTCGCTGTGGGTGGGCAACGCCGCCATCGCCACCGGGGCGGTCAGCTATCTGTCGGTGATCTTTCCGGCCATCGCCGAGGTTCCGGGCCTGCACCTGCTGGTGACCCTGGGCGCGGTCTGGCTGCTGGTCGGGGTCAACATCGCCGGCGCCCGCCTGGCCGGCGGGGTGCAGGTGGCGACCACCGTGCTCAAGCTGTTGCCCCTGGTCGCCGTGGCCGGCCTGGCGTTCTGGGTGATCGGCCGGGATCCCAGCGCGGATGGGGGCGCGACCCTGATCCCGTTCCGCGCCGCCGACATCCATCCGGGCGCGATCACCGCCGCCGGGGCCCTGACCCTGTGGGCCCTGCTGGGCCTGGAGTCGGCGACCGTGCCGGCCGGCAAGGTGGTCGATCCGGAGCGCACCATCCCCCGCGCCACCCTGGTGGGCACGGTGTTCACCGGCGTGATCTATCTGCTGGTCTGCTCGGCGGTGGTGCTGCTGACGCCGACCGACAGCCTGAAGGCTTCCAACGCCCCGCTGTCGGACTTCGTGGGCCTCTACTGGGGCGTCAGCGCCGGCAAGGTCCTGGCCCTGTTCGCGGCGATCAGCGCCTTCGGCGCCTTGAACGGCTGGGTGCTGCTGCAGGGCGAGATGCCCTACGCCATGGCCAAGGGCGGGGTGTTCCCGGCCTTTCTGGCCAAGGAGTCGGTGCGCGGCTCGCCCGTGCGGGCCCACCTGCTGTCGGCCGGCTTTCTCACGGTCCTGGTGCTGATGAACTACGCCAAGTCGATGGCCGACCTGTTCACCTTCATCGCCCTGGTGGCCACCACGGCCTCGCTGTTCGCCTATCTGGTCTGCGCCCTGGCGGCGCTGAAGCTGCAGGCCGCCAAGCGGATCGCCCCGACCCTGGCCCTGACCCTGATCGCCATCCTGGCCGGGATCTATTCGGTCTGGACCCTGGTGGGAGCCGGCGGCCAGGCGGTGGCGCTGGGCGCGGGCCTGCTGGCCCTGGGGGCGCCGTTCTACTGGCTGACGCGAGGACGGGGCGGGGCCTCCGGAACAGAGATCGCGCGGTAGTTTTTGTCGCAGTACAACTTAAGCGACCTGTTAACCTTTGAGGCGCACCGTCCGTCTCATGATCACGCGCATCCTCACCATCACCGGTCGTCTGGTCGTCTCGCTCGGGGCGGCCTTGCCCCTCGGCGACCGCCTTCTCGATGCTCGCTACAGCGACGACGAGGGCGAGCATTTCATGTGGGGCCTGGGCTTCTATGTCAGCCTGATCCTCGGCGTGATCTCGCTCTTCGCCTGGAAGCACTAGGGCCGCGGGGCATCAGCCTAGCCCGTCCGATACGATGAAGGCCCGCCGCCTCTGACGACGGGCCTGGCGGACGAATTCAGGGGCAAGTGCCGATCTCATAGTCCTCAAAATCGCCGGTCTGCTGTCCGAACGATCGCACGGTCCCGTCGCAATAGTAGCGATCCCACCCCACTTCTACTCTGGTCTGCGACCCACCGGGCGTTGGGCCTGGGCCGGGAAACGGCGACGTGCCCGGACCATATGCCGCGCTGTAGTAGATCGTCTCCCGGTAGAAACGTGGACCCGCGGCCGAAACCGCAGGGATCGTGGAAATGGCCAGAGCGACTATCAGCGAGGCTCGAACGAAGCGCTTCATGCGTAGTCTCCGCAACGGGCGGAAGTGCCCGACAGGAATGGCGCCATAGATTGTGCAGCATTGCAAGCGGGAGTTGAGTTCTTTCGGTTAAGTCACTTGCGCGGGTCTCCACTAGGCTCTTCGACAGATTACGCGCCAGGGTCGGAGAAGGCGGGCGACGAAGCCGCCTCCTTTTCCGCCAACTCGTCTGGCTGTCGTTCTGCTGAGGTCCCGACGTCCGGCTTCGGGCGGCGGCCTGATTTCTGCTTCCCACCCCGAACAGACGATCGCTATGTCCGCTTCCCGGCGCCGGCGACCGACCTTTGCCAGTGTCGGTGTATCCCCTCATTTCAGGGCGGGAATGACGGGCGTGCAGGCGCGCGGACGAATCCCCGAGCCCTGAATGCCTTTGACGCTCAAGCCGCCCTAATCTTGCCTGGGGATTCACCATAGATCCCCTTGGCTCGGCTCCTGCAGTGTGCAATGCAACAGGATGTTGCTGTGCAGCATTGAAACAGCTGTCATGCACGCGCTGTAAGACCGACGCTTGAGTGAACCGAGGAGTGAATCCCATGGCCGACGAACACACCTACTTCGTTCGACCCGTCTCCGGCGTCTGGCACATCACCTGGAACGACACGCTCGACCTGATCGGCTCCTATCCCTGCCAGCCTGAAGCCGTCGGCGTGGCCGAGATGCTGGCCCGGCACATGCGCACCCAGGGCAAGAAGGCTCGGGTCCAGGTGTCCGAACCCGAAGTCCGGCGCTCCAGCTGGGGCCGCGCCGCCCTCGGCGCCCAGGCCGCCGCCTAAGATCTCACCCTCTCCCATGGGGAGAGGGTGTTTTCATGCCAGATACCCCGCCGCCAGCCGCTCGGCGATCGCCCCCGCCTCGGCCGGGGTGAACACCGTCGCGTCCAGGCACAGCTCCAGCCACAGCCCGTCCACCACCGCCGTCAGGCCGATGGCGGCGAGCCGCGCGTCGATCTTCGGGTCGCAGGCGCTCAGCAGCGCCTCCAGCCGCGCCCGGTAGCCGGCATAGGTGCGCCGGTGGATGGCGGCGACGGCCGGGTCGACCTTGACCAGGCTCCAGAAGGCCAGCCACGTCGCCAGCAGGTCCGGGTCCAGCACCGGCGGGGCGAAGCTGGCGGTGAGGTAGGCCGACAGGCGTTGGCGGGGGTCGGTTCCCGCCGCCGCCACCGCCGCCTCCAGCGCCGCGTCGATCCGCGCCCCGGTCGCCGCGTAGGCCGCCGCGACCAGCGCATCCACGCCCTCGAAATAGTGCCGCAGCAAGCCGGCGCTGACCCCCGCCTCGGCGCAGATCGCCCGCACCGAGGCGCCCGCCACGCCCTTGGCGGCCAGCACCCGGCCGGTCGCCTCGATCAGGGCGGTGCGGCGGACGTCGGGGGTTTCGCGGGTGAAGGGCGCGCGGGTCATGGGTGAAAGCCTGAGTGCTCATCGAAGCCCTCCCCCTCGATGGGGGAGGGTTGGGTGGGGGTGCTGCGGCCGTGCCGGCTGAACCGCCGCGTCACCCCCAACCCCGACCCTTCCCCCATCAAGGGGGAAGGGGGAAGAAGCGCCTTCACCACCCCTCCGGCGGCCGCCGCAGCCGGGCCTGCGGGATCAGCGCCCGCATCTTCCGGCCGAAGCTGCGCAGAGACACCTCGCTCGAAGCCAGCGGTCCGGCCGTGAAGCTCCGCGAGGCCATGCCCTGCTGCACGCGCGCCACCAGCTCGGTGTCCTCGGCGTTGACCTGGCGGTTGATGCGCCAGTTCAGATAGCGCGCCGCCTTCATTTCGCGGCGGTCGTCGGGCAGGGCGTAGGCGATCTCGCGGATCATCGTCTGGGTGGGCGAGACCGGGATGAACTGCATGAAGTCCACCTGGTCGGGATAGATGTCGAAGGCCTGGTTGGGCCAGAGCTTGAAATAGGTCCACAGGCGCTTGCGCTCGGGCGGCAGGTGTTCGACGTCGGGCAGCACCTGCTGGTACATCCGCTCGGACGGATTGCGCGACGGCTCCTCGATCAGCCGGCCCCACATCTTGTCGACCCAGGTTTCGGCTTCGACGCCATAGCCGCGCCCGAACAGCCGGGTCAGGCCGGGGTGGGCGATGGGGATGTGCAGGCCGTCGGAATAGTTGTCGCTGATGTTCTTCCAGTTCACCGCGCGGGGCCGCAGGGTGACGCGGCCGAACGGGACCATCTGCTCGAAGCGGTAGGGCTCCAGCTCGTGGTCATAGGGGGCCATCATCTCGGCGACGCTGGGGCCCCCCTCTTCAGAATGGGCCCCTTCGAGCCGCACGAAGACGAAGCCGCGATAGACCTCGACCTGCACCGTGTGGAGCCCCTGTTCTTCCATCTTCAAGGCCGGGTAAGTCTCGGCGTGCGGCACGCCGATCAACTGGCCGTCCAGGGCGTAGGTCCAGGCGTGGTAGGGACAGACGATCCGGCCGCAGTGCCCTGACGGGCCGTCCAGCAGCCGCGCGGCGCGATGGCGGCAGACATTGGCGAAGGCCTTCACCCCGCCGTCCTTGCCGCGCACCACCACGGTGCTCTCGCCCAGGAAGTCGAAGGTGTGGAAGTCGCCGGATTTCGGGATGTCGTTCAGATGGCAGACGATCTGCCAGGACGGGCGCAGGACCTTGTCCTGCTCTTCGCGGAAGAACCGGGCGTTGTCATAGAGCCAGCCGGGCAGGCCCCAATTTGCATCAGGATCGGCGGCTTCGGGATCGGGGTTGGGGATCATGTCCATCTTCAACCTTCCGCCATCTTGCCGGTGAACACTTGCCCCCTACGGACCGCTTCGCGGTCGTCTTCCCCCAAAGGGGGAAGAGGCGCGCCGTGCATGCGCGTCCTCCGCCCCCTATGGGGGCGGACAGACCGCGCAGCGGTCAGGTGGGGGCAAGTGGGTGAGCCACCCATCCTACCGCCCCACCACGCTCAGCTTCACCGCCGTGCCAAAATCCTTGTCCCGCAGGATCTCGCGCGCCGCGTTCCGCCCCGGATTGCCCGAAACCCCGCCGCCCGGGTGGCAGCCGGCGCCGCACATGTAGAGCCCCTTGATCGGCGCCCGGTGGCTGGCGTGCCCCAGCACCGGCCGCGCGGCCCACAGCTGATCCAGCGACATGTGGCCGTGCATGATGTCGCCGTTGACCAGGCCGAACTTCCGCTCCAGGTCGACCGGCGACAGGATCATCCGCCCCAGGACCGACGCCTTGAAGTTCGGAGCCCACTGGTTGACCGTGTCGATGATCAGGTCGGCGGCGGCCTCGCGCTCGTCGTCCCAGCTGCGGCCGTCGGGCAGGTCCCAGGCGAACTGCTGGCAGAACAGGCTGGCCACGTGCTGGCCGGGCGGGGCCAGGCTGTCGTCCAGGGTCGAGGGGATCAGGATCTCGACGATCGGCCGCTTGCTGATCCCGGTCGCCTTGGCGTCGCGATAGGCCTCGTCCATGTAGTCCAGGGTCGGCGACAGCACGATGCCGCACTGGTGGTGCTCGGCCACGGCCTTGCCGGGCAGGCAGGTGAAGTCCGGCAGCTCCGACAGCGCCACGTTCATCCGGAAGGTGCCCGAACCGTTCTTGTAGCCCTTGATCGCCTTCTTGAACGGGGCGGGCAGGGCGGACGGCGCGACCAGCGAGCCGTACAGCAGGGCGGGGTTGAGATTGGACGAGACGATCGGGGCCATGATCTGGCGGCCGTCCACCAGCTGCACGCCCGTCACCCGCTTGCCCTTGCCCTTCGGCGCGTCCTCAACATGCACGCCCTCGACCTTGGCGTTGAGCAGAATCTCCACGCCCTTGGCGCGGCAGGCCTTGGCCATGGCCTGGGTGATCGAGCCCATGCCGCCCACCGCATGGCCCCAGGCTCCCTTCTTGCCGTTCACCTCGCCGAAGGTGTGGTGCAGCAGCACATAGGCCGAGCCGGGCGTGTCGGGGCTGGCGAAGTTGCCGACCACGGCGTCGAAGCCGAAGCTGGCCTTGACCGCGTCGCTCTCGAACCAGCCATCGAGAAAGTCGCGGGCGCTCTTGGTGAACAGGTCCAGCAGGTCGCGTTTGCGCTCGCGCGACAGGCCCGCCATCCGCCCGCCCTGGCGCAGGGCCCGCAGCAGGCCGGGCAGGCCGTCGCCGAGGTTGGGCGGGGTCTCGCCGGCCAGGTCGCGCAGCACGTCGCCGATCTCGTCGAGCATGGCGTAATAGGCGGGCAGGGCCGCGGCGTCCTTCTCGGAGAACTTGCGGAACTCGGCTTGCGTGCGTTCCAGCCCGCCGCCGAGTTTCAGATAGGTCGTCTCATTGATGGGCAGGAAGTTGGAGATCGGCCGCTCCAGGATCCGCAGGCCGTGGCCGTGCAGGTCCATGTCGGCGATGACCTTGGGGCTGAGCAGGCTGACCGTGTAGCTGGCGACCGAGTTGCGGAAGCCGGGGTGAAACTCCTCGGTGACGGCCGCCCCGCCGACCACGTCGCGGGCCTCGCAGACCGTGACCTTCAGCCCCGCGCCGGCCAGGTAGAAGGCGCAGACCAGGCCGTTGTGACCCCCGCCGATGATGATCGCGTCACGGTGCTGGGCAGCGGTGGTCATGTGTCTCTCCCTGGGTGAGGGGAGGTTGCTATACGAGTGTATAATAGGCAAGGGGGCTCGGCAAAACCCCCTCCGGCCCTCCGGGCCACCTCCCCCAGAGGGGGAG
>NZ_JBAPVS010000234.1:0-1736 GCF_049283275.1 Caulobacter sp. | reverse complement strand
AGCTGGAGGCGGTGCTCGCCGCCGAGCCGCTGGACGCCGTCACCGGCATCGGCCACACCCGCTGGGCCACCCACGGGGCCCCGACCCTGCGCAACGCCCACCCGCACATCGCCGGCCAGGTGGCGGTGGTCCACAACGGCATCATCGAGAACTTCGCCGAGCTGAAGGCCGAACTGATCAGCCACGGCCGCGTGTTCGAAAGCGACACCGACACCGAGGTGGTCGCCCATCTGATCGACGCCGAGCTCAATACCGGCCTGCCGCCGCTGGCCGCCTTCAAGGCGGCCCTGGACCGGCTGCGCGGGGCCTACGCCCTGTGCGTGCTGATCCATGGCGAACAGGACGTCATCCTCGGCGCCCGCCAGGGCCCGCCGCTGGTGGTCGGCTATGGCGACGGCGAGATGTTCATCGGCTCGGACGCCCTGGCCGTCGGCCCGTTCACCCATCGCATCGCCTATCTCGAGGACGGCGACCACGTGATCATCGACCACGCCTCGGCGCGGATCTTCGACCAGGCCGGCGCCGCCGTCGACCGGCCGATCAAGCTGGTCGCCTCGTCGGCGGCGGTCATGGAGAAGGGCAACTACCGCCACTTCATGGAGAAGGAGATCCACGACCAGCCCGAAGGCTGCCAGCGCACCATCGCCGCCTATGTCGACGCCCTGACGGCGACCACGGCCGTGTCCGGCGGCCTGGATTTCGCGGCCTTGGAGCGCATCCAGATCGTCGCCTGCGGCACCTCCTACATCGCCGGCCTGCTGGGCAAGTACCTGATCGAGCAGTTGGCCGACCTGCCGGTCGATGTCGAGGTCGCGTCCGAGTTCCGTTATCGCCAGCCCGCCTTGCGGGCCGGGGCCCTGGCCATCGCCATGTCGCAGTCGGGCGAGACCGCCGACACCCTGGCCGCCCTGCGGTACTGCCAGGCCAAGGGCATGAAGACCGCCGTGGTCGTCAACGCCGCCGAATCGACCATGGCCCGCGAGGCCGACGTGGTCTGGCCGATCCACTGCGGCGTCGAGATCGGCGTCGCCTCGACCAAGGCCTTCACCGCCCAGGTCTGCGTGCTGACCGCCCTGGCCATCGCCGCCGCCCGCGCCCGCGGCCGCATCGACGCCGCCGAGGAGCAGCGGCTGGACAAGGTGCTGCTGGAGGCGCCCAGGCTGATCGCCGAATCGATCAATCTGGAGGAGGCCGTGCGCGGCGTCGCCCAGGAGGTCTCCAAGGCCCGCGACGTGCTCTATCTGGGCCGTGGCCCGATGTATCCGCTGGCCCTGGAGGGGGCGTTGAAGCTGAAGGAAATCAGCTATATCCACGCCGAGGGCTATGCCGCCGGCGAGCTGAAGCACGGGCCGATCGCCCTGGTCGACGATGCGACCCCGATCGTCATCCTCGCCCCCTTCGACTCCTATTTCGACAAGTCGGCCTCGAACATGAGCGAGGTGATGGCCCGCGGCGGCCAGGTGGTGTTCATCACCGATCCGGACGGCGAGAACCAGGCCCCGGCCGGGGCCCGGGTGGTGGTCACCGCCCCGCGCTGCGACCCGCTGATCGCGCCGCTGGTGATGGCCGCGCCGATCCAGCTGCTGGCCTATCACGTCGCCGTGCTGCGCGGCGCCGATGTCGACCAGCCGCGCAACCTGGCCAAGTCGGTGACGGTGGAATGACCCCCCTCCGGCCCTTCGGGCCACCTCCCCCAAGGGGAGAGGATCTTGGCGTCCAGATGCTCCCCCTCTGGG
>NZ_JBAPVS010000233.1:0-9401 GCF_049283275.1 Caulobacter sp. | reverse complement strand
GCGGTGGTCTATATGGGCCTGACCACGGCCGGCCCGATCGCCGAGCGGCTGATCGCCGCCGGCCGCGCCGCGACCACCCCGGCCCTGATCGTCGAGAACGCCAGCCGCGCCGACGAACGCCGCATCCTGACCACCCTGGCCGGCCTGGCGCGCGCCACCGAGGGCCTGAAGGGCCCGGCGCTGCTGATGGTCGGCGAAGCCATGGCCATGGCGGAGGTCGGCGTTTCCGACCTGGCCGCCGCATTCATCCCCCAGTCCGCGAGCCTGCGTTCATGAAAGCTGTCACCGCCAACCGCCTGAGCGACGGCGAAGTCGTGTTCTGGAAGGCCGGCGCCTGGGTCGAGGGGTTCGGCGACGCCGAGCTGTTCGACGAGAGCCGCGACGCCGAGGTCGAGGCCGCCGTCGCCAGGGGCAAGGCCCAGCCGACCGTGATCGTCGATCCCTATCCGATCGACCTGGCGCCGGTGGAAGGCGGCCTGGCGCCGGTCAGCTATCGCGAACGCATCCGGGCCCTGGGTCCGACCAACGAACCCACCCACGGCAAGCAGGCCGTCGGCGGCGAGGTGATCGAGGCGCTGCGGCACGCAGCCGGCGCCGCGCGATCCACCGGCCGCGTCGATCTGATCCGCAGGAAGTAGCCGACATGTACCTGTACGATCCCATCGACCGCGAATTCCTGACGGACCGCTCCAACGAGTTCCGCCATCAGGTGGCCCGCCGCCTGGCCGGCGAGCTGACCGAGGACCAGTTCAAGCCGCTGCGGCTGATGAACGGCCTGTATCTGCAGCTGCACGCCTACATGCTGCGGATCGCCATTCCGTACGGCTCGCTGAACGCCCGCCAGGCCCGCCGCCTGGCCTGGATCGCCCGCACCTACGACAAGGGCTACGGGCACATGACCACCCGTCAGAACATCCAGTTCAACTGGATCAAGCTGAAGGACGCGCCCGACATCCTGGACGCCCTGGCCGAGGTGGACCTGCACGCCATCCAGACCAGCGGCAACTGCATCCGCAACGTCACCGCCGACCCCTATGCCGGCGCCACGGCCGAGGAGATCGACGATCCGCGCGTGTGGTCCGAGATCCTGCGCCAGTGGTCGACCCTGCACCCCGAGTTCAGCTTCCTGCCGCGCAAGTTCAAGATCGCCATCACCGGCGCCCTGACCGACCGCGCGGCGGTCAAGGTGCACGACATCGGACTCATCTTGCGAAAGGGCCGTGACGGCCAGATCGGCTTCGAGGTGATCGTCGGCGGCGGCCAGGGGCGCACGCCCTATGTCGGCCCGACCATCAAGTCGTACCTGCCGGCCGAGCATCTGCTCAGCTATGTCGAGGCGATCCTGCGCGTCTACAACCGCCACGGCCGCCGCGACAACATCTACAAGGCCCGCATCAAGATCCTGGTCGCGGCCCTGGGCGCGGAGGAGTTCGCCCGCCAGGTCGAGGAGGAGTGGGGCAAGATCGACCACGCCCGCGCCAACCTGCCGGCCAGCGAACTGGCTCGCGTTCGCGCCGCCTTCGCCCAGACCAACTTCGAGACGCTTCCCGCCGTGTCGGAAGGTTTCGAGGCCGCCCGCGCCGCCAGCCCGGCCCTGCAGCGCTTCGCCCGCAACAACGTCAAGCCGCACAAGCAGCCCGGCTACGCCATCGTCGAGGTGTCGCTGAAGGCCATCGGTCAGACGCCGGGCGACGCGACCGCCGAGCAGCTGGACGTCGTCGCCGATCTGGCCGAGCGCTACAGCCTGGACGATCTGCGCGTCACCCATGCCCAGAACCTGGTCTTGCCGCATGTGAAGCTGGACGACCTGCCCGCCGTGCACGCGGTGCTGGAATCGGTCGGCCTGGCCACCGCCAACATCGACCTGGCCAGCGACATCATCGCCTGCCCGGGCCTGGACTACTGCGCCCTGGCCAACGCCCGCGCCATCCCGATCGCCCAGGACATCGCCCGCAAGTTCGCCGATCCGGACCGGGCCGAGAAGGTGGGCGAGCTGAAGATCAAGATCAGCGGCTGCATCAACGCCTGCGGCCACCACCACGTGGCCCACATCGGCATCCTGGGCGTCGACAAGAAGGGCGAGGAATTCTACCAGCTTTCGCTCGGCGGATCGGGGGCGGAAGACGCGTCGATCGGCAAGATCCTCGGCCCGGGCCTGTCGGCCGACAAGGTGGCCCCGGCCATCGACGCCCTGGTCGAAGCCTATCTGCACATCCGCACCGGCGAGGAGCGCTTCCTCGACACCTATCGTCGCGTCGGCCTCGAGCCCTTCAAGGAGGCGGTCTATGCCCAAGCTGATTAAGCTCGTCGGCGACCCCAGCCACAAAGACTTCGGCGCCCAGTGGGCAGAGGACGCCTTCACCCATGTGGCCGACGAGGACGCGCTGCCCGAGGGCGACGTGATCCTGTCCCTGGCCCGCTTCCAGGCCGAGGGCGAGATCCTGCTGTCCAACAGCCGCCGGGTCGGCGTGCGGGTCGAGGCCGACCAGGAGGTCGAGGCCCTGGCCTATGACCTGCCGCGCCTGTCGGTGGTGGCCCTGGCCTTCCCGAAATACCGCGACGGCCGCGCCTACACCTCGGCCCGCCTGCTGCGCGAGCGCCTGGGCTTCACCGGCGAGGTGAGGGCGGTCGGCGACGTGCTGCAGGAGCAGGCGGGCTTCATGGTCCGCTGCGGCTTCGACGCCTTCGAACCCAATGACGGCGCGACGCCGGAGGCTTGGACCAAGGCCGCCCATCGCTTCCGCCATGTCTATCAGCGCGCCGCCGACAACCGGGTGGTGGCGTTCGAGGAAAGGGCTGTCTGATGGCCTATGATCAGACCACGACGGAGCTCGAGCCGACCGCCGTTCGCCAGCAGCCGACCACCGCCGACCTGGCGGCGCGGCTGGACGCCGAGCTGCGCGACGCCCACCCGCTGACCGTGTTGCGCAAGGCCTACGAGACCTTCGGCGACAAGCTGGCCCTGGTCAGTTCGTTCGGCGCGGAATCGGCGGTGCTGCTGCACCTGGCCAGCCAGGTGTCCAAGGACATCCCTGTGCTGTTCCTCGACACCGGCATGCTGTTTGGCCAGACCCTGGACTACCGCAAGAGCCTGGCCGCCAAGCTGGGCCTGACCGACGTGCGCGACCTGCGGCCGGCCTATACCGACCTGGCCGTCACCGATCCCAAGTCCGACCTGTGGCGCACCGACACTGACGCCTGCTGCCACATCCGCAAGGTGCTGCCGCTGGATCGAGCCCTGGGCGAGTTCGCCGCCTGGACCACGGGTCGCAAGCGCTTCCACGGCGGCGACCGCCTGCGGCTGCGCGTGGTCGAGGAGACGCAGGGCCAGATCAAGTTCAACCCGCTGGCCAACTGGGGCAAGGCGGAGCTGGACTCCTACGTCGCCGAGCATGACCTGCCGGCCCACCCACTGGTCAGCCAGGGCTTCCCGTCGGTCGGCTGCTGGCCTTGCACCAAGCCGGTGGACGACCCCAACGCCGACGTTCGCGCCGGCCGCTGGGCGGGCCAGGACAAGACCGAATGCGGCATCCACGTCGCCCGCGCGCCAGGCGCGGCGCCGAACGTGGGCGAGGGGATCTAGAGCCCGCGACGGCGCGTCAGCCGACCAGAGCCGCCAGGCTCGCCGCGGTCGCGCGTCCCTCTTCGACAAGCCAGGCGCGGAACCGCTCTATATGCCGTCGGCCTTCGATGTCGGTGCGGAAACGGGCGTTGAAGCCAAACTGGCTCCAGCGGCCCACCGCGACCGGGTACGGCAAGGCGATAAGGCCCGTCTCCAGCTTCTCCTGGATCAGGGCCAGGCCGCACAGGGTGACGCCCGCATGGGCGGCGACGGCGTCCAGCGCCGCGCTGATCCGCTGGAACCGCATTCCGCGTTCCGGCGCGGGGCGGGCCACAGCATTGGCCTCGACCCATTCAGGCCAGGACAGACCGGCGGGGTCGTCCTTGTAGAAATCCAGATGGAGCAGCGGGAAGCCCTCGAGGCCGGCGGTCAGGGAGACGCGCTCGACGTTTTCCCGCGAGGCGATGGGCAGGACGTAGTCGTGGAACAGCAGGTCGCTGAGCGTATCCTCCCGAGCCGCCCCGAAGCTGATCTCGCAATCGACGCCGCCGAGGCGTCGCGGCGCATCGCCCTCGCCGTTGACGCTGAAGAGAATGTTGGGATGAGCGGCCTTGAAACGCTCCAGGCGGGGATTGAGCCACAGTTCGGCGAAATCCGAGGCGGCCGCGATGTGGATCTCACGGCCGCGCTGCAGCTCGAGTTCATGCGCCGTCGTCTCAAGGGCTTCGAAGGCTCTGTGCAGATGCGGCAGGGCGGCGGCCAGGCCGGGCGCGGGGCGCACGCCGGCGCGTCCGCGCAGCAGCAGCTCGACGCCCAGATAATCCTCCAGCGCCTTGACCCTTTGTCCGACGGCGGCCGGCGTGACGCCGAGATCGGCGGCGGCCAGTGCGAACGAACCGTGGCGAACCGCCAGTTCGAGCGCCTGGAGCGAGCGGAGGAAGATCGGCGCGGCCATGCCTCTATCCTAAGCAAAACCTTTAGCCAGGGCGAGAAGGTTTAGATTGTACGCGGTGCGGGCCGGCGCGATGTTGTGGTCATTCCAAGGGTGATGCGAGACGGCGCCATGGTCCATCTCAAGCGTTACCTGGTCGAGCGCGAGATCCCCGGTGTCGGCGGCATGTCGATCATCGAGCTCTGCGGGGCCGCCCGCGCGTCGAACCAGGCGATCGAAAAGATCGGCCGCGATATCCAGTGGCAGCATAGCTATGTCGCTGGAGACCGGACGTTCTGCATCTATCTCGCGGATGGCGAGGACACGATTCACGTCCACGCCGAGCTGAGCGGTCTTCCGGTGACCTCGATCACCGAGATTCCGCAAATCATCGACCCGACCACCGCCAACAACTGAACGGCGGCGAGCTCACCCGTCGCGGCCAGCGCCCGAAGGGGGCGCCTCGCCGCGCGAGGAGAGAACCTATGATCCAAGACCTGAGCTACGAGCGGCTGCTCGAAACGTCCAAGCGCGTCAATTGGCGGCTGGAGGACATCATCGGCGACGACAAGCCGATGGATTTCTCCAAGCCGTTCCTGCCGGAAAGCTTCGCCCGCACAGCGCCGCTCGATTTCCTCACCCGGACCGAGCGCCTAAAGCTGAACCAGATCCGCGCCTTCGGCTATCTGGCGATGTTCGAACTGGTGGAGCGCTGCATCCTGCCCATCATCGAGGATCTGGCCCCGTCCAAGCCGGGCCAGGATCCGCACCGTAGGCCGGCGCTGGTCCAGTTCGCGGCCGAGGAGGCCAAGCACATCGAACTGTTCGTGCGATTCCGGCGCGCCTTCGTCGAGACCTTCGACGTGTCGTGCGGCTTCATCGGGCCGGCCGAGGACATCGGCGCGGCGATCCGCGCTCACAGCCAGCTGGGCCTGGCGCTGTTCGTCCTGGGCATCGAGTGGTCGACCCAGCGCCACTATGTGGAAAGCGTGCTCGACGACGAGGAGCTGGATCCGCAGTTCAAGAGCCTGCTCAAGCATCACTGGCTGGAGGAGTCGCAGCACGCCAAGCTGGACGCGCTGGTCTTCTACGAACTGGCCGCCCGCGCCAGTTCCGAGCAGATCGATCAAGCGGTCGAGGACTTCCTGGACATCGGCGCCTTCCTCGACGGCGGACTGGCTGAACAGGTCCAGCTTGATCTGGCGAGCCTGGAGGAGGCGATCGGGCGCACGCTCTCGGTCGTCGAGCGGGGGGCCTTCGTCCAGAACCAGCATCAGGCGATGCGCTGGACCTTCCTCGGCTCGGTCATGACCAACGAGGGCTTCCTGAAGGCGGTGGAGCAGGTGAGCCCCGATGGTCGGGCGCGCTTGGAAAGCGTCGCGCCGGCGTTCTGCTGAAGCCGCTGGCTCGAACGCCTATTCCGACGGGGGGCAGCCCTTGAACTCGCCCACCTTGGTCACCGAGAGGGTGGCGAGATTGAGGGGCATCAGAGGCTTCATCGATGAGCGGCCTTCGCCGCTGAACAGGTCCAGCCTCTGACCCTTGATCGCGCCGCCGACGTCGGAGGCGTACCAATAACCGTCGTGCTTGTCGCCGTTGGGCATCGGCAGGCCGACGGTTTCCTTGATGAACACCACGGTGCGACGTGGGATCACGGTCTTGTCGACAGCCAGGGTGCGCATGGCCACCACCTTGCAGCCCAGGCTGTCGAGGGCGCGAATGCCCTTGGCGCCGGCGTGGTAGAGCGTGGCCTTCATCTTGTATTCGACCGAGCCGGGCATCGTGCCCGTCAGCGCGCCCGTGATCAGATCGCCCAGGGGATCGGACTTGGAGTCCGAGTCGGCGGCAAGGGCGGGGAGGGCGATGGACATGGCCGCGACGGCCAGAAATCCCGCAAACGTGCGTCGCATCGAGGGGTTCCTCTTATCGGCGTAGGTGTCGGTCGGCGGCCTGATTACTAAGATCACGGGGCCGTGACAACCCACTTGCGGGCGACCCGATGCCGCGCTGCACCCTTAACGGCCGTGGTGGGCGCTATCGTTTGAAGCGCAAAATGGTTCCAGGACGGGCGGCATCCCCAGGCTGGCAAGGGATTGCGTGCTGCCGCTTGCGGGCCGGTGCGGCGCGCTCTGGCGGTCATCGCCCGGGTGGCATAAACCGGAGTCGTCCACGGCTTTTGTGGCGATGCACACGTCTTGGGCAGGTCCGGCGGGCCTGGCGAGTCGCGATCGCCCCAGTGCTTGGAGCATGGCCGTCGGAGCCGTCAGTTCGTTGGAGCGCGCATGAAGCCGTCTATTCGCCCTTCTTTGGGTCGCTTGTTCACCAGTGTCGCCCTGGTCGCCGCCCTGGCCGCCCCCGCGGCCCCGGCCTTGGCCTGGGGCGCCCACGGGCACCGCTTGGTCGGCGTGGTCGCCGCCCAGAGCTTGCCCAGCGATCTTCCGGCCTTCCTGCGCACCCCCCAAGCCGTCGCCGCGATCGGCGAATACGCCCGCGAGCCGGACCGCTGGAAAGGCTCGGGCAAGATCCACGACACCGACCGTGACGCCGCCCACTTCCTCGACGTCGACGACGAGGGCAGAATGTACGGCGGCCCCAAGTTCGCGCTGGAAACCCTGCCGCCCACCCGCGCCGACTACGAAAAGTCGCTGGCGGCGGTCGGCCACGACAGCTGGAACGCCGGCTATCTGCCCTACTCGATCATCGACGGCTACCAGCAGCTGGTGAAGGACTTCACTTACTGGCGCATCTTGAAAGCGGTGTCGAAGACCGAGAAGGACAAGACCAAGAAGGCCTATTATGTCGCCGACCTGAAGCGGCGCGAGGAACTGCTGGTCCGCGACCTGGGCGTCTGGGCCCACTACGTCGGCGACGCCAGCCAGCCTTTGCATTTGAGCGTGCACTACAACGGCTGGGGCGATTACCCGAACCCGAACGGCTACACCCAGAGCAAGGCCACGCACGGCAGCTTCGAGGGGCCGCTGGTCAAGGCCGTGGCCACCAATGCCGACGTCAAGGCGCTGGTGCCGCCCTACAAGGACTGCGGCTGCACGATCGAGGCCCGGACGGTGGCCTATCTGAGCACCACGGTCAGCTTCGTCGAGCCGCTGTACAAGCTGGAGAAGGAAGGCGGCCTGGTCGCCACCGACCCGCGCGCCAAGGCCTTCGTCGACGCGCGCCTGGCCGCTGGCGCGACCGAGCTGCGCGACATGGTCGTCGACGCCTGGAAGGCCAGCGCCACGGGCAAGATCGGCTATCGTCCGGAGATCACCGTCGACGACATCGTCTCCGGCAAGGCCGATCCGTGGAACGACCTCTACGGCAAGGACTGATCCCATGCTGGCGTTCGACGCGCCCCAACCGGGTCTGGAATACAAGCACCGCTGGGCCGCCTTCGGCATCGCCGAGGGCGCCAACGGGACGATCGCTCTGGTCGAGGTGCGCAAGCCCAGTCGGCCGCCCTATTTCGACCTGCCGGGCGGAGCGGTCGACGGCGACGAGGACGAGCATGCCGCGCTCATTCGCGAGTTCGGCGAGGAGACCGGCCTGGTCGTCGAGGTCGGGACGCGGGTGATCGAGGTCAGCCAGCCGTTCCTGAAGTCCGACGGCCAGCCTGTGTGCAACAACGGCGGAATCTATGTCGTCCGGATCGCCGGCGAGCGGCCGGAACTGAAGGTCGAGGACGACCACACCCTGGTCTGGCTGGACCCGCGCGACGCGGTGGTGGCGCTGAGGCATGACGCCCACGCCTGGGCCGTGGCGGCGTGGTTGCGGCGGGGCTAGACTCTACTTCAGCAGGGCCTTGGCCTTCTCCGGCGCGACCTGGTCGAAGATCAGCTTCAGGTGCGCGTCCTTGGCGTGGTCGTTGTGCAGGTCCCAGGCCAGGGACACCGGCAGCTTCAGGCGGCCGCCGTCGGCCAGCTTGGCCACCAGGACCCGCCAGGAGAAGCCGTCGCCGGGATCGCCCAGCGGGTCTTTGAACTCCAGCGGCGCGGGATCGCGCAGGCGGAAGGTCCGACCCTCGTGAGCCTCGAACCAGGCGATGTCGGCCTGGGCGACCGGATCGACGGCTGGGGCCAGCTTGCCCTTGAGATTGCGGACCATGGCGGCCTCCTGAACGAGAGCGGGGTCTCTAGCGCCTTTGGCGTGACCTTGCCATCCCGGTGCTTCCCCCTCCGTCGCCTGCGCCGACACCTCCTACAGGGGGGGAGGAATAAATATATCCGGGTAATATTGACTCCATAAAATACCCGGGTAAAAAGCTGCTCATGGAAACGACGAACAATCGACGCGCCTTGGTGCGCGACTACAAGGAGCGCGAGGTCCGCGCGGGGATCTACGCCGTGCGTTGCGCCACGACCGGCGAGGTCTGGATCGGCGGCACGCCCGACCTGTCGACCCGCCAGAACGGCGTCTGGTTCGCCCTGCGGACCGGCGGCCACACCAGCCCGACCCTGCAGCAGGCCTGGAACGCCCATGGCGAGGCGGCCTTCGGCTTCGAGGTGCTGGAGGTCCTCGACGACAAGGGGCTGGAGCGGCTGGGCCGTGCCTCGCTGCTGGTCGAGCGCCGCGAGCATTGGCGCACGACCCTGCACGCCGAGGGGCTGCGGCGATGAGCGGTTATGTGGTGTTCGAGGGCGAGCGGCGGCTCGCGGCCGGTCCCAAGCTTGACGTGGCGGTGGCCGCCCAGGCGCGCCTGGGCGAAGCGCCCGACGCCGCGCTGCTGATCTTCGATCCCGAAGGCCGGCAGGTGGACTTCGATCTGCGCGGCGGACCCTGGGACATCGCGCTGCGTCTCGGCGAGGGCGACGCCGCGCCACGCGGCCGCGGGCGCCCCAAGCTGGGTGTCACGGCCCGTGAGGTGACCTTGCTGCCGCGCCACTGGGAATGGCTGGCCGCCCAGCCGGGCGG
>NZ_JBAPVS010000232.1:0-3715 GCF_049283275.1 Caulobacter sp. | reverse complement strand
GCCCTCTACTGGATCTTGTCCAGTGTGCTGGCCCTGGGTCAGACCCGGCTGGAACGCCAGGCGGAGGGCCGCCGATGAGCAAGATCCTGGGGAGCGCGATCGAAGCCAAGGGCCTGGTCAAACGTTTCGGCGACACGACCGTGCTGAACGGCGTGGACCTGACCGTGGCGCCCGGCGAGGTGGTCGCGGTCATCGGCCCAAGCGGTTCGGGCAAGAGCACCCTGCTGCGCTGCCTTGCGGGGCTGGAGCTGATCGACGGCGGGACCCTGACCGTGGCCGGGGTCACATCTTCGTTTGGGGTCGCCGCCAAGCCGCCCCTGGCCCGCGCCCTGAAGGGTCGCGTCGGCTTCGTGTTCCAGAGCTTCAATCTCTTTCCGCACCGCACGGCCCTGCAGAACGTCGCCGAGGGCCTGATCGTGGTGCGCGGCGAAAAGCCGGCGCCGGCCTATGAAAAGGCCCGCGCCCTGTTGACCAAGGTGGGCCTGGCCCATCGCATCGACGCCTATCCGCGCGAGCTGTCCGGCGGCCAGCAGCAGCGCTGCGCCATCGCCCGCGCCCTGGCCATGGATCCCGAGGTCATTCTGTTCGACGAACCGACTTCGGCCCTCGACCCGGAGCTGGTCGGCGAGGTGCTGACGGTGATCCGCGACCTGGCCGCCGAGAAACGCACCATGGTCATTGTGACACACCAAATGGATTTCGCGCGCGACGTGGCGGACCGGGCGATCTTCATGGATGACGGTGTTATAATTGAACAAGGCCCTTCCGCCGCCGTGCTGGGATCGCCTAAGGAAGACCGCACGCGACGATTCCTCAGCAAGGTGGGCGGCGAAAGGTCATAATTTGGCCTCCGGCGCCCCTCACCTCCTCGCCGCCGACGCCGTGTGCATTGAGGCGAGGTCCAGTGAAACTCTATATCGATCTGCAAGGCGCCTCCGGCGCCGTCTACCGCTACAAGCTGGCCGAGGATCGCGATCCCCGGACGACGATCGCCGGCAATTTCGTCTTCATCGACGCGCAGGGCGTGGTCATCTATGCCGGCGAGGCCAACAATCTGCACGGGGCCGCCAACCGCTTCCCCGAGGCGGCCCTGAAGCACAAGGCCGAATATCTCTACACGCGCCTGAACGTTTCGGGCGCGTCGCGTTCGGACGAACTGCAAGACATCGTGGCCGCGGTCAGCCCTGTCATGAACAAGCGCAGGTAGGCCCTAAGGGGCGGAGCGGCGATCGCGCCGCCGCCCCTCCTTTGTCCGCCGCGCCGACCAAGGGATCGTCGTCCACAGGGCCAGAACGGCCCGCAGACGAGTCAGGACGCCATCGACCAGGCGCGGCGATGCGAAACATCGTCGCCGCCGGCGTCCACATCTGACGCAGGCTTCGCTATGGTGACGGCTGCATGCGCCCCGAGATTCTCTTTCCGCTGTTCACGCCGGTCTCCACGCTGAAAGGCGTGGGTCCGCGCGTCGCGCCGCTGGTCGAGCGGCTGGCGGGACCGATCGTCCGCGATGTGCTGTTCACCCCGCCCGTCAGCCTGATCCGCCGGACGGCCACCACCTCGGACCACGCGGTCGATGGGCAGGTCCAGACCTTCCTGGTGACCATCGACGCCCACCTGCCGCCGCAACGCTCGGGCCAGCCCTGGCGAGTCCGCGCCTGGGACGAGCACGGCTTCATCACCCTGACCTGGTTCAAGGGCCACGGCCCGCACCTGGAGCGCCAGCATCCGGTCGGCGCCCGGCGGGCGGTCAGCGGCAAGGTCGAGCGTTACGGCAGCGAAATCCAGGTCGCCCATCCCGACTACCTGCTGGACGCCGACAAGGCCGCCGAGATCCCGCCGGTCGAGCCGGTCTATCCCGCCACCGCCGGCCTGCCCTCGCGCACCTTCCGCAAGTTCGCCCAGGAGGCCCTGGAGCGCGCCGCCGACCTGCCGGAGTGGCAGGACCCGGCCTGGCTGGCCAAGAACGGCTTTCCGCCCTGGCGCGAGGCCCTGGCGGCGCTGCACGGCCCCCAGGCCGAGATCGACCTGTCGCCGATGTCGGCGGCCCGCCGGCGTTTGGCCTATGACGAGCTGCTGGCCCATCAGTTGGCTCTGGCCCAGCGAAAGGCCGGCAAGCGTTCGCACCCCGCGCCACGCATCAACGCCGGGCCGCTGTCGGACGCGGTCGAGAAGGCCCTGCCCTTCAAGCTGACCGGCGCCCAGATCCGCGCCCTGTCCGAGGTGCGCGGCGACATGGCCAGCGGCGAGCGGATGGGCCGGCTTCTGCAGGGCGACGTCGGCTCAGGCAAGACCGTGGTGGCCATGCTGGCCATGGCCGACGCGGCCTCCAGCGGCCTGCAGTCGGCCCTGATGGCCCCGACCGAGATCCTGGCCCGCCAGCATTACGAGACCCTGGCCCCGCCGTTGGAGGCGCAGGGCCTGGCGGTGATCCTGCTGACCGGCCGCGACAAGGGCTCGGCCCGGGCGTCGAAGCTGGCCAAGCTGGCCGACGGCTCGGCCGCTGTGGCCGTGGGCACCCACGCCCTGTTCCAGGACGACGTGGCGTTCAAGGCCCTGGGCCTGACCATCATCGACGAGCAGCACCGCTTCGGCGTCAACGAACGCAAGCGCCTCCAGGACAAGGGGGCGGGCGCCCACCTGGTCGCGATGTCGGCCACGCCGATCCCTCGCACGCTGGAGCTGACGGTGTTCGGCGACCTGGACGTCTCGCGGATCGACGAGAAGCCGCCGGGCCGCACGCCGGTGGCCACCCGCGCCGCGCCGACCCCGCGCATTCCCGAACTCATCGCCCGGCTGAAGGCGGCCGCCCAGGCCGGGGCCCAGGCCTTCTGGATCTGCCCGCTGGTCTCGGAGTCGGAAAAGATCGACCTGCGCGACGCCGAGCAACGCGCCGCCAGCCTGCGTCTGGCCATCGGCCCCAGCGTCGGCCTGGTTCACGGCCAGATGCCGGCCGCCGAGAAGGACGCGGTCATGCAGGCCTTCGTCGATGGCGAAGTTTCGGTGCTGGTCGCCACCACCGTGGTCGAGGTCGGGGTCAACGTGCCCAACGCCAGCATCATGGTCATCGAGCACGCCGACCGCTTCGGCCTGGCCCAGCTTCACCAGCTGCGCGGGCGCGTCGGTCGCGGGGCCCGCGAAAGCTCGTGCGTGCTGCTCTACGACCCGCCGCTGTCGGAGACCGCCCAGCAGCGGCTGGACATCCTGCGGCGCAGCGACGACGGCTTCGAGATCGCCGAGAAGGACCTGGAGCTGCGCGGCGGCGGCGATCCGCTGGGCCTCAAGCAGAGCGGCTTCCCGGCCTACAGGCTGGCCGACCCCGTGGTCCATCGGGACCTGATCGCCGTGGCGGCCGACGATGCTCGGCTGATCCTGGCTCGCGACCCCGACCTGACCTCGGCGCGCGGCCAGGCGGTGCGGACGCTGCAAGAACTGTTCGACTGGAAGGCCGCCTCCCCCCTGAATGATGCGGGATAGACAAGCCGACAAAGTCGGCTTGAATGACGCTGGGTGAGGCGAAGGAGGTTGGCGACCATGGATGTGCCCGCCGCCCTTTCCGCCCTCGCCCCGCGCCTGTCGTCCGGCGCGACGACGGCGATCAACGCCCGCCGACTTTCGGGCGGGGCCAGCCAGGAAACCTGGGCCTTCGACCTCGACGACGGCGCGCGGCTGATCCTGCGACGTCGGCCGCCGGGCGGATCGATGAGCGCGGCAGCCC
>NZ_JBAPVS010000231.1:0-14375 GCF_049283275.1 Caulobacter sp. | reverse complement strand
TGGCCGAACCGCCCCGGCGCGGCGAGCGGGCCTATCATCCGGGCTTTCCGCAGGGCCATCCCGGCGAGGTCACCTCGCGCCTGCTGGGCCGTGAGAACCTGGTCGTCCGAGGGCGCGGCGCGCGGGTCGAGCCGGTGCTGGTCTGGGCAGAGGTCGGCCGCACCGACAATTTGAAGGGCACGCTGTCGGGCCTGTCCGGAGCGCCGGCCCTCGACAGCGCCGGCCGGGTGATCGGCGTGACGGTGGCGGAGTCGCCGCGCCGGGGGCGGATCTACACGACCGCCCAGGAGACGGTCGAGGACCTGCTCAAGCACAGCCGTCGTCGTCCAGCCAGCTTCGCCCTGGGCGAGGCGATCACCACCGAGAACTACGGCCGCGTCGCCGACGGCCTGCGCCGCGACTTGCGCGTGGCCCAGGTGGTCTGCCTGAAGAGCGAGCTCTAGGCGGGCTCCGCTTCGCCCTGGGCCGCCGCCTTGGCCGCCATGTGCTTGGGCTGGCGCGCGGCGACCATGAACGACAGCGCGATGGCCACCACGCCGATCAGGGCGGTGTAGATGAAGAAGGCCGTGTAGCCCGCCGCCATCGCCGGGGCGCTGACCCCCAGCTTGGCGCCGGCCGCGGTGAAGCTCTCGGGCGGCAGGCGGGTGAACAGGCTCTTCAGCGCGCCGATCGGACCACCGGCCTCCGCCGCCACGGCCGAGGCCTCGACGATCCGTCCCGACTGCGAGGCGATCAACTTGCCGGGCAGGGCGTAGAGCGACGAGAACAGGGCGTATTGGGTGGCCGTGAAGCCCGCCGTGGTCAGGCTGGACATGTAGGCGATCAGGGCCGTGCCGGCCACGCCGCCGGCGATGTTGTCGATGCAGATCGAGGCAAATAGCATCGGTGTGCTGTGGCCGCTCATGGCCAGCAGGGCGAACATCAGGTTGCTGATCGGCTGGGCGAAGGCGCCGATGATCAGCGCCCGCATCAGGCCAAGACGGGCCACGACCACGCCGCCCAGAAACACCCCGGCCATCGAGGCGATGATGCCGAACACCTTCCGGATCTCGGCGATCTCGGTCAGGGTGAAGCCCATGTCGCGGTAGAACGGGTTCATGATGTTGAGCACGAAGTCCGAGACCCGATAGACGCAGATCGCCGCCAGGATCAGGCCGGCCACGCCCGAGAAGCGGGTCAGAAAATCCTTGAGTGGCGCGTACAGGGCCGTCGACAGATAGACGCCGGGCTTGGTGTTGACCCTGGGGATCGGCCAGGCGGCGACGGCGATGACCGCCAGGCCGACCAGGACCCCGGCCAGTTGCAGCCAGACGCCGTTGGGCTTGGCCTTCCAGGCCTCGGCCAGGGTGTCGCCGCCGACCAGCTTGGACAGCAGGCTGGCGTCGCCCGACAGACCCGAACCGACCAGCAGGGCGCCGACCAGCAGGACGGCCAGCCGCGCCAGCCACTCGAGGATTTCCAGCGCCTTGGGCTGGTTGACGCCGTCGGTGTGAATCGGCCGGATGGCGTGGGCGGCCTCGCGCGGCGCCGCCAGGGTCGAGACCACCCCGATCAACATGGCTCCGGCCATGGCGAGGTACGAGATGTTCCAGCCGAACCGCTCGGCCAGCAGCAGCGGCACGGCGCCGGCCATGATCATGGCGCCGCGATAACCCCACTGCACGGCCACGGCCATCTGGCCCTGGCGTTCGACATCGACCACCTCGATCCGCCAGGCGTCGATCACGATGTCCTGGGTGGCGGTGGCGAAGCCGACGATCACGGCGATGGCGGCCATCAGCGGCAGGTTCGTGGCCGGATTGACGCCGGAAATGGCTATCAGGCCCAGGATGATCACGGCCTGGCAGATCAGCATCCAGGCCCGCCGGTGGCCGACCAACCCATGCAGGATGGGCACCTTCGTGCGGTCGATCAGCGGGGCCCAGAGGAACTTGAACGAGAAGCTCAGGGTCGCCAGGCTGAAGAAGCCGATAACCGCCAGCGACAGGCCCGCGTCACGCAGCCACAGCGACAGGGTGTCGAAGATCAGCATGAAGGGCAGGCCCGAGGCGAACCCCAGGCCCAGCATCACCAAGCTGCGGCGCTCGCCGAAAAAGGCCAGGGTCTGGAGAAGGGTCTTCTTCTCCGGCGCTGCTTTAACGTCGTCGGTCATGCGGTGGTCCCCGTGCGGGAACCGCGCCCCGCCTTAGCCGGCGACCTTGGCGCGCGTCGTGGCTTTCGTCCAGCCGAGCCCGTTCTGTCCGAGCTGGGTCCAGTGGGTGAGCACGGCGCGCAGGGCCTGTGAGGTCAGGGGCTTGGTCAGGAAGTCGTTCATGCCCGCCGCCAGACAGGCGCGGCGATCCTCGTCGAAGGCGTCGGCGGTCAGGGCGATGATCGGGGTGGTCACGCCGCGCTCGCGCAGGGCCTTGGTCGCCTCGACGCCGTTCAGCCCCGGCATGCGCAGGTCCATCAGGATCAGGTCGTAGGCGCCGCGCGACAGGGCCGAGACGGCCTCGTCGCCGCTGGCGATGCGGTCGACCTTGCAGCCTTCGCGCTCCAGCAGGGCGCGGGCCAGCAAGGCGTTGATCGGATTGTCCTCGGCCAGAAGCACGCGGACGCCCGGGGCGGCGGCTGGAGCGATGCGGTCGTCCTCGTGGACGCTCGGGGTCGCGGGCGGCGCGGCCGCGACGGCCTTGATCTGGGCGTTGGCCGCCTTGGCGACGGGCTGGGCGGCCAGGACCTGGGCGATCAGCGAGGCGCGGCGCAGCGGCTTGATCAGATAGCCCAGGCCGGCGGCCTTCAGCTTGGGGATGCGGTCGCGCTGGTCCGGGGTCAGCAAGGCGACGCAGGCATGGTCGGCCGGGGGCTTCAGCGCGCCGCGCGGTCCGGCCCCTTTTGCGATCGAGGCGGCGTCCAGCAACAGCACCGTGTCGGCCGGCGCGTTCCTCAGGGCCGCGGCGACGGTCTCGCCGGCCAGGGCCAGGCCGCCGCTGGCGCGAATCTGACGGACGGCGGCCTCGCGGACCATGGCGTTGGGCGAGGCGACGGCCACGCAGCGGCCGCTCAGCGGCTGGTCCGCCGGACGTGACGGCGCGAAGGCGAACGGCGCGTCGAACCAGAAGTCGGCGCCCTGGCCCAGCTCGCCGCCGACCCCGGCCTCGCCGTTCATGGCGCCGGCCAGGCGGGCGACGATGGCCAGGCCTAGGCCCGCACCGCCCAGTTGGGCCTGGTGCGAGGGGTCGGTCTGGACGAAGGCTTCGAAGATCGCGGCCCGCGCCTCGGGCGCCACGCCCGGTCCGGTGTCGCGGACGGAAAAGCGGATGCGCCCCTTGGCGTCGAAAGAGCCGGCGGCCAGGTCGGCGCTCAGCAGCACCCCGCCGGTCTGGGTGAACTTGATGGCGTTGCCCGCGTAGTTCAGCAACACCTGCCGCAGCCGGCCCTCGTCGGCCAGGAGGGTCGGCAGGCCCGGCGCAGCGGCCCAGGCGATCTCGATGTTCTTTTCATGAGCCCGGGGGCTCAGCAGTTCGGCGACCTGGCGCAGCAGGTTCTCGACATCGACCGGAGCGGTGTGCAGCTCGATGGTCGTGGCGCCCAGCCGGGCGAAATCGAGCACGTCGTTGACCAGGGACAGCAGGTGGTCGCCGCTCTCGCGCAGGGCGCCGACATAGGCCTTTTGCTCGGCCGTCAACCGCGTGCCTTCCAACAACCGGGCCATGCCCAGCACGCCGTTCAGCGGCGTGCGGAACTCGTGGCTGAGGGTCGCCAGCTGTTCTGGGGTGACCCCCGTGGAGGAAGGGCGGTTGCTCATGGAGGCGCAGCCTAGCAAGCACGGCTTAACGACGGGTGTTCGATGAAGGGTTTCTCTACTTGGCCGCCTCGCGCGTGGCCGCTTCCCGTTCGGCCCGTTCCCGCAGTTCCTCGTCGAGGCTGGCGGTGTCCCAGGCGCCGGTCGCATCGCCGGGCCGCAAGCGCGCCAAGTCGGCGTTGAGCAGCTTGTCCATGGTCTGGGCCGCGTCGCGCGAGGCCAGGATATAGGCCTCCTCCTGACCCCAGACCGGACGCAGATCCTCGAACGACTTACGGTCGTGGCGGCGGAAGATCGCGCCGGCGCGGTGAGCGCGGTGGGCGCGGTAGCCCAGCTTCTGCAGGGCGGTGGTCCCGAGGGCCAGGGCCGCCTCGAAGGTCTCGCGCTCGACCGCGTCGGCCCCGTTGGCCAGCAGGTCGTAGGCGTGGCGGCGGTCCCAGGCCCGGGCCAGGATCACGAGCTCAGGGAAGGCCTTGCGGGCGGTCTCGACCAGCTCGACGGTCTTTTCGCGATCGTCCAAGGCGACGATCAGCATCCGGGCCCGCTCGATGCCGGCGGCCCGCAGCAGGTCCATCCGCGTGGCGTCGCCGTAGTGAACCCGGCGGCCGAAGCGGCGAAGCAGGTCGATCTGCTCGATGTCGCTGTCCAGCACCGTGGAGCGGAAGCCGTTGGCGGTCAGCAGGCGGCCGGTGATCTGGCCGAACCGTCCGAAGCCGGCGATGATGATGTCCGGCTCGCTGTCATCGAAGGCCCCGGTGTCGGGGACCACCTTGGGGATCGCCGCATCGAAGGCCTGGGCGATGCGCTCGTAGAGGATCATCGCCACCGGGGTAAGAGCCATGGAGACGGCGACGGCGGCGGTCAGCAGGGCCGCCAGGCTCGCGCCGATCACGCCGGCCCCGACCGTGAAGCTGAGCAACACGAAGGCGAACTCCCCGCCCTGGGCCAGGGCGGTGGCGACGGCCGCCGCGCCGCGGGCCGGGGCTCCGAACAGTCGGGCCAGGACGAACACGACCACGAACTTCAGCGTCATCAAGCCCAGCACCAGGCCGATCAGGGTGACGGGCTGGCCGGCCACCAGCTTCAGGTCGATGCCGGCCCCCACGGTGATGAAGAACAAGCCCAGCAACAGGCCGCGGAACGGCTCGATGTCGGTTTCCAGCTCGCGGCGGAACTCGCTTTCGGCCAGCACCACCCCGGCCAGAAACGCGCCCAGCGCCGGGGAAAGCCCGACCATCTGCATCAGGCTGGCCACCCCGACCACGATCAGCAGGGCCGCGGCGGTGAAGATCTCGCGCAGACGGGCCTCGGCGATGAAGCGGAAGATCGGCCGCACCAGGTAGCGACCGCCGCCGACCACGGCGCCGACCGCGACGAACACCGCGATGCCCTGGGCCCAGGGCGGCAGGTGGGCGACCAGGTTCATGCCGCCATGGGCGGAGGTTTCGGCGTGGACCGGCGGGGCGATGGTCGCCAGGGTCGGCAGCAGGGCGAACATCGGGATCACCGCCAGGTCCTGCAGCAGCAGGATCCCGAAGGCGGCGCGTCCGACCGGCCCTTGCCTTAGGCCCTTCTCGTCAAGGGTCTGCAGCACGATAGCGGTGGACGACATGGCCAGCACCATCCCGACAGCCAGGGATGTCTGCCAGGGCAGGCCCAGCAGCATCGCGACGCCGGCGATGGCCAGCGAGGTCCCGATGACCTGGGTTCCGCCGAAACCGAAGATCGCCTTGCGCATGTCCCACAGGGTCGAGGGCTGGACCTCCAGCCCGATCAGGAACAGCAGGATGACCACGCCGAACTCGGCGAAGGTCATGATGTCGGTCTGCTCGCCGACCAGCGACAGGGCGAACGGCCCGATCACCACACCGGCGATCAGGTAGCCGAGCACCGAGCCCAGGCCCAGGCGCTTGGCGATCGGCACGGAGATGACGGCGGCGGCCAGATAGACCAGGGTTTGCACGAGGAAAGGCATGGTTCAGGCCCCCAGTTCGGCGTCAGCGGGGGCGGTCAGCAGCGAGGCGATGCGGGCGCGGTAGCGCAGGGCCTCGGCCTTCAGCTCCTCGTCGTCCTTGGTCGCCGCGCCGTGCACCACGAAGGGCGTCTCCCAGACCATGCCGCACAGATAGGCGGTCTGCTCCAGGGGGCGAAGATATTCGTCCATCGAGAAGCGGTTGTAGCCGTGGGCGTGATAGGCCTTGGCCGCCCCGCCGGTGGTGCAGGCGGCGAACAGGCGCTTGCCGGCCAGGGCGTTGCCGTCCAGGCCGTAGGCGAAGCCGTGCAGCCAGACCAGGTCGAACCACTCCTTCAGCAGGGCCGGGGTCGAGTACCAATAGAGCGGGAACTGCACGGCGATGACGTCGTGCGCCGTTAACTTCTGCTGCTCGGCCTCGATGTCGATCGCGAAGTCCGGATAGGTCTCGTAGAGATCGTGGAAGGTGACCCCTTCCAGGCCCTTGGCCGCCTTGGCCAGGGCGCGGTTGGCGCGAGAGCGCTCAAGCGCCGGATGCGCCAGGGTCAACAGCACGCCCGAGGTGGCGGGCGCCGCGAGCCCGATGGTAGCTTCCCCAGGGTTAGCCTGATCCGTCACGCCGAAACTCCGCAGATCGAAATTTTATTCATCAAGGGTTGAATTTCTCCGTACGGCGGCTCAGAGCAGTCGTCGAACGTCGCTCCGGGAGGAACCATGGTCGACAAGGTCAAGTCCACAGCCGCCGAAGCGCTGGCGGGTCTTTTATTCGATGGCATGACCATCATGGCCGGAGGCTTCGGCCTGTGCGGCATTCCCGAGAACCTGATCGCGGCGATCCGCGAAACGGGCGTCAAGGACCTCACGGTGGTCTCCAACAATTGCGGCGTCGACGGCTTCGGCCTGGGGATTCTGCTGGAGAACCGCCAGATCAAGAAGATGATCTCGTCCTATGTGGGCGAGAACAAGCTGTTCGAACAGCTCTACCTCAGCGGCGAACTGGAATTGGAGTTCAATCCGCAAGGCACCCTGGCCGAGCGCATCCGCGCCGGCGGGGCGGGCATCCCCGCCTTCTTCACGCGCACGGGGGTCGGCACCCTGGTGGCCGAGGGCAAGGAAGTGCGCGATTTCGACGGCGAGCTATACGTGATGGAACGCGGCCTCGTCGCCGACCTGTCGATCGTCAAGGCCTGGAAGGCCGACGCCGAGGGCAACCTCGTCTACCGAAAGACCGCCCGCAACTTCAATCCGATGATGGCCACGGCCGGTAAGGCCACCGTCGTCGAGGTCGAACAGGTCGTGGAAATCGGGGCGTTGGACAAGGACAACATCCACACCCCCGGCATCTATGTCGACCGCCTGATCAAGGGCGCCAAGTTCGAGAAGCGCATCGAACGCGTGACCACTCGTCCTCGTGAAGAAAAGATTGGGGAGACCGTCTAATGGCCTGGACGCGCGACCAGATGGCCGAACGGGCGGCCAAGGAGCTGCGGGACGGCTTCTACGTGAACCTGGGCATCGGCATCCCGACCCTGGTGGCCAACTATATTCCCCAGGGCATGTCCGTGACGCTGCAGAGCGAGAACGGCATGCTGGGCATGGGCCCCTTTCCCTACGAGGGGGAAGAGGACGCCGACCTGATCAACGCCGGCAAGCAGACGATCACCGAGCTGGACTCCAGCTCGTACTTCTCGTCTGCCGACAGCTTCGCGATGATCCGTGGCGGCCACATCGCCCTGTCGATCCTGGGCGGCATGCAGGTGTCCGAGACCGGCGACCTGGCCAACTGGATGGTGCCCGGCAAGATGGTCAAGGGCATGGGCGGGGCCATGGA
This sequence comes from Caulobacter sp., assembly GCF_049283275.1. Taxonomy (GTDB): domain Bacteria; phylum Pseudomonadota; class Alphaproteobacteria; order Caulobacterales; family Caulobacteraceae; genus Caulobacter. The sequence continues at coordinate 6,788 of NZ_JBAPVS010000231.1, read as the reverse complement.
CCTTGTGGCCGGCGTCAAGCGGGTGGTGGTGGTCATGGACCACTGCGAAAAGTCCGGCGCGCCCAAGCTGCTGCACCGCTGCTCGCTGCCCCTGACCGGGGCCGGCGTGGTGGATCTGCTGATCACCGAGCTGGGCGTATTCGAGATCAACCGCGGCAAGACGCCGGTCCGGCTGATCGAGCTGGCGCCGGGGGTGACCGCGGACGAGGTCAAGGCCAAGACCGAGGCGGCGTTCGAAGTCGGGGTTTAAAACCCTCCCCCCGTTGGGGGAGGTGTCGGCGCAGCCGACGGAGGGGGGAGTGATCGGCCGGCGACCTGGGTCTGATCGAACCTCCTAAAACTCCCCTCACCGGCCTTCGGCCGCCTCCCCCACGGGGGGAGGATCCAGCTAAGGCCTCGGCTTGGGGGTCGGCGGCAGACCCGTCACCGGATCGCGCGGCACGGGCTGGAACCCCTGGGCGATGAACAGGTCCGTCCGGCGCGAGCGCTTCTTGTCCAGCCGCACCCGGACGATCTGCAGGTCCGAGGTCGTCTTGAAGTCCTGCTGGATCTTGCCGCGATAGATTCCCTCCAGGCTGGCGATCAGCGCGCGGCGGCCCAGGGCGGCGTCCAGCGGCGCCTCGACCTCGGCCTGGTTGCGGGGGGCGATCTCATGCAGCCACATCCGGAGCGGCGGGGCGGCCGGCGTGCCGAAATAGTCGCGGCCGTAATAAGCGGCGACGTTGTAGAGAAAGCGGTCGTCGACGGCGACGGCGGTCAGGCCGCCCCGCAGGGCCTGTTCCTCGCGCGCCCGCTCGATGATCGCCTGCACCGTCTGATCCCACCCGCGGGTTCGCTTGAAGGCGTTGGCCATGCCCATGGCCTCGGCGGTGCGAGGATCGATCACCCAGGCCAGGAACAGCGCCGCCATCACCGCCTGCACGGCCAGGCCGCCGATCAGCCAGCGGCGCGCGTTCCAGCGCAGCAGCCAGGCGGCGACCAGCACCGAGCCGGCGACATAGGCCGCCGCCGCCCAGTTGGCGTTGGCGCGCGACACGAAGGCCTGGGCCGCCACGGCGACCAGCGGCGGGACGGTGAAGCACAGCAGCATGATGTCAGCCTGGGCCAGCCGCTTGCGAAGCGTCAGCAGCAGGGCGCCGCCGCTCAGCACGGCGAACGGCGCGGGTCCGAACACCCCGAACTGCGAGCCGACGAAACGGAACAGTTCCAGGGGGTTGAGCAGCCGGCCGGTCTTCCAGTTGGCGTTGGCCACCGTATGCTCAAGCGTCGAGAAGTGATGCTGGTAGTTCCAGATCAGGTTCGGCGCGAAGACCGCCGACAGGGCCGCGAGGAAGGCGGCCGCCATGACCGGCGTCCAGGCGCGACGGGCCTGGCGCGACAGGAACAGGTGCGCGGCTAGGCCGACCAGGGCGTAGATCGCCGCGTATTTGCTCAGAAGCGCCAGGCCCAGCGCCGCCCCCATGCCGGCGGCGAGCCAGGGCCGCAGGCGGGGTGGAGCGTCCGGGAGGGCGACACAGGCCCACAGCATCAAGGCCAGGAAGAACAGGAGCGGCGTGTCGGTGGTGATCAGCACCGACGACAACTGAATGCCCGGCATCAGGCTGAAGACCGCCGCGGCGACCATTCCGATCCACTTGCCGTTCGGCTGACCGCCATAGAGGCGCTGGGCGATGCGGCCGATGACCAGGGCCGTCAAGGCGTTGAGCACGGGCGAACCGGCCCGCAGCCACGGCTCGGCGTCGCCGCCGATTCGGGTGGTGACCCAGATCAGCCAGGCGATCATCGGCGGCTTGGAGAAATAGCCGAAATCCAGGTGGCGCGACCACAGCCAGTACTGTGCTTCGTCCGGGTACAACTCCAGGGGGGTCGTGAAGATCGCCGCCATGCGCAGAATCGTCAGCACCCCCACGAAGACGAGGGTCAATCGCCAGGCGCGCGCCTGGTCGGACCGCGTCGTTTCGTCAAGAGCCACGCTGATTTCTCCCGCATAAGTAAGAGCGCACTGACTAAATGTGTTGCAAGCGGGGCGCTCGCGGCGGCTTTATCCGCCATCGTGGCCTTTCCGTCACCAAACCTTCTAAAATCGTCGGTAAAGAGCCTCTTAATGACATGGTCCGGCGGGCTTTATGCGCCGCGTCGTGACCTAATGAGGGGATAGATCAAAATGATGACGAAAAAGCTCGCCTGTCTGGCGTCCACCGCGTTGGTCGGCTGCCTGATCAGCGCCACCGCCGCCATGGCTCAGTCGTCGGGTACGACTGAAGTCGACAGGGTCGTCGTGACCGCCACCGGCGCCAAGTCGATCGCCGGCGCCGTGGTCGCCGAGACCGCGCCGAAGTCGCGTTCGACCATCGACCAGGAATTCATTAGCCACCAGGCTCCTGGCCAGACGATCCTGCAATCGCTGAACCTGGTCCCCGGCCTGTCGTTCACCAACAACGACCCTTACGGCACCAGCGGCGGCAACATCCGTCTGCGCGGCTTCGACGGCGCCCGTATCTCGCTGACCTTCGATGGCATCCCGACCAACGACACCGGCAACTACGCGCTGTATTCGAACCAGCAGCTGGATCCGGAATTGATCGAGAAGGCCAGCGTCACAACCGGCCAGACCGACATCGACACTCCGACGATCTCGGCCACCGGCGGCGTCATCAACTACACGACTCTAAAGCCCACCGAAGAGTTCGGCGGCTCGGTGGTCGCCTCGTACGGCAGCTTCGACTACGGCCGGATTTTCGGCCTGCTCAACAGCGGCGCGTTCGGCCCCTGGGGCACCAAGGCCTGGGTTTCGGGCTCCTACCAGAAGTACGACAAGTTCAAGGGCGAGGGTGACCTCGAGAAGACCCAGTTGAACGCCCGCATTTGGCAGGACATCGGCTCGAAGGGCGACTATGTCAGCCTGTCGGCCAACTGGAACATCAACCGCAATTTCAACTACAACTTCGCCCAGTTGGGCGCCTCGGATGGCTCGATCATCCCGGAAACCGCTCAGTACGGCTGGGACTGGGACTACCGCAACAACACCACGGCCACGACCGGCATCTACGACTGGATCAAGCCGACCAAGGTCGCCGGGACGCGCGACACCGACCCGAACGGTTCGAACTGGTGGGGCGGCCGCATCAACCCGTCGAACACCGGCAACCTGCGCATGAAGTCGCGCTTTAGCCTGACCGACAACCTGATCTTCACGTTCGACCCGTCGTTCCAGTACACGATGGCGAACGGCGGCACCCAGCAGGTGGCGATCAACGAATATGACGCCAAGCTGGTCGGCACGGCCACCACCTTCGCCAGCTGCAAGGTGGGCACGATCTCGGCCACCAACCGCGGCGTTGATCTGAACGGCGACGGCGACTGCATGGACTCGGTCCGTTACATGTCGCCCTCGAACACCAACACCCGTCGCTATGGCGTCAACAGCTCGCTGATCTGGCACCTGAATGACACCAACACCCTGCGTCTGGCCTACACCTTCGACCGCGGTCGTCACCGTCAGACCTCGGAAGCCGGCTATGTCGACCAAGACACCGGCTTCATGAAGAACTGGTTCGGCGGCAAGGAAACCTGGGGCGGCGATCGCATCGTCGGCGCCGACGGCGCGCTGCTGCGCTTCCGCGACCGCTTCTCGATCGCCGAGCTGAACCAAGTCGCGTTCGAGTATCGTGGCAAGTTCATCGACGACAAGCTGAACGTCACCATCGGCGTGCAGCACAAGGAGTTCACCCGCGAACTCAACCAGTATTGCTACACCTCGAACGGCACCAGCACCGTGCTTTGCACCACGCAGGTCCCGAGCACCACGCTGGCCAACGGCAACGTCCAGTTTGCCGGTTCCACGACGCAGTACATTCGGCCGTTCGCCTACGACGTGAAGATCAAGAAGACGCTGCCGAACGTCGGCGTGTCGTATGATCTGGACGAGCACAACGCGTTCTACGCCAGCTACTCGGAACAGATCTCGGCCCTGAAGACGGACAGCTACTACACCGTCAAGCGTCTGGCCGACGGCTCGATCGGCTCGCTGAGCGCCGCTCCGGAATCCACCAAGACCGCCGAAGTGGGCTACCGCTTCAACATGCCGGGCTACTACGCCACGGCCAGCGCCTATACGACCGAGTTCAAGAACCGCGTCGTGTCCACCTACGACCCGGACACCGACTCGTATCGTGAGCGCAACGTCGGCGCCGTCGACATCAAGGGCCTGGAAGGGCAAGTCGGCGGTCGCCTGACCGACGAGCTGTCGCTGGCCGCCTCGGCGACCTACACCGACGCCCCGTATCAAGACGCGCTGCTGGTCCAGCCGGGCATCTACGCCCACATCGAAGGCAAGCAGCTGGTCGAAACCCCGAAGGTGATGTTCGGCGGCCGGATCAACTACGAAGACGGTCCGTTCCAGATCGGCTTCCAGGGCAAGTACACCGGCAAGCGCTACGCCACCGACCTGAACGATCTGGCGGTCGACGGCTACACCGTGTTCGACCTGGACGCTCGCTACACGCTGGACTCGGTGCTCAAGGGCGCTTTCATCCAGCTGAACGTCTGGAACGTCTTCGATAAGGAATACTACGGCAGCCTGGGCACCCAGGTCACCGCCAACCCGATCCTCAAGGCCGCCAACCAGTACAACATCACCAACCAGCCTTACGGCTACATCGGTGCTCCGCGTACGGCTCAGATCTCGCTGCGGGTCAATTTCTAAGACAGACCAGGACCCGTCTCGACGGGATCCGAAGACAGGGGGCGGTCCGGCAACGGGCCGCCCTTTTTCTTTTGTCGCAGCAGTTTGCTAGAAGGGCGGCTTGACCCGCGGGCCGTCTCGGCCCATTTGCGCCTCCCGTTTCGATCCAGGTTTCTGCTTATGACCCCGACCGTCCCCGCCGAATGGGCTCCGCACCGCGCCATGTGGGTGGGTTTCCCCAGCCACGCCGAGCTCTGGCGTGAAGATCTCGACCAGGCCCAGGACGAGGTCGCCGCCTTGGCGCGCGCCCTGGCCGGTCCCGGCGGCGAACGCGTCCGTCTGATGGTGGTCGGTGACGAGGCTGAGGCCGCCGCCCGTGCTCGCCTCGCCGACACCAAGGTCGAGATCGTCCGGGGGCAGTTCGGCGACATCTGGCTGCGCGACACCGGCCCGATCTTCGTCGACACCGCCAACGGTCCGGTGGCGGCCGGCTTCCTGTTCAACGGCTGGGGCGGCAAGTACGAGATGGAGGGCGACGACCTGGTCGCCGAGCAGATCGCCGCCGCCAGCGGCGCGCCTCTGGCCCGCAACGCCTTCGTGCTCGAAGGTGGTTCGCTGGACCACGACGGCATGGGCTGCGTGCTGACCACCCGCCAGTGTCTGCTGAACGAGAACCGCAACGGCGACTTCGACGAGGCCAAGGCCTCGGCCGCCCTGGCCGCCTCGCTGGGCGTCAAAAAGGTGCTGTGGCTGGGCGACGGCCTGCTGAACGACCACACCGACGGCCACATCGACAACCTGGCCCGCTTCGTCGCGCCGGGCGTGGTGGCCTGTCCGATGGCCTTCGGGGCGGACGATCCCAACGCTGAGGTCTATGCCGAGACCGCCCGCACCCTGGCGGCTATGACCGACGGCCGCGGCTCGCCCCTGCAGGTGGTGCGCATCCCCTCGCCGGGCCGCATCCTGAACGAGGACGGCGAGATCGTCCCGGCCTCGCACATGAACTTCCTGATCGCCAACGAGGCGGTGATCGTGCCGATCTACGCCGAGGAGTCGGGCGCCTTCGCCGTCGAGGTGATCAGCGGCCTGTTCCCCGAGCGCGAGGTCATCGGCCTGCCCTCGACCGCCATCCTGACCGGCGGCGGCTCGTTCCACTGCATCAGCCAACAGGAGCCCGGCGAATGACCCGCACGCTCAGCGTCGCCGCCATCCAGACCTCGTATGGGATGGACCTGCAGGCCAACATCAAGAAGACCGAAGCCTTCATCCGCGAGGCCGCGGCCGGCGGCGCCCAGGTGATCCTGCCGTCCGAGCTGTTCCAGGGCCCCTATTTCTGCGTCACGCAGGAAGAGAAGTGGTTCGCCGAAGCCCATCCATGGCGCGAGCATCCGGTGGTCAAGGCCATCGCGCCCCTGGCCGGGGAGCTGGGCGTGGTCATCCCGATCTCGATCTTCGAGCGCGAAGGCCCGCACTATTTCAACAGCCTGGTCATGGCCGACGCCGACGGCGCGATGCTGGGCCTCTACCGCAAGAGCCACATCCCCGACGGTCCCGGCTATCAGGAGAAGTACTACTTCCGGCCGGGCGACACGGGCTTCAAGGTCTGGGATACGCGATTCGGCCGATTGGGCGTCGGCATCTGCTGGGACCAGTGGTACCCCGAGGCCGCCCGCGCCATGGCGCTGATGGGCGCCGAGGCCCTGTTCTACCCGACCGCCATCGGCAGCGAGCCGCATGATCCCAGCCTCAACACGACCCTGCCCTGGCAGCGAGCGATGCAGGGCCACGCGGTGTCGAACGTGATCCCGGTGATCGGCGCAAACCGCATCGGCTTCGAGCCGTGGGACGGTTATCCGAACGGCGGCCAGACCTTCTACGGCTCGTCCTTCGTGGCCGACCATCGTGGCGACCTGATCAGCGAGCTGGGCCACGCTGACGAAGGCCTGGTGACCGGGACCTTCGACCTGGACTTCCTGCGCACCCACCGCGCGGCCTGGGGGTTCTTCCGCGATCGTCGGCCGGAGCTGTATGGGGCGCTGGCGACGGGACGGCCCAGCACCTGACCCCCCTCCGGCCCTCCGGGCCACCTCCCCCAAAGGGGGAG
>NZ_JBAPVS010000230.1:0-11077 GCF_049283275.1 Caulobacter sp. | reverse complement strand
CCCCTCTGGGGGAGGTGGCCCGGAGGGCCGGAGGGGGTCTTGCACCCACGACCTCGAAACCGTACCTCCCCCTCCATGACCACCAAGGCCAAGATCTGCGGGCTCTCCACGCCCGAGACCGTCACCGCCGCCGTGAGCGGCGGCGCGGCCTTCGTCGGCTTCGTGTTCTTCGCCAAGAGCCCCCGCAACCTCGACCCCGAGACCGCCGCCCGGCTGGCCGCGCCCCTCCGGAACCGCCCGGTCAAGACCGTGGCCGTCACGGTCGATCCCGACGACGCCCTGGTCGATCGGCTGATGGCCACGCTGAAGCCCGACCTAATCCAGGTGCACGGCAAGGAGACCCCGTCCCGCGTTCGCCAGATCGCCCAGCGCAGCGGCGCCGGGGTGATCAAGGCCTTCTCGGTCTCGTCGACCGCCGACGTCGACCAGGCCGCCGCCTTCGACGGCGTCGTCGAGCACCTGATGTTCGACGCGAGACCCATGCAAGGATCAGCCCTGCCCGGCGGCACCGGCGCAAGGTTCGACTGGAGCCTGCTGGAAGGCCGGCGATTTTCTCGCCCGCATTTCCTGGCCGGAGGGTTGGATCCGTGGAACGTGGCCGAGGCGATCAAGGCTTCCGGCGCGCCCCTGATGGACGTTTCCTCTGGCGTCGAACGGGGTCCCGGCCTAAAGGACCCGGCTCTGATCACGGCGTTCCTGGACGCCGTCAAACGCGCCTGAACCCTTGGATGGCCCTGTGAACGCCCCCAGCAAGCCCAACGACTATTCGGCCTATCCCGACGCCAACGGTCGCTTCGGCGATTTCGGCGGCCGCTATGTCGCCGAGACCCTGATGCCGCTGGTGCTGGAGCTGGGCGAGGCTTACGCCGCCGCCAAGGCGGACCCGGCCTTCCAGGCCGAGCTGGCCGGCTACAACACCCACTACGCCGGCCGACCCAGCCCGCTCTATTTCGCCGAGCGGCTGACCGAGCACTTCGGCGGGGCCAAGATCTATTTCAAGCGCGACGAGCTGAACCACACCGGCTCGCACAAGATCAACAACGCCCTGGGCCAGATCCTGCTGGCCATGCGCATGGGCAAGACCCGGATCATCGCCGAGACCGGCGCCGGCCAGCACGGCGTGGCCACCGCCACCGTCTGCGCCCGCTTCGGCCTGCCGTGCGTCGTCTACATGGGCGCCACCGACGTCGAGCGTCAGAAGCCCAACGTGTTCCGCATGAACCTGCTGGGCGCCGAAGTGCGCCCGGTGACCTCGGGCACCGGCACCCTGAAGGACGCCATGAACGAGGCGATGCGCGACTGGGTGACCAACGTGCACGACACCTATTACCTGATCGGCACCGCGGCCGGCCCGCACCCCTATCCGGTGATGGTCCGCGATTTCCAGAGCGTGATCGGCATCGAGGCGCGCGAGCAGATCCTCGAGATGGAAGGGCGTCTTCCCGACGCCGTGGTGGCCTGCATCGGCGGCGGCTCCAACGCTATCGGCCTGTTCCACCCGTTCCTGGCCGATGAGGGCGTGCGGCTGATCGGCGTCGAGGCGGCCGGGCACGGCGTCTCCACCGACAAGCACGCCGCCTCGCTGACCGGCGGGCGGCCGGGCGTGCTGCACGGCAACAAGACCTACCTGCTGCAGGACGATGACGGCCAGATCATCGACGCCCACTCGATCTCGGCGGGCCTGGACTATCCGGGCATCGGTCCGGAGCACTCGTTCCTCCACGAGATCGGCCGGGCCGAATATGTCTCGGCCACCGACGACGAGGCCCTGGCGGCCTTCCAGCTGTGCTCGACCCTCGAAGGCATCATCCCGGCCCTGGAGCCGGCCCACGCCCTGGCCCGGGTCGGCGACATCGCCAAGGAACTGGGCAAGGGCAAGATCGTGGTGATGAATCTCTGCGGTCGCGGCGACAAGGACATCTTCACGGTGGCCGAGGCTCTCGGGCGCAAGATCTAGGACCTATCCAGCGTGACCAAAGACCGTATCGACCGCCGCTTCGCGGCGCTGAAGGCCGAGAACCGCGCCGGTTTCGTGACCTACATCATGGCCGGCGATCCCGACGCCGCCACGACCCTTAGCGTGCTCAAGGGCCTGCCGGGCGCCGGCGCCGACCTGATCGAGCTGGGCTTTCCGTTCTCCGACCCGATGGCCGAGGGTCCGACCATCCAGCGCGCCGCCCAGCGCGGCCTGGCCTCGGGCATGACCCTGCAGGGCACGCTGGACCTGGTCGCCGCCTTCCGCGAGGGCGACGGCGACACCCCGATCATCCTGATGGGCTATCTGAACCCGGTGCTCAATCGCGGCTTCCCGGCCTTCGCCGCCGCCGCCGCGACGGCCGGTGTCGACGGCCTGATCATCGTCGATTGCCCGCCGGAAGAAGCGGGGCCCCTGACCGACGCGCTGGAGGCCGAAGGGATCGCCCTGATCCGCCTGGCCGCCCCGACCACCGACGACAAGCGGCTGCCGATGGTGGTCCGCCGCACCTCGGGCTTCGTCTATTACGTGTCGGTGGCGGGCGTGACCGGCGTGAAGTCGGCGGACGCCGGCGACGTGGCCCCGGCCGTGGCCCGGCTGCGCGCGGCCTCGGGTCTGCCGGTGGCCGTCGGTTTCGGCATCCGCACCCCGGTCCAGGCGGCCGCCGTGGCGCGCGTCGCCGACGCGGCCGTGGTGGGCTCGGCCCTGGTGGACGAAATAGAGTCCGCGGCCAAGATGAACGAAAACGTGACCGAGAAGGTTCTTCTCAAGGCGTCGGAGCTGGCTAAGGCTGTGCGGTCGGCGCGACTCGAATTGGCGTGAGGCTGAAGGCTATGGCGATGGCTGAACCCCAGGGGCCCAAAAAGGGCGACAAGACCAAGGTCGCGACCGAGCGACGCGGCGGCTGGCTGTCGCGGATCGCGCCCGGCGTGCGCGGCGCGTTCGCGAAACGCGAGACGCCCGAGAACCTCTGGGTCAAGTGCCCCGACACGGGCGAGATGATCTACCGCTCCGACCTGGAGGCGGCCCTGTGGGTCACCCCGGCCGGACGCCACATGCGCATCGGTCCCGAGCTGCGCTTCAAATTCACCTTCGATGAAGCGCAATTCGAGGTCCTGCCGACCCCGGCCGTGTTCGAGGATCCGCTGAAGTTCTCGGACGGCAAGTCCTACAAGGACCGCCTGGCCGCCGCCCGCAAGGCGACCGGCGAGCAGGACGCCATGGCCATCGCCTTCGGCAAGGTCGGCGGCGTTCCCGCCGTGGCCCTGGTCCAGGACTTCGCCTTCATGGGCGGTTCGCTGGGCATGGCCGCCGGCGAAGGCTTCATCGCCGCCGCCGAGGCCGCGATCGAGCGCCAGGTTCCGCTGGTGGCCTTCACCGCCGCCGGCGGCGCGCGGATGCAGGAAGGGGCCCTGTCCCTGATGCAGATGGCCCGCACGACCCTGGCCATCAACCAGATGAAGGACGTCGGCCTGCCCTATGTCGTGGTCCTCACCGACCCGACCACCGGCGGCGTCACCGCCTCGTACGCCATGCTGGGTGACGTGCACCTGGCCGAGCCGGGCGCCCTGATCGGTTTCGCCGGTCCCCGGGTGATCGAGCAGACCATCCGCGAGACCCTGCCGCCGGGCTTCCAGCGCTCGGAATACCTGGTCGAGAAGGGCATGGTCGACCGCGTCACGCCCCGCAAGGAGCTGCCGGCTGTGCTGGGCTCGATCCTGGGCACCCTGATGATGGGACGCGGACTGAAGGCGGCTTAGCCAAAGTTGGCGAACGATCCTCGTCCTTCGACAAGCTCAGGATGAGGATCGAGTTTAGCCTGAGCGAGCAATAGCCCTCATCCTGAGCCTGTCGAAGGACGAGGGCGAACACTCCATGACCGACCACCTTCGCGCCCATGACGCCGCGCTGGCGCGGCTGCAGACCCTGCATCCCAAGCTGATCGACCTGTCGCTGGATCGGATGATCCGGCTATGCGCCGCCCTGGGCGATCCGCAGAAGCGCCTGCCGCCGGTGATCCACGTGGCCGGCACCAACGGCAAGGGCTCGACCGTCGCCTATCTGCGGGCCATGGCCGAGGCGGCCGGCCTGAAGGTCCACGTCTTCACCTCGCCGCATCTGGTGCGCTTTTCCGAGCGCATCCGCCTGGCCGGCGTCCTGATCACCGACGAGCACCTGGCCGACGTGCTGGAGCGGGTCGAAGCCGCCAACGCCGGCCTGCCGATCACCTTCTTCGAAATCACCACCGCCGCGGCCTTCCAGGCCTTTTCGGAAGTTCCGGCCGACCTGTGCCTGGTCGAGGTGGGCCTGGGCGGGATCCTGGACGCCACCAACCTGGTCATGCCGGCGGTCAGCGTCATCGCCCCGATAGACATCGACCACCGCGAGTTCCTGGGCGACACCCTGGCGGCCATCGCCCAGGAAAAGGCCGGGATCATCAAACCCAACACCCCGGTGGTCAGCGCCCGCCAGGCCGAAGAGGCCGAACGGGTCGTCGAGCGCGAGGCCGACCTCTTCGAAGCGCCCCTGACGTTGGCGGGCCGCGATTTCGACGCCTGGAACGAGCGCGGACGGCTGCTGGTCCAACTTCAGGACCGCCTGCTGGACCTGCCGGCTCCGTCCCTGCCGGGCGAGCACCAGTTCGCCAACGCCGGCCTGGCGGTGGCGACGCTGCTGGTCCTGAACCACCCGCGCATCGACGAGGCGGCGATGGCCCAGGGGATCGCAGCCGCGACCTGGCCCGCGCGGTTCCAGCGCCTGACGGCCGGGCCGCTGGCGCAGCGCGCCAGGGCGGCCGGCGCCGATCTCTGGCTGGACGGCGGCCACAATCCTCATGCCGGCCAGGCCGTGGCCCGAGCCTTGGGCGAGTTGGCGGCCCGCGACGGACGGCCCGTGGCGCTGATTTCGGGCCTGCTGGCCAACAAGGACGCCAGCGGCTTCTTCGCGCCGTTCGCGCCGCTGGGAGCCAAGGTGTTCACGGTGACGTTCGAAGGCCACGCCGCCGCCAGCGCCGCCCAGACGGCGGCGGCGGCCGAGCTGGCGGGTCTGCGGGCCCATGCCTGCGACAGCGTCGAGACGGCGCTGGACAAGGCGCTGGCGATGACGCCGACCCCGCACGTGCTGATCTGTGGCTCGCTCTATCTGGCGGGCGAAGTGCTGGCGATGAGCCCGGAGACTTGGCCGGTTTAGGGGCCGACCTAGGGTCTAGACCAGGATGTTCAGCAGCGAGCCGGGGCGCAGGATCCGCTGTGGCTGCTCGGCCGGCTGGACGAACGGACGGGCCGGCGGCTGACGTTGGGGCTGGGCCTGGGTCTGCAGCTGGACGGCGATCGGCGGAGTCGTGGGCCGGGTCGCGGCGGCGTCGTTGACGGCCGCCTGGAAGAACGCCGCGGCGCGCGAGCCGCCAGCCGCCGGCGATCCCTGCGCGGATGCGGGTCTCGTGGGAACGGAGGGCAGGCCGGTGGGGCGGATCGTGCTCATGAATGCGACTCTATCATGGTTAATGGAAAGTCGGCGAGCATGGTCAACGCGCGGTTAATGGTCGCGGGTCCGACGCATTAAAAATCGGGGAAAACCCGCAGGGCGGTCATGAACCTGAACGCCAGATGAAAGTCGGGTTGTCGACGCCGTTCAGACAGCCGCGCGTAGGGTGTCCCCAAGATCGACCCGGATCGGGGCCGGGCGGTCGGACTGGATCTGACCTGAAAGGGAAAGCCGATGCGCACCACCACCAAGACCGCCGCCACGATGATCGCCGCCGCCACGGCCGCTCTGAGCCTGGTTTCGGCCCCCAGCTTCGCCTCGGCGCATGACGGCCGCTATGATCGCGACCACCATCGCTACGAGCGCTACGACAGCCGTTACGATCGTCGCTATGACAACCGCTACGACCGCTGCCGCGCCGACCGCAAGAGCGGCAAGGCGACCGGCGCGATCATCGGCGCCGTGGCCGGGGGCCTGCTCGGCAACTCGGTCTCCAACGGCAACCGCACCCCCGGCACCCTGCTGGGCGCCGGCGTCGGCGCCTATGCCGGCAGCCAGATCGGCAAGGGTTCGCGCTGCTAACGGCCTGAACCGCCAGAATCGAACGAGGGCCCGGACCGGCGCAAGCCGTCCGGGCCTTTCCGCGTCTAACGCAGCTTGGCCAACATCTTCTGGGCGTCGGCGTCGGTCAGCGGGCCGCTGTGCTTGGCCAGGATCATGCCGTCGCCCCCGACCAGGAAGGTCTCGGGCACGCCGGTGACGCCGAATTCGATGCCCGCGCGACCGTTGCGGTCGACCAGCTTGACGGCGAACGGATCGCCCAGTTCGGCCAGGAACGCCTGACTGCGGGCCGGCTCGTCCTTGTAGGCGATCCCGACCACGGTCACGCCTCGGGCCTTCAGGGCCATCAGCTGCGGAGCCTCGACGCGGCAGGGGGCGCACCAGGAGGCATAGAAGTTGATCAGGTGCGGGCCTGACAGCGCCTCCCGCACCGCCACCATCTCTCCGGTGTCGAGGTCGGGCAGGACCACGGCCGGGACCGGCTTGCCGACCAGGGCGTCGGGCTGGACGCGCGGGTCGTGCTTGAGGGCGTAGCCCGCGAACAGCACCGCCAGGGCCACCAGAACGATCAGCGGCGCGAAGCCGATCCAGCGCCTCACGGCTTGCGCGCCTCGCGTAAGGCCTGCAGCCGCTGGGCCTCGCGCCGCCAGCGGCGGGCCGAGGCCAGGCTGTCGGCGATCATCCAGACGAAGACGGCGGCCGAAAGAGCGAAGGCCGGCCAGACATAGACGGCGTATTTCCCGGCGTCGAAATCGAAGTGCATGCTCAACCCTCCGCCGCTTGCAAGGCCAGGGCCCGGGCCTTGCGCCGCCAGACCAGGGCGCGGATCCGCACCAGCCACAGGGCCCCGAACGCCGACAGATAGGCCAGGCTCATCACCAGCATCGGCCAGGCATAGACGGCCGGCAGGCGGTTTTCCGGCTTGGCGAACAGGGTGGAGCTGCCCTGATGCAAACTGTTCCACCACTCGACCGAGAACTTGACGATCGGCAGGTTGATCAGGCCGACCAGGGCCAGGATGGCGGCGGCCCGGGCCGCCTTCTGCTCGTCCTCAAGGCCCGAGCGCAGGGCCAGGTAGCCCAGATAGAACAGCAGCAGCACCAGCACCGAGGTCAGCCGGGCGTCCCACACCCACCAGGCGCCCCACATCGGCCGGCCCCACAGCGAGCCCGTGGCCAGGGCCAGGACGGTGAAGGCCGCGCCCAGCGGCGCGCAGGCCACGGCGGCGGCGTCGGCCAGGGCGTGGCGGAACACCAGGGCCAGAAAGCTGGCGATCCCCAAGCAGAGATAGACGAACAACGAAAGCGAGGCGGCCGGCACGTGGATGAACATCATCCGCACCGTGTCGCCCTGCTGATAGTCCTCGGGGACGGCGAAGGTCAGGACCAGGCCGACGGCGGCCAGACCTGCGGCGATCACGCCGAACATCGGCGCGGCCCAACGGGAAAAGGCCATGAACCGCTCGGGGTTCGTCAGGAAATCCAGCGGATGGTGTTGATCACGGGCGCCCATTTCCGAGCCTTAGAAGACCTTAAGGGCGCCCGCAATCGTGGAGGCTACCTAGGGGAGCCTCCTGCCGAACTCAGTCAGCCTTCGGCGGCGCGATCGGCGGATGGCCCGGACCGCCCTTGAAGTGACGGAACTGGGCGCGGTGCATCATCCGGCCATGGCCGCCGCCCATCGGGCCGAGAGCGTCGAAGGCCTTCTTCTGACTGGGCGACAGGGCCGCGTAGAACGACCGGGTGGCGTCGATGCGGGCCTTGGCGCGGGCCAGGTGCTCGGTCTCGCGGTCCAGGCGCTCGGGCGTGGTCAGCGCCTTGGGCGGACCGGCGGCGGCGTCGCGCCTGCCTCCGTCCCTGTTCCAGTCCTTCGGACCGGACGCGGCCAGATAGGCCTTCAGGGCGCCGTCCTGGTCGGAACGCAGCTGCAGCACGTCGCGCAGGTGCTGGGCGCGGGCCTCGGGGTCGGGGCGGTGGTGGCGCATCATCGGACCGCCCGGACCGCCGTCGGCCATCGGTGGCATGCCGGGCGGCGGCGAGGCGTCCTGGGCGACGGCGACCGCCGCGGTGGACAGGGTGAGTACGGCGGCGGCCGTCAAGGCCAGGCCGCGCGATTGCAAGCGCATGGAGGTGCTCCGGTAAAAGTCCCTTGAGTTGAACCTCGATTCCCCATGTAACGCTGGGATGTCAGAATCCCCGGCGAATGTTGCAGAACTGACGGACAGGCCGTCCCTGACGCTTTGACGTCGCGCCGGAAGTCTCGCGGCGACACCCCAAGGAGCCTTCGCAGATGCTCTATCTTCTGGCCAAGGCCGCGATCTCCGGCGTGATCATCGCCCTGGTGTCCGAGATCGCCAAGCGCCAGCCGGGCTTCGCCGCCCTGGTCGCCTCGCTGCCGCTGATCTCCATCCTGGGCATGCTGTGGCTGTGGCGCGACACCCGCGACGTCGGCCGGATGGCGACCCATGTGGAGGCCACGTTCTGGTACGTGCTGCCGTCCCTGCCGATGTTCCTGATCGTGCCGGCCCTGCTGCGGCGGGGCGTGAACTTCTGGATGGCGTTGGGCCTGGGCTGCGCGGTGACCGTCGGCCTCTATCTGACGATGACGGCGATCGGACCACGGTTCGGACTGAAGCTCTAGCTGCTTGCGGGCCGCCCTCGTCCTTCGACAAGCTCAGGATGAGGGCTACTTTTGCGGTGTCGGCATTCGAACTCCTCATCCTGAGCCTGTCGCCAAGCAACTTGGGACGGGGAATTCTCCCGCAGCGCTTGGTGCTGACGCAACTCGGCGCGAACACGGTTAGAAGCCCAGCCATGAAACGTATCGCCTTCCTCGCCCTGATCATCTCCGGCCTTTGCTGGGGCCTCGGCTTTCCGTTGGGCAAGCTGGTGCTGCGCGAAACTGACTCCGCCCACATGGTGCTGCTGCGGTTCGCCGTGGCGGCGGTGGTCGCCGCGCCGTTCGCCCTGCGGACCGCCGAAACGCGGGCGCTCTTTGGCTCGCCGGTGATCCTGGCGGCCGGGGCGCTGTACGGGATCGCCTTCATGGTGCAGTTCGAAGGCCTGGCCCATGTCAGCGTCACCCTGGCGGCCCTGCTGGTCGGGGCCATGCCGGCCCTGATCGCCATCGCGGCCAAGCTGCTGGGCGAAAAGGTCAGCCGCGCCTCGTGGGCCGGGGTGGCCGCCGCGACGCTCGGCGCCGCCCTGATCGCCGGCAAGCCCGACGGCGCCGGCTCGCCCCTGGGGGTGGCCCTGTCGCTGGGCTCGCTGTTCATCTTCCTGGCCTGGCTGACCGTGATGCGCCGCGCGCCCAAGGCGCCGAACGAGATGGCCATCCCGGCGGTGACGGTGATCATCGCCGCCGCCACGGTGACGCCGATCGCCTTCCTGATGCACGGCCCGCCGAAGCTGGATCTCAGCGTGGTCGCCTGGAGCGGGATCCTGGGCCTGGGCGTCCTGAGCACCTTGCTGGCCACGGCGGCCTGGCAGTTCGGTTCGGCCCGGGTCGACAGCGCCAGCGCCGGGGTGTTCATCAATATCGAGCCGCTGATGGGCGCCTGCGTCGGGGTCTGGCTGTTCGGCGACCACCTGACCTGGGCCCTGGCGGCCGGCGGGCTGATGATCATCGCCGGCAGCTTCGCGGTGGTGCTGGGCGAGCGGCGGACCCCGCCGGTTACGTGCAGCGCGGGGCCGATTTAGTCGGTTATGGGGTGAATAAGTAAAGCTGGCCGGCTGAGCTCCGGAAGTGGGTGTCTGCCAGATCCACCTTTGGCTCCAAGTCCCAGACCGACTTGCGAATGTCAGCTAGTTGACGCTGCGCGAAAAACAATTCAACTCTGGCTAAGTTGATGCATTGAAAGAATGTGTCGGGACCTATGAACTTCGAGAAGTTCCACTACGGCAGTCGTGAAGTCGTCGTTTTCGTCGATGAAGCCGGCGATCGAGAGCTGCGCGATCCTGGCAATCCAGTATTTGTTCTAGGCGGATGTGCTTGCTGGGGACGAGATATAGAACATTCGATCAGACAGCCGTGGCTTGATGTCCGCGCGGCCATCACTGGCAGTCGTGAGAAGCCGATCCACATGAGGGAATTAAGTCGACGTTTTGGTCGGCGACACGTGGCCACAATGCAGAAATTCTTTCTCAACGGCGATTTCAGACGTGTTGGATTCGGCGTTACGGATCGAACCGTGTTCGACGTTGGCGGCTTCCCAAAAGCTCCGGTTCTGGAGATCGCCCTTGAGCAGTTTCTTGCTTCAATCGCCGAGCTAATGTCATCGGACGAGCCTGCCGAGGCGATATCAGTCGTCTTTGAGGATGGCCCGTTGTTACCGTTAATTCGGAAGCAATGGCCCAACAGGGCGCTCACCCGTCAACAAGACGGCGTAGGTATCCCTATTTCGTGGGCCACGCTTGATAAGGACGCCGGCGAGCCAGCCCTTGAAGTGGCCGACTACATTGCTCACTCACTGGCTGGATATCTTCGGGCGGAGCGTTCCAGGGACTCAAAATTTGCTGAGCGCCACGATGCGATCTTCGCGGCCAACCCGGCCATAGGGAAAAGCCTTGAACTTAACGAGGCCCGCCTCGTCGAGGCCGACAACGCTTAGCTTCGCTTGTCCTCGATGGGTGAAAGCGGATGTTGGCATCTAATCCAGCGCGTTCCGACAAGCCGCCGCCATAGCGATGGGCCCCAGCGCCACGGCCGCAGCGGAATAGGCCAGCAGCAGGAACAGGCCGCCCGTCCACGGGAGCCCCCCAGCCAAAGCGTCCAGCGCCCCGGCGCCGAAGATCACCGGCGGCACGTAGAGCGGCAGGACGATCACCGCCACCAGCAGGCCGCCGCGCTTCGAACCCAGCGCCAGGCTGGCGCCCAGGCCGCCCAGGAACGAGAAGGCCAGGCCCCCGGCCAGGGCGCAGGCGATCAGCAGCGGGATGATGTGCGACGAGGCGCCCAGGGCCAGGGCGGCGATCGGCGCGGCGAAGGCCAGGGGCGCGCCGGCCGCCAGCCAGTGGGCCAGGCACTTGGCCACGGCCACCGCCTCGAGCGGGGCGGGAC
>NZ_JBAPVS010000229.1:0-14789 GCF_049283275.1 Caulobacter sp. | reverse complement strand
CCCCTCTGGGGGAGGTGGCCCGGAGGGCCGGAGGGGGTCTTGCGGCGCTTTCGTTTCGGCTCCCCACCTTCTATATGCAACCGCTCCTCGACTCCCCGGAAGACCCATGGCCCGCATCCTGATCACCTCCGCCCTGCCGTACATCAACGGCATCAAGCACCTGGGCAATCTGGCGGGATCGATGTTGCCGGCCGACGTCTATGCGCGCTTCCAGCGAGCCCGGGGCAACGACACCCTGTATATCTGCGCCACCGACGAGCACGGCACCCCGGCCGAGCTGGCCGCCGCCGCCGCCGGTCAGGACGTGGCCAGCTATTGCGCCGAGCAGCACGTGCTGCAGCACGACATCGGCCGCGCCTTCGGCCTGTCGTGGGACCATTTCGGCCGCTCGTCCTCGCCGCAGAACCATCGCCTGACCCAGCATTTCTGCGAGGTGCTGGAAGAGCGCGGCCTGATCGAGGAACGCGTCGACCAGATGGTCTATTCCATCGACGACAAGCGCTTCCTGCCCGACCGCTATATCGAAGGCACGTGCCCGCACTGCGGCTTCGAGAAGGCCCGGGGCGACCAGTGCGACAACTGCGGCAACCTGCTGGACCCGACCGACCTGAAGGACGCCTATTCGGTGATCTCCGGCTCGCGGAACCTGGAGGTGCGCGACACGCGCCACCTCTATCTGCTGCAGACGAAAGTGGCTGATCGCATCCGCGCCTGGATCGACACCCACGCCGATTGGCCGCTGCTGGCCAGGTCGATCGCCTACAAGCACCTGGACGAGGGCGTCATCGACCGCGGCATCACCCGCGACCTGGCCTGGGGCATCCCGGTGACCAAGGGCGAGTTCCCGCGTCCGGGCTTCGAGGACAAGGTCTTCTACGTCTGGTTCGACGCCCCGATCGAATACATCGCCGCCACCCAGGAATGGGCGGAAGCCGGTGCGGACCGCGACTGGAAGTCGTGGTGGCGCACCGACGAGGGCGCCGATGACGTCCGCTACGTCCAGTTCATGGGCAAGGACAATGTCGCGTTCCACACGGTCAGCTTCCCGGCCACGATCCTGGGTTCGGAGGAGCCGTGGAAGAGCGTCGACATGCTCAAGGCCTTCAACTGGTTGAACTGGTACGGCGGCAAGTTCTCGACCAGCAACCAGCGCGGCGTGTTCATGGACGCGGCCCTGGAGATCCTGCCGCCTGACCTGTGGCGCTGGTACCTGACCTCGAATTCGCCCGAGAGTTCGGACACGGCCTTCACCTGGGAGCAGTTCGCCAGCGCCGTGAACCGCGACCTGGCCGACGTGCTGGGCAATTTCGTCAACCGCATCCTGAAGTTCACCGAAGGCAAGTTCGACGGCGTGATCCCCGACGGCGGCGCCCCCGGCCCGCTGGAGGAGAAGCTCTACGCCGATGTCTCGGCGCGGCTCGCGGATCTCGCCGAACAGATGGACGCCATCGAGGTGCGCAAGAGCGCCCAGGCCTTGCGCGCCCTGTGGGTGGTCGGCAACGAATACCTGCAGGAAGCTGCCCCGTGGACGGCGATCAAGACCGACCGCGACCGCGCCGCCGTGATCGTCCGCACCGCCCTGAACCTGGCGGCGCTGTACGCCCGCATCTCCGCGCCGTTCATCCCGTTCGCCGCCGAGAAGATCAGCGAGGCGTTCAGCCAGGCCTATCCGGGCGCCTGGCCGACCACCGACGCCGCCGCCGAGCTGTCGACCCTGCCGGTCGGCCTGTCGGTCCGCGCGCCGGAGGTGCTGTTCAAGAAGATCGAGGACGAGCAGATCGCCGAGTGGACGGCTCGGTTCGGCGGAGCGGAGTAGGGTCGTGAGCAGCGGTTTTGTAAACCGCTGCTCCACATTCAACGCTGTCATCCCGGACAAGCGCGAAGCGCGCCGATCCGGGACCGCCGGAAGCGCCTGCGCTCAGGCGTCGGTCCCGGGTCTTCGCTTCGCTACGCCCGGGATGACAACCAAAGTGTATCGAGGGTGAGAGCGTGACGACTGAACAGCCCAGCGCCCTTTCCCCGCAAACCCGCCTTGGCCTGTTCTATGTCGTCTCCTATCTCGGCACCGGCGTCAGCCTGCCCTACATCGCCACCTATTTCCGTTCGCGCGGTCTGACCGGGGCGGAGATCGGGGTGGTCCTGGCCGTGCCCCTGCTGGCGCGGCCGTTCCTGGGACCGGTGCTGGCGGTGTGGGCCGACGGCTTCACCCTGCGCCGCACGCCTCTGGCGCTGCTGGCCCTGGGGGCGGCGGCCGGCTACCTGGCCATGCTGGTCGCGCCGGGCTTCTGGGGGCTGCTGGTCTGCTGGCTGGTGGGCATGACCTTCCTGACCACCCTGACGCCGTTGATCGACGTGATCACCCTGCGTCGCTCGCGCCTGGACGGGTTCAACTACGGCGTCCCGCGCGGCGCGGGCTCGGCGGCGTTCATCGTCGCCAACCTGGCCATGGGCGCGATCCTGGCGGTCATGGCGCCCAGCGTCATCGTCGCCTGGATCGCCGCGGCGGCGATCGGCGTGGCCGTGGTCTCGGCTCTGATCCTGCCGCCCGAGCGCGTCCATGAGGCTGGAGCCCCCCAGCTCGGCCGCGCCGAGCGTTGGAAAGGCCTGGGAGGCCTGCTGCGCGACAAGACCTTCGTGCTGGCCGTGATCACCGCCGGCCTGATCCAGGGGGCGCACGCCTTCTACTACGGCTTCTCGGCCCTGCTCTGGCGCCAGCAAGGGATCTCGGCCCCGATGGTCGGCGTGCTGTGGGGCGTCGGCGTGGCCGTCGAGGTCGGCTTCATGTGGTTCGCCGAGCCGTGGCGGCGCAAGGTGGGGCCGGAGAAGCTGCTGGTGCTGGGCGGGGCGGCCGCGTTGCTGCGCTGGACCGCCTACGCCTTCACCCCGCCGCTGTGGCTGCTGTTTCCCCTGCAGGCCCTGCACGCCCTGACCTTCGCGGCCAGCTTCATGGCCTCGCTGCGGCTGATCGAGCGCCTGGCCCCGCCACAGAGCGCCTCGGCCGCCCAGGCGATCAACTCGGCCCTGTCAGCCGGCTTCATGCTGGGCGTCGGCACGCTGGCGGCCGGTCCGCTGTTCGACGCCTTCGGAACCAAGGGCTACCTGGCCATGGCGACGATGGGCGGGCTGGGCCTGATCGGGGCGGTGAGGCTGACGCGGCGGGTGGGCCGCTGATGTCGTTGGGGACACGCACAAGTGCATGTCCCCGTCAGAGGCGCGGCCGGGGACATGCCCTTGGGCGTGTCCCCATTCCCATCCGCAGTCTAGATCTCGTAGTCCAGCTCGCCTTCCAGCCAGGCGACGATCCGCTCGGCGGCGGCGACCGGGTCCATTTTCGTGGTGTCGATCACCAGTTCGGCGGCTTCCGGGGCCTCGTAGGGGCTGTCGATGCCGGTGAAGTTCTTCAACTGGCCCGCCCGCGCCTTCTTGTACAGGCCCTTGACGTCGCGCGCCTCGGCCACCGCCAGCGGCGTATCGACGAAGACCTCGACGAACTCGCCTTCTTGCAGGATTTCACGCGCCAGTCTCCGCTCGGCCCGGAACGGCGAGATGAAGGCTGTCAGCACGATCAGCCCGGCGTCGACCATCAGCTTGGCCACCTCGGCCACCCGGCGGATGTTCTCGACTCGGTCCTCCTCGGTGAAGCCGAGGTTCTTGTTGAGGCCGTGGCGGACGTTGTCGCCGTCCAGCAGATAGGTGTGGCGGCCCAGGGCGTGCAGGCGCTTCTCGACCAGGTTGGCGATGGTCGATTTGCCCGCGCCCGACAGGCCGGTCAGCCAGACCACCCGGCCGCGCTGGCCCTTCAGCGCCGCCCGCGAGGTCTTGCTGACGTCGGTGTGCTGCCAGTGGATGTTGTCGGCCCGGCGCAGCGCGAAGTTCAACAGGCCCGCCCCGACGGTGCGGTTGCTGATCCGGTCGATCAGGATGAAGCCGCCCAGGTCGCGGTTCTTGGCGTAGGGCTCGAACGGGATCGCCTGGTCCAGCGACAGGTTGACCAGGCCGATCTCGTTCAGCTCAAGCTTCTTGGCCGCCAGGTGCTCCAGCGTGTTGACGTTCACCCGGTGCTTGATCTCGGTGACGCTGGCGCCGACCATCCGCGTGCCGACCTTCAGCAGGTAGGAACGGCCGGGGGGCAGGGCCTCGTCGTCCATCCAGACCACGGTGGCCTCGAACTGACCCGCCACGGCGACCGGATCGTCAGCGGCCACCAGGATGTCGCCGCGACTGACGTCGATCTCGTCGGCCAGGGTGATGGTCACCGATTGGCCGGCATAGGCCTCGGCCAGGTCGTCGGGCTTGGTGACGATCCGCGCCACGGTGCTTTCGCGGCCCGAGGGCAGGGACTTCACTCGGTCTCCCGGCTTGACGGTCCCGGCGGCGATCTGGCCCGAGAAGCCTCTGAAGTCGAGGTTCGGCCGGTTGACCCACTGCACGGGCATGCGGAACGACTGGCTGCGCAGGTCATCCTCGACCTCCACGCTTTCCAGCCAGTCCATGAGGATCGGGCCGGAATACCAGGGCGAGTCCTCGCCCTTGGCGGCCATGTTGGCGCCGGTCAGGCCCGAGATCGGGATCGGGGTGAAGACCTCCAGGCCGATCTGATCGGCGAAGGCGCGATAGTCGGCCACGATCTGGTCAAACACCGCCTGGTCCCAGCCGACCAGGTCCATCTTGTTCACCGCCAGCACCACGTGGCGGATGCCCAGCAGCTTGACGAGATAGCTGTGGCGGCGGGTCTGGGTCAGCACGCCCTTGCGGGCGTCGATCAGGATCACTGCCGCGTCGGCGGTCGAGGCGCCGGTGACCATGTTGCGCGTATACTGCTCGTGGCCGGGGGTGTCGGCGACGATGAACTTGCGCTTGTCGGTGGCGAAGAAACGGTAGGCGACGTCGATGGTGATGCCTTGCTCGCGCTCGGCGGCCAGACCGTCGACCAGCAGGGCGAAGTCGATCGCGCCGCCTTGCGTGCCGACCCGCTTGGAGTCGGCCTCGAGGGCGGCCATCTGGTCCTCGAAGATCATCTTGCTGTCGTAAAGCAGCCGACCGATCAGGGTCGACTTGCCGTCGTCCACCGACCCGCAGGTGATGAAGCGCAGCAGCGACTTGTGCTGGTGGGCGACCAGATAGGCGTCGATATCGTCGGCGATCAGGTCGGAGGGCTTGTAGATCGTATTCATCAGAAATAGCCCTCCTGCTTCTTCTTCTCCATCGAGGCGGACTGGTCATGGTCGATGACCCGGCCCTGGCGCTCGCTGGTGGTGGTCAGCAGCATTTCCTGGATGACTTCGGGCAGGGTGGAGGCGGTGCTCTCGACCGCGCCGGTCAGCGGGTAGCAACCCAGGGTGCGGAACCGCACGCTCTTCATCTGCGGAACTTCGCCCGGACGCAGCCGGAAGCGGTCGTCGTCGACCATGATCAAGGATCCGTCGCGCTCGACCACCGGCCGTTCAGCTGCGAAGTACAGCGGTACGATCGGAATGCTTTCCAGGTGGATGTATTGCCAGACGTCCAGCTCGGTCCAGTTGGAGATCGGGAAGACCCGCAGGCTTTCACCGGGGTGCTTGCGGGTGTTGTAAAGCTTCCAGAGCTCGGGGCGCTGATCCTTGGGATCCCAGCGCTGCTCGGTGGTGCGGAAGCTGAACACCCGCTCCTTGGCCCGGCTCTTCTCCTCGTCGCGGCGGGCGCCGCCGAAGGCCGCGTCGAAGCCGTACTTGGCCAGGGCCTGCTTGAGGCCCTCGGTCTTCCACAGATCGGTGTGCAGGGCGCTGCCGTGGTCGAACGGGTTGATCCCCCGCGCCTCGGCCTCGGGGTTCTTGTGGACCAGCAGGTCGAAGCCCAGTTGCTGGGCGATCGTGTCGCGCAGCTCGTACATGGCCCGGAACTTCCAGGTCGTGTCGACGTGCAGCAGCGGGAAGGGCGGTTTGGACGGATAGAACGCCTTGGCCGCCAGGTGCAGCATCACCGCGCTGTCCTTGCCGATCGAGTACAGCATGACCGGGTTTTCGCACTCGGCCGCCACCTCGCGCAGGATGTGGATGCTCTCGGCTTCCAGGCGCTGGAGGTGCGTCAGTCGGGCCGGGGACAAGGCGCTGGCAGGGGCGCTCATGGACGGGTCCGCAAAGGCGTCATGCGACAGCGAAGCGACTTGGGTAGGGGGCAAAACGCGTATCCGCAAATGGAAAGCTCCGCCGACGCACGCAGGCGCGACGACGGGGCGGTGATCCTGAGCGTGGACCTAGGTCTCGCGGGGGCAGGGGGCAAGGCGGGGAAATCTGGAGGCGCTGTGAGCTTCGATGGCGCCAGACGCGCGAAGCGAGGTCTTTCATGACCAAAAGTTCACTCGCGCGGCGTGACGAAGCGCCGCATAACGCCGCTATCGGAAAATGGGCCCGCCGATGTCATCCTTGGCTGAATTCATCGCCGCGATCATGCTCTGGCTTTCTTCGATGGCGCTTTGCCAGTTCGGCATGGCCGTCGAGCACCGGGCTAAGGCTCCGCCCAAGGTCGAGCGGGTCATCGCCCGCACGCCCCGCCAGCAGGCCGTTCAGACCATCGAGCGCTGCCCGCGCCTGCACGCGGCCGAGGTCAGCGCCTAAAGCCTTGCCGGGCCAAGCCCTGCGGCAGATGGGAAATCCGCTGCAACCCGCTATGCGGGCCGGCTTTTCACCGCTAGGTTTATTTGTTGCGTGCGAGAGGGGCGTCCGCGCGGCGATGTTCATCTGGCCCCAAGCCGTTTGCCCTGGGACTATGGCTGCGTATGAAGCCTAAGAAGCGCCAACCGCTTGATTTCACCGGCATTCCCGTGGAGCCGCCGGTCGAAGACGTCGGTCGCTCCGTCGGGGCGGAAACCGAATCCGATGCGGACGCGCCGGTCACCGAGCCGGACCTGGATCTCGATATCGCCGCCGTCCCCGAGGCGTCCGCCCCGCCGATTCTCGACCTCGGCCCGCAGGATCTCGCCCCCGAACCCGATCTCGCACCGGTTTCCGAGCCCCCCCGAGCCAACGCGCGGCGCGGCTTTTTCAGCGTTGCGGCGAAGCCGAAGCAAACTTCCAAGACCTCCGAACCGGTCGAGCCTCCGAAGGCCGATGCGGCGCCGCTCAAGCCGGAAGCGGTGATCCAGCCTACCCAGCCGCCCAGGTCGAACTTCAAAGCGCCCGAACCCGAGCCCGAGCCGGCGCCGTTCTCGCCGGCCAGAGGTCGACGCAGCCCGCCGGTCGAGGCCGAACCCTTGGCCCCGCTGCCCTCATTCCTGACGGCGCCCATCGCGCCCCCTCAGGCAGCGGCGGTGTCGACTCAGGCTGCTCAGCCGCCGGCTCCGGTGGCTGAACCCGATCCGCCGGCTCCGTCCAAGCGTTTCGAAACAGCGGTGTCCAAGCCGCGCGAAACGCCACCGACCACGCCGCCGCCGGTCACGCCCTTGTCCGTGGTCCGCGAGGGCAAGAAGACGATGCCCGCGCCGCTGTTCTGGAGCCTGGCGATCGCCGCCGCGGCGCTCTGGACGCTGGGACCGATCGCCTTCGCGCTCGGCTACGGGGCTGGCGTGCCCGCCCTGCAGGTCGACCAGTTCGCCCTGATGGTGTTCGCCGCCCTGGCCGTCGGTCCGGCTCTCTTCACCCTCCTTGGCGCCTACATGCTGCGTCAGGCCATGGGGGTTTCGGCCGAGCTGAAGCATACCCGGATCATGACCGACCGCCTGGTCGCTCCGGCCGCCCTGGCGGCGGCCAGCGTCGACGGCGCGGTCGAGCGCATCCGCAACCAGATCGAAGCCGCCACGGCCGCCGCCGATGACGCCCGCGTCCGCGTCCAGGAACTGCGCGAGGCCTTGGCCGGCGAAACCCTGGCTCTGGCCCAGACCACCAGCGAGTCCGCCCGCATGGTGCAGCAACTGTCCGAGGGGCTGGGCCACGAGCGCCAGGCCATGCATGCGCTGTCGGCCACGCTGGACGCCCAGTCCACCGCCGTGGTCGACGCCATCGGCAGCCAGGCGCG
Source organism: Caulobacter sp. (assembly GCF_049283275.1). Lineage (GTDB taxonomy): Bacteria > Pseudomonadota > Alphaproteobacteria > Caulobacterales > Caulobacteraceae > Caulobacter. The sequence goes on along the minus strand of NZ_JBAPVS010000229.1, from coordinate 6,800 downwards.
CATGGTCGCCGAGGCTTCCGACCTGGCTGAGACCCAGCTGCGCGAGGCTGAGGCGGCCCTGGCCGCCCGTGCCGCCGACCTGGCCGCCGCCGCCGCCGAGGCGTCCGACGCCGCGCGGGTGGGGGCCGAGGACCTTTCACGCCAGATCGCCCGCCTGGAAACCGCCGGCCAAGGAGTCGGTGATCAGATGGGCGCTGTCGAGCGCACCTTGGCCACTCAGCGCGCCGCCCTGGTCGCCGCCAGCCAGTCACTGCGCACCGACCAGGAGGATTTCGCCGCCGAAAGCGAAACCCGCACCGCCCAGCTGACCGAGTTCATCGGCCACACCCGCGCTGGCGCGACCGAGATGAGCGATATGGCGTCCATGGGCGCCGAAGTGCTGCGCGGCCTGATCGAAGCGGCGTCTCAGCAGTTGCGCGAAGTCGCCGAGAACGCCCGCGCCGAGCGTGAAGCCCTGGCGGCCGAGACCTCCAGCGCCATAGCCGCCCTGGCCAGCGCCGCCGGCGGGCAGCGCGCCGACCTGGAGGCGGCGTTGACCAAGGCCATGGAGGCCATGGCCGAGGCGGCCCGCAAGGCCAACGAAGGTGTCGAACAGCGCGTCGACTCCGCCCGCGTCCGGATCGATCAGCTCAACGAGATCGCCTTCGCGGCCGGTCAGAAGGCCGACACGGTGTTCGAGTCCCGCATGGACGAGGCCCGCGACCTGATCGAGCAGTCGGCCCAGGTGGTCGAGCAGGCGGGGGCCCGTACGGCCCTGAAGCTGACCGAGAGCGTCGAGACCGCCCGTGGCGCCATCGCCGAGATGGAGGCCATGCTGATCGACGTCGGCCGTCGCACCGCCGACTTGCCGGCCGAGGCCCTGGCTCGCGCCAACGAGGTTCGAGCCCAGATCGAGCAAGGCATTGAGGATCTACGCGCCTCCGCCCGCCGGACCGCCGAGGAGACCGCGGCGATCGACCAGGCCTTCCAGGAACGCGTTCGCCGCAACTACGACATGCTCAGCGAGGCTGTCGGCCGGGCAGGGGGCGCGGCCCCCGCCGCCGTGCCGTCCCGCGCGCCGCCCCCGCTGAACCGGCAGGCCCAGGCCTCGACGCCGACCAAGGAATCCAAGGCCGAGGGTGCAGGCTCGCGTCCGCGTCTGCGCCTGACCCCCACGGCCACCGACGATGAGTTCCGATCGGTGTTCGACGCCGCAGGCGGCCGTAACGCCGCGCCGGGTTCCGCCGGCGAACGGGCCGAACCGCAGGACGGTTCGTCGTGGCGCAACCTGTTGTCGGGCCTGGAAAGCGTCGCGCCCGGCGACGCCGCCCTGGGCGAGAGGATGGCGGGCGAGATCCTGGCCATGGGCATCGATCCGACGGCCCTGCTGCCCCGCGCGCGCATCGACGAGATCGCCGCCACGATCCAGACCCATGATGAGGGCGGGGCGCGCGATGTTGTCAAGAAGCTGGCCCCCGCCGCCATTCGCCGGTTGGTCCGCCGGCTGTTCTCCGACGCCACGCTGCGGGCGGAGGCCGAGCGCTTCCTGCGCCGCTATGCCGGCATGATGGACGAGGCCTCCCAGCAGGACCGCGAGGGCTTCCTGGTGGCGGCCCTGCTGTCTTCCGACGCTGGCCGCGCCTACCTGCTGCTGGACGCGGCCTTTGGGGACTTGGCCTAGTGAGAATGGGCCTGACGTGAAGCGCCTGTTCGATGTAGCGGCGTCCGGCGGGGGGCTGCTGCTGCTGACCCTCCCGCTGTTGATCGTGGCCGCAGTGGTGCGTCTGACTTCGCCAGGACCGGCGCTCTACTGGTCGCAGCGGGTGGGACGGGGCAACGTCCTGTTCTCGATGCCCAAGTTCCGCACCATGCGGATCGACACGCCCGAAGTCGCCACCCACCTGCTGGCCGATCCGGACCGCTGGCTGACCCCGCCGGGCGCCTTCCTACGCAAGACCAGCCTCGACGAGCTGCCGCAGCTGTGGAGCGTGCTGGTCGGCGACATGAGCCTGGTCGGGCCACGCCCGGCGCTGTTCAACCAGGACGACCTGGTGGCTCTGCGAACGGCTGCCGGCGTCGAGGCGCTGCGGCCTGGCGTGACCGGCTGGGCGCAGATCAACGGCCGTGACGAGATCGCCATTCCCGACAAGGTGGCCCTGGACGCCGAATACCTCCGACGCCAGGGGTTCTGGTTCGACCTGACGATCTTGCTGCGGACCGTTCTGCCGGTGGTCACCGGCAAGGGCGTGACGCGCTAGTCGAGCGCGCCGTACGCCCTTTCAAGCGCCGCGACGAAGGTTGCATTGCCCGCCAGCTCGCGGCTGAACACAGGCTCCAGCCTCAAAAATTGCGCCACGTCGGCCCCGGCGTCGCCGGTGCAGGCGGCAGCGGTCTCGACCAGGCGGTCGGCCAGCGGGTCGACGATCTTTTCGCCCTCGGCCGACCGACGGCGGACGAAGTGCATCCAGGCCGCCAGGGGCAGGGCCAGGCGGTCGACGGAGCGGCCGGCCGCGAGCGCGTCGGCGACCGTGCCCAAAATCCGGAACGGCAGCTTCTGCGAGCCGTCCCAGGCGATCTGGTTGAGCAGGTGGCGGATCTCGGGGTTGCGGAACCGGCCCAGGATCGCCTGGGCGTAGGCCGTCAGGTCCAGGCCGCGCGGCGCGGTCAGGGTCGGGATGATGTCCTGGACCATCAGGTCCTCGGCGATCTTGGCTAGGGCCGGATCGCTGATCGCTTCGAACACCGTCTCGTGGCCCTTCAGCAGGCCGGCATAGGCGATGGTCGAGTGGACCCCGTTCAACAGCCGCAGCTTGGCGCGCTCGAAGCCGCGAACATCGTCGGTCAGGGTGACGCCGACGCTGGCAAGGTCGGGCGCGCTGTCTCCCAGCACGTCCTCGACCACCCACTGGGTGAAGGCCTCGCGCTGGATCGGCCAGGCGTCAGTCAGGCCGGTGGCCGCCTCGACCCGAGCGCGCAGGGCGTCGTCGGTGGCGGGGGTGATGCTGTCGACCATAGTGCGTGGGAAGCGGCCCTCGGCGTCGATCCAGGCCGCCAGGGTCGGATCGATCGCTTCGGCGAAGGCTGTGACCGCCGCCTTCAGGCGCCAGCCGTTATCGGCGAGGTTGTCGCAAGCCACCACGGCATAGGGCGGCAGGCCCGCCTGGTGGCGGCGGCGCAGGCCCTCGACGATGTAGCCCACGGCGCTGACCGGCTCTCGCGGGCTTGCCAGATCGTGGACGATGTCGGGATGAGCCGTGTCCAGCTTGCCGTCGCCGGTCAGGCAGTAGCCCTTTTCGGTGACGGTCAGGGTGACCATGCGGGTGGTCGGGGCGGCCAGGCGGGCGAAGACCGAGGGCGGATCCTCGGGCGCGACCAGCACCTCCAGGATCGAGCCGACCACGCGGAAGGTGGTCTCGGCGTCCAGCTGAGCCAGGGTGTAGAGACCGTCCTGTGGCGCCAGGGCGTCGCGAACGCCAGGGCTTTTCAGCGACACGGCGCAGATGCCCCAGCGCGGATCCTTGGCCAGCAACTGGTCGAAATAGAAGGCCTGGTGGGCGCGGTGAAAGGCGCCAGGACCGAAATGCACGATGCCGACCGTGACCTTGTCGCGGTCATAGTCGGGCAGGGCGACTCCCGGGATGGCGGCCGGATAGCTGACGGCGTTGAGGCGGAGAGGGCGAGAAAGAGTGTCGGTCACAGAGTAACGCCTTGCTTCCAGATGGCGATTTCACGCTCGCCGTTGAGTTCTGCCTTGGTCAATTGGCCCGAGGCCGTCGCCACCACCAGATCCATCAGAGAGTCGGCCGCCGCGTCCATGGTCTGGCCCGACAGCACGATCCCGGCGTCGAAGTCGATCCAGCCCGGCTTGCGGGCGGCCAGGGCCGAGTTCGAGGCGATCTTCAGGGTGGGAGCGGGGAAACCCAGCGGCGTGCCGCGGCCTGTGGTGAACAGGATCACCGTCGCCCCAGCGGCCGTCAGGGCGGTGGACGACACCGCGTCGTTGCCCGGCGCCTCCAGCAGGGTCAGACCGTGCGGCCCGACCTGCTCGCCATAGCGCAGCACTTCGACCAGGGGCGCGCGGCCGCCCTTCTGCACCGCGCCGAGAGACTTTTCCTCAAGGGTGGTGATGCCGCCGGCGACGTTGCCGGGCGAGGGGTTCTCGTAGATCGGCTGGTGGTTGTCGATGAAGTAGCGCTTGAAGTCGTCGATCACCTCGACGGCCTCGTCGAACACCTGGCGGGTGGCGGCGCGGGCCAGCAGCACGCCCTCGGCGCCGAACACCTCGGGGATCTCCGTCAGCACCGGGGTGCCGCCGGCGTCGGAGACCTTGTCGGCGATGCGGCCGACCAGCGGATTGGCGGTGACGCCCGAGAAGCCGTCCGAACCGCCGCACTTGAGGCCCACGACCAGATCCGACAACGGGGCGGGCTCGCGGCGGTCGCGCTCGGCGATCGCGATCAGTTGCTCGACGGCCTCCAGACCGTCCTCCAGCTCGTCCTCGACCATCTGGGTGGTGAACGAGCGCAGGCGTTCGGGGTCCAGGCCCGGGGCGGATTCGAGCAGGGCCTTGAGCTGATTGTTCTCGCAGCCCAGTCCCAGGATCAGCACGCCGCCGGCGTTGGGATGGGCGGCCAGGCCGGCGATCAGCTTGCGGGTGTGGGCCAGATCGTCGCCCAGCTGCGAGCAGCCGAATGGATGAGGAAAGGCGAAGACGCCATCGACGCGGCCGGCGAAGCGGGCGTTGGCCTTCTCGGCGATCCGACGGGCGGTGTTGGCCACGCAGCCGACGGTGCACAGCACCCAAATCTCGTTGCGGGTGCCCACCCGCCCGCTTTTACGGCGATAACCCAGGAAGGTCCCGGCCGGCGGCGGCTCCTGCGGCGCCGGATGGGCGTCAACATAGGCGAAGCCCTCGACGCCCGACAGGCGGGTCTCGACATTGTGGACGTGCACGTGGTCGCCGACCGCGATGTCGGCCGTGGCCCGGCCGATCGGCCAGCCGTATTTGAGCACGTCATCGCCCTTCGCCACGGCGCGAACGGCGATCTTATGGCCCTTGGGAATGTCGGCGCGGGCGATGATCGCCACGCCGTGCAGATCCAGAGTCTCACCTGCAACAAGTTCGCGCAGCGCCGTCGCTACATGGTCGCGGGGATCGACGCCGTGGATCGATTCGGACGGGCTGGAGGTCGGTTCGTCCATCAAGGCCTTGGTCATTGGGGCTTTTCGTGTTGCCATTCTCGGGTCGGGGTGGGGAAACCGGTGTCACCATAGGGCAATTATGTCCGGCGGTGCATCTGTAGCGACGTCGTCGCCCGTAGAGTATGACAAAACAAAACAACGATCGCCGTATGGAAACGCTTTGACCTCGTCCAAGACCCGCTTGCCGGACACCGACGGCATTGAAATCGAAACCGGCCTTGAGGCCGGCGTTGAAGGCGGCCGCAAGCGCGCGACCATCAATGACATTGCGCGTCTGGCCGGCGTGTCGAAGAAGACCGTCTCGCGGGTCATCAATCAGTCGCCCTTCGTGCGCGACGAGACCCGCGAACGCATCGAGGCGGTGATCGCAGAATGGGGTTATGCGCCTGATCCTCAGGCCCGGGGCTTGGCGTTCCGCCGCTCGTTCCTGATCGGCATGATCTACGACAACCCCAACCCGCAGTATGTCGTGAACATGCAGCTGGGCTTGCTGGACGGCATCCGCGGGTCGGGCTTCGAGCTGGTGGTCCATCCCTGCGACCGTTCCAGCCCGACCTTCCTGCAGGACGTGCGCACCTTCGTCGAACGTCAGAAACTGTTCGGCGTCGTTCTGCCGCCTTCGGTGTCGGAAGACGAGCGGGTCGCCAAGCTGCTGCGCGAAATCGGCTGCGAATATATCCGCATCGCCTCGGTTGAGCTGGACAAGCCCGAGCACATGATCGTCGGCCACGACCGCCTGGGTGGCGAGGCCATGGGCGCCTATCTTGTCGAGCTGGGCCATCGCGAGATCGGCTTCATCAGCGGCCTGCCCAACTTCCGCTCGTCGCACGAGCGGAGAGGGGGATTCGAGGACGCCCTGAACCAGGCCGGCCTTGAGCTGAAGCCTGACTACGTGGTCCAGGGCGCCTACACCTTCGAATCCGGGTTGGCCTGCGGCGAGGCGCTGTTGGCCAAGACCCCGCGGCCGACCGCGATCTTCGCCGGCAACGACGAAATGGCCGCCGGCGTCCTTCAGGCGGCGCGCCGCGCGGGGCTCGAAGTGCCCGCCGACGTGACCGTGGTCGGTTTCGACGACTTCCAGATCGCCCAGGCCGTTTGGCCGCCTCTGACCACCATCCACATTCCGACCCGCGAAGTGGGCCGGATCGCGGCCGAGAAACTGATCGGTGCGGCGGTTCGGGAAAAGCGTGACCCCAACAGCACCATCCCTTATCTCGTCGTTCGAGAATCGTCCGGCGCCCCGCCGAAGGTGTAGGGCCCTCGAGGCCTTTGGCTTGCATGGCGCCATGACACCGGTTACCAAGCGCGTCGAAAGCGGCCTGCGGAGCCGTCGGCGAAATAGGGAGTAGGAAACGCCATGACCCGGCCCCTGGTATTTCACGACGACCGCCTGTTTCCGGCCGATGAGCGCACGCGGGGGATCGCCCGGGCGCTGTACGGCCAGGTCAAGGGCCTGCCGATCATCAGCCCGCACGGCCACACCGATCCGGCATGGTTTGCGACCAACGCCCCGTTCGAGGACGCCACCGACCTGCTGCTGGCGCCGGACCATTATCTGTTCCGCATGCTCTACAGCCAGGGGATCAGCCTGGACGCCCTGAAGGTGCGCTCCAAGGCCG
>NZ_JBAPVS010000228.1:0-19208 GCF_049283275.1 Caulobacter sp. | reverse complement strand
TGCCTTTGCGGCGTGTCCCCAAGTCTAGGCGCGGCGCTTGCTGACGGGGACACGCCGCAAGGGCATGTCCCCGGCCGTTGGATCAGCGCAGCGACGGGCTCTTGCCCAGCGAGGCCAGCGCCATCTTCGGCGCCGACGGATCGACCGCGTCGCCGCCGGCGGCCAGCATCTGGTCGATGTGGTTGCGCTGGGACTTGAAGCGGCTCAGCTCGCCGCCGGCCAGGATCGTGCCCTGGGGCACCTTGGCGCCGATCGGGTTGATCCGCTGGCCCTTCAGCCAGACCTCGTAATGCAGGTGCGGACCGGTCGCCAGGCCCGTCGAGCCGACATAGGCCACCACCTGGCCCTGGCGCACGTGGACGCCCGGACGGATGCCCTTGGCGTAGCGCGAGATGTGGCCGTAGCCGGTGTCCCACTGGCCCGAATGGCGGATGCGCAGCCAGTTGCCGTAGCCGCTCCAGCGGCGGGCCTCCAGCACCACGCCGTCGCCGGCCGCCAGGATCGGGGTGCCGGTGCCGGCCCCGAAGTCCACGCCCTTGTGGCCGCGGGTGTAGCCCAGCACCGGGTGCTTGCGCATGCCGAAGGTGGAGGTGATGCGGGCGCCGTCGACCGGGGTGCGCAGCAGGAAGCCTTTGATGTTCTTGCCCAGCTCGTCGAAGAACTGCGGCTTGCCGTCCTCGCCGGAACGCTCGAAGGCGTAGAACTTCTGGCCCTTGACCTCGGCATATTCCAGGTCGCCGGCCTCGACCGTGCGGCCGCTCTCGGTGACCTTGCGGCCGAACACCAGGCAGAACTTGTCGCCTTCCTTGATGTCGCGCGAGAAGTCGATCTTGTGCGAGAACAGCTTGGCCGCCTGGCTGATCACCGCCGGGGTGCCGCCCACGTCGGCCACGCTCTCGTAGAACGAACCCTTCATCTGGCCGCAGGCCACCTTGGTCTCGTCGGTGACCTTTTCCTCCAGCTCGCGCAGCTTCAGCGCGCCGTCGAAGGTGCGCGACACGGTCAGGGTCGAGGACGGGCTGGTGCGCATCGACAGGCCGATCAGGCGGGCGGAGCCCACCCTCCCTTGACCATTGGGCCCGTTGCGGCGCTCGGCGACGGCGGCCTCGAAGGCCATGCCGGCCTTGATGTTGACGGTGTCCATGGCGCCCTTCAGGACGTCCACCACCTGGTGGGCGTCATTGGGGGCGACGCCGGCGCGCAGGACCGCGCCTTCCAGGGTCTCGCCGGGGCGCACCTTGACGGGGATCGATTCCGGACGCTCGAAACCGGGCTGGGCCTCGGCGCCGGCGAAGGCGGCGTGCTGAAGGGCGGCCAGGGCCTTGGCGTCGAGCGGCGCGCGAGCCACCTGCACCGGGGCGTCCGGCGCGATCAGCTTCCAGCCCAAGGCCAGCGCGGCCAGGCCGGCGACGGCGGTGAGCACCTTCGGGGCCAGACGCGGGGTCGGCCGTCTCGGATCGAATTCCTGCATCAAGTCCCCGACTGACAGCCCCCCGACTGGTAGCTTCGACTGGTGGCGACGCCGCGTACTGAAATGACACGGCCAGGATGCCCCCAGCAATCTCGCGCTGGAAAATGGCGGACGACCCAGCCTTCGGGCAAGGACTATTCGGTGCTTCGGTCGATTTGTCACGGATAGTGGTTAAAGTATTGTTTCCGCAAAAGAAAAACGCCCGCCTCCGGGGAGGCGGGCGCTTGGCTTTTCGGGTTTCCAGCCGTGTCTGGCTAGGCGGCGGCGACCTGCTCGTTCGGGTCGCGCAGCACGTAGCCACGGCCCCAGACGGTCTCGATGTGGTGCTTGCCTTGAGCCGAAGCCGCCAGCTTCTTGCGCAGCTTGCAGATGAAGACGTCGATGATCTTCAGCTCGGGCTCGTCCATGCCGCCGTACAGGTGGTTGAGGAACATCTCCTTGGTCAGGGTCGTGCCCTTGCGCAGGGAGAGCAGCTCCAGCATCTGGTATTCCTTGCCGGTCAGGTGAACGCGGTTGCCGTTCACTTCGACCGTCTTGGCGTCCAGGTTCACGATGATGTCGCCGGTCTTGATGACCGACTGGGCGTGACCCTTCGAACGACGGACCACCGCGTGGATGCGGGCGATCATCTCGTCCTTGTGGAACGGCTTGGTCATGTAGTCGTCGGCGCCGCCCGAGAAGGTCTTGACCTTCGTGTCGATCTCGGCGCTGCCCGACAGGATCATGATCGGCGTATTGACCTTGCCCACCCGCAGGGTGCGCAGCACGTCCAGGCCGCTCATGTCCGGCAGATTCAGGTCCAACAGGATCAGGTCGTAGTCATAGATCTTGCCCAGATCCACGCCCTCTTCGCCAAGATCCGTCGTGTAGACGTTGAAGCCTTCAGACTTCAGCATCAGCTCGATGGTCTGCGCGGTGGCGCTGTCATCCTCGATCAACAGTACGCGCATGCAGCCCTCCCCGCCCTTGGGCGGCAATATTCGACAGCTTGGCGGAATACCGCCGGTGAAACCCGTCCTGCACTCTGCCGGACAGTTAATTTAAGACAGGTTAATGGTGAATGATCCCGCTGGAGAAATGGTTAATCTGATTTGCGAATCGGGTGCAAGCGGTCAGCGACTCATTTGGCGCAAAGGTCGCAGGGGCCTGTGGACAGTTCGTCAAGACGATTCCTTTGGACCCCAAACACCCGAAATCGGGAGTCTGTAAAGGGCCCGATTGGCGATCCCTGGCCCTTTCGCAGCGTTCGCTGTTCATCTGTGAGGCGAGATTGCGGCGTTCTGTCGCGAGAAATTTACAGCCTTGGCCATGGGCCTGGAGCCCCCCTCCAGCCCCGTCCCCTCAGGCGGCCGCGACGTCTGGTCGCGGCGAATTCATGTCAAGTTTCGACGCTGGAGTCCGGCGCCAGCCAACCGGCCTCCCGGAGCTTGGCCACCGAAGCGCGGGAAACCGGCGCCGTGAGGCCGCCGCGCAGGGTCAGGCGCAGGTTCCGGCCGTCGGCGACCACCCCGGTGACGGCCGTCCGCGCCACCCACCATGACCGGTGCACGCGCATCCCCTCCTGGCTCATGCCGGCGATCACCCGCTCGAACGGTCCGGGGACCAGGCGCGAGCCGTTGAGGGTGTGGACCCGCACATAGTGATCCTCCATCCGCAGGCACAGGACCTCGCCTGAGGCCGGCGCGACCTGCGGCCGCGGCGCGGGCGAGACCGGATGGACGCCCGTCCGGGCCTTCAACGCGCGACGGACGACGACGAAGCTCAGAACCGGTCCCGACAGGAAGACGCACTGTCCGTACCACTCCAGCGGCGCGATGCGGCCGCGCAGGAACGGCCACAGGGTGGTGGCCAGCCAGCTGATGAACAGCGCCAGCGGCACGCAGCCGACCAGCAGCGCGGCGATGACCACCGGCCAGACCGGGATCCTCAGGCGGCCCGCCCCGGCCACCGCCAGACGCTGCAGCACCCCGAAGATCAGGGTCCCCACGCAGAAGCAGACGACGAAGTGGAAGATGCGCGGCCACGGCGCGCCGTTCAGATAACTGCCATAGGGCCCGATCACCCCGACGAACAGGCCGATGGCCACGGCGACGGCCAAGTCGATCGCCCAGTCGCGGGCGGTTCCCATCAAGGGTTCAGGTCTTGCGGCCGCGGGGTCGATCATGCCGTTGCTATAACGTCGGTTCGCCGGTTCGCGAACCCGTTCGCCCATTCGCGAAGACACGGTGGCGAGCCCGCATCGATCGCCGCAAGAGCTTTGCCATGTTCCATTCACCGAGGATGTCCATGTCGATCCGTTCGCTCCTTCTGGCTTCGGCGATCACCCTGGCCCTGGCGGGCTTCGCCGCACCGTCCTTGGCGGCCACGGCCGGCTTCACCGTGGTCAGGGCTGCCGACCCGCAGGGCGCGCCGATCACCGTCGGCGTCTGGTATCCGACCGACGCCCCCGCCAAGCCCATGGACCTGGGCATCGGCGGCCACACCGTGGCGGCCGGCGCGCCCCTGGTCGGCGACCACCTGCCGCTGATCGTCATGTCGCACGGCAACGGCGGCTTCTTCGGCGGCCATGCCGACACCGCCCAGGCCCTCGCCGAAGCCGGCTTCGTGGTCGCCGCCCTGACCCACACCGGAGACAACTACGCCGACCAAAGCCGAGCGACCGACATGGCCAACCGGCCGCGCCAGTTGTCGGTGGTGATCGACTACATGCTGAAGGCCTCGCCGATGCAGGCGGCGATCGATCCGGACAGGGTGGGAGCGTTCGGCTTCTCTTCGGGCGGCTTCACCGTGCTGGCCGCGGCCGGCGGCGAGCCCGACCTGACAACCCTCGCCTCGCACTGCAAGGCCCATCCCGACTTCTTCGACTGCAAGCTGACCGCCTCGCATCCACCGCCCGCCGACGCGGCCAAGTCGGTCTGGACCCACGACGCGCGGATCAAGGCCGTGGTCTCGGCCGCCCCGGCCATGGGCTACAGCTTCACCAAGGCCGGGCTGTCGAAGGTGACTGTCCCGCTGCAGCTGTGGCGGGCGCAGAACGACCAGATCCTGCCCGACCCGTTCTACGCCTCGACCGTGCGCGCCAACCTGCCCAGGCCGCCGGAGTGGCATGTCGTGCCGGGGGCCGGTCACTTCGACTTCCTGACGCCCTGCAACGACCAGGGCCGCACCACCGCCGCCGCGATCTGCACCAGCGCCCCGGGATTCGATCGGGCCGCGTTTCACAAGGATTTCGACGCCGAGGTGGTGGGGTTCTTCAAGGCCAATCTGGCGGCTAAACCATAGCTTCCAAAACCCGTCTTCCCGGCGAAGGCCGGAAGACGGAATGGTGAGGGGGGGGTCATAAGGACGCAGCCCCCTGGCTTAACCGCAAACCTCAAGAGCGAATTAACCATGTCGGTCTACTTCACTCCCCATTAACGCACGGGGCCCAAAGCTTGGCCCTGAGCCGTCGGGAGTTGTGCTTGCGTAGCCTGATCGCCGCCGTCGAACGTATCGATCCGCTGACCGTCTTCGGTCGCGTCGCCGCCGTGAACGGCCTCCTGATCGAGGCGCGCGGGGGCCTGACCCGCCTTGCGGTCGGCGCGCGGGTCGAGATCGAGCGCCTGAACCTGCCGACCCTGCCGGCCGAAGTCGTCGGCTTCCGTGAAACCCGGGCCCTGCTGATGCCGTTCGGCCCCGTCGAGGGCGTGGCTCCCGGCGCCGAGATCAAGATCATGCCCGAAGGCGCCGTGGTCCGTCCGACCAAGGCGTGGCTGGGCCGCATCATCAACGCCTTCGGCGAGCCCATCGACGGTCTTGGCCCCCTTCCGCAGGGCGAGGTTCCCTACCCCCTGAAGACCCCGCCCCCGCCCGCCCACGCCCGTGGCCGGGTCGGTGAGCGCATCGACCTGGGCGTGCGGTCGATGAACGTCTTCACCACCACCTGCCGCGGCCAGCGTCTGGGCATCTTCGCCGGCTCGGGCGTGGGCAAGTCGGTGCTGCTGTCGATGCTGGCCAAGGAGGCCACCTGCGACGCCGTCGTGGTGGGCCTGATCGGCGAACGGGGCCGCGAGGTCCGCGAGTTCATCGAGGAGACCCTGGGCGAGGACGGCCTCAAGCGCGCCATCGTCGTGGTCGCCACCTCGGACGAGCCAGCCCTCACCCGCCGCCAGGCCGCCTACATGACCCTGGCGGTCAGCGAGTTCCTGCGCGACCAGGACCTGGAAGTCCTCTGCCTGATGGACTCGGTGACCCGCTTCGCCATGGCCCAGCGCGAGATCGGCCTGGCCGCCGGCGAGCCGCCGACCACCAAGGGCTACACCCCCACCGTCTTCACCGAGCTGCCCAAGCTGCTCGAGCGCGCCGGTCCCGGCCCGATTCGCCCCGACGGCACCACGGCCGCCCCGATCACCGCCCTGTTCACGGTGCTGGTCGACGGCGACGACCACAATGAACCGATCGCCGACGCCGCTCGCGGCATCCTGGACGGCCACATCGTCATGGAGCGATCGATCGCCGAGCGCGGACGCTTCCCCGCGATCAACGTCCTGAAGTCCATCAGCCGGACCATGCCCGGCTGCCAGACACTGGAGGAGCGCGAGGTCGTGAAGATAGCCCGCCAGACCCTGGCCGCCTATTCGAACATGGAAGAGCTGATCCGCATCGGCGCCTATCGCGCCGGGGCCGATCCGCTGATCGACCGCGCCATCCGCCTCAACCCCGCCGTCGAGGCCTTCCTGAGCCAGAGCCCCGACGAGGCCACCAGCCTCGACGACAGCTTCGGCCACCTCGCCCACATCCTGCAGAGTGACGCCGCATGACCAAGTGGGCCGCCTCCCTGATCCGCATCTCGAACCACGAGGTCGAGACCCTGCAGAAGCGCCTGGCCGAAATCGTCGAGCGCCGCCAGACCGCCGAGATGAAGGTCGCCACCCTGGACGCGCAGTCCGAGCTGGAGGCCATGCAGGCCCAGGGCGACGTCGAGGCCGGCTGGTACATGATCGGCTTCCGCCAAGGCTCGAAGATTCGCCGCGACCAGGCCTTGCTCGAGATCGACCAGATCCTGATCGAAGAGGCCGGAGCCCGCGACGCCCTGGCCCACGCGTTCGAGAACCTCAAGAAGTACGAACACGTGGCCGAGGCCGCCAAGGTCGCCAAGATCAAGCTGGCGGGCAAGCTGGAGACCGCCGCCCTCGACGAGCTGGGCCTGCGCCGGGCCGCGGTCGGCGCGCGCTAGCTTCTATTCCCGAATATTCCGAACCGCCCTATTCGCTCGCGGACTTCTTGGCCGGCGGGCGGGTGACGGCGGCCACGGCATGGTCCGCGTCGCTGGCCTGGCGCAAGGCGCGCAGGTCTTCGCTGATGCGGAAGATGGCGACATAGAACTCGCAGAAGGCGCGCCACAGCAGCACCATGGCGGCGGCGACCAGCAGGCCCGCGACCAGCACGGGGAAGGCCAGCAGCAACGATTGCAGGCCCGGCTCCTTCAACGCCAGGCCGACGGCCGCGCCGACCACCGAGAAGGCGAACAGAGCCACCACGCCCAGGCCGGCCCAGTAGATCAGGTGAAGCACCGGGCCCGTGACGAGACGGTCGAACGTCAGCAGGTCCCAGAACAGACCGCTCGCGCCGCTCGCCTTGGAATTTCTGGCCGGAGCCATCCAACACCCCTCATGTCAGCGGGAGCTCCGCCGGGTACTGGCCCATCGCTAGCAGCGCGAAGCCCGCTCGGCAATGCCGAGCGGGCTTGCGGACCGCCAGAGAACTATCCAGCGGACAACCGTTGGTTACGTCGTCGGCTACTGGGGCTTTGCGCCGGCCAGGGTGGCGTCGATCTGCGCCTTGGTGGCCGTGGTCTGCAGACCGCCCGTGGCGGCGGTGCTGAAGCTGGCCTTGGGCAGGGCGAACTTCTTCTCGCCGCTGGTCACGACCACATTGGTCGAGCCGTCGGCGCCGGTGGTGATCCCGCCGATGGTGCCGACCACGGCGCCCGAGGGATCCTTGACCTCGGAGCCGACCTTCAGGTCCACGGCCACGTTGGCCGAAGACGGCATGCCCGCCGCGTCGGCGTCAGCCGCCGTGGAGGTGGTGCTGGTCGTGCTGCTGGTGGTCGACTGGGTCGGCGCGCCCGGCAAGGCGCTGGTGGGCATGGCCGGTGTGGTCGCTTGAGCCGGCGTGGTCGTCGACGTGGTCGTCGACGTGGTGGAGGCCGGCGTTTGAGCCGGCTTGGCGGCGGCCGGGGCCGTCGATTGGGCGAAAGCCGCGCCCGCCAGCGAAAGAGTCGCGGCGGCGGCGAACATAGCGATCTTGGTTTTCATCAATGCGCTCCGTCGTGAAGGCCCCCGCCTTGCAAAAACGAACGCGACCTATGGGTAACGGTTCCGAAATAGTCGGTAACGTCCCGTGACCATTTCGAGGCGCTTCCAGGCCTTTTCTGGGCGAAAGGCCTAGACCATCCCCACGGTGCGCAGGCGGGCGCGGGGGTGGATCTCGTTCTGACTCATCACCACGGTCTGGCCGCGGAAGCGCTCGATGATCGAACGGACATAGGGCCGCACGCCGGGGCTGGTCAGCAGTACGGCGCTGTCGCCGGACATGGCGGCCTGGTCGAAGGCGTCGCGCACGCCGCGGATGAAGTCCTGCAGACGCGAGGGGGCCAGGGCCAGCTGCTTGTCCTCGCCCGGACCCACCAGGGCCTCGGCGAAGGCCTGCTCCCACTCGGCCGAAAGGGTGATGATCGGCAAGGCGCCGTCCTCGCCGCGATTGGCCCAGCACAGCTGCCGGCCCAGACGGGCGCGGACCTGCTCGGTCAGTTGCACCACCGAAGCGGTGTGCGGGGCGGCCTCGCCCATGCCTTCCAGGATCTGCGGCAGATCGCGGATCGAGACGCGCTCCTTGAGCAGGGCCTGGAGCACGCGCTGGATGGTGGCCGCGCTGACCACGGCGGGAATCAGGTCGTCCACCAGCTTCTTCTGGCCCTCTGGCAGGTCCTTCAGCAGCTTCTGCACCTCGGCGTAGGAGAGCAGGTCGGCCATGTTCTCCTTGAGGATCTCGGTCAGGTGCGTGGTCAGCACTGTGGCCGGGTCGACGATGGTGTAGCCGCGGAAGGTGGCTTCCTCGCGCATGGCTTCCTCGACCCAGGTGGCCGGCAGGCCGAAAGCGGGCTCGCGCACGTGTTCGCCGGGCAGCTCGACCTGGCCGCCGCGCGGGTCCATGGCCATCAGGCAGCCCAGACGGACCTCGCCGGTCCCGGCTTCCATCTCCTTGATGCGGATCGCGTAGCCCTGGTTGGCCAGGCGCATGTTGTCCAGGATGCGGACCGGCGGCATGACGAAGCCGAACTCGGTGGCCAGGGTCTTGCGCAGGGCGCGGATCTGGTCGGTCAGCTTGCGGCCGTCCAGATCGTTGATCAGGGTCAGCAGGCCGTAGCCCAGCTCGATCTTGACGTCGTCGATGGCCAGGGAGGCGCTGATCGGCTCCTCCTCGGGCTCGGCCGACGCCGCGGCCGCCTCCAGGTCGGCCAGGCTCAGCGGCTCCGGCTCCTTGGCCTTGGTGGCGCGGCGATAGGCCAGATATCCCGAGCCCATGGCCAGCGCGGCGAACGGAATGATCGGCATGCCGGGGATCAGGGCGATGACGCCGGCCGAGGCCGAGACCATGCCCAGGGCGACCGGGTTCATGGCCAGCTGGGTGGTCAGGGCCTTGTTGGCGCTGCCCTCGACGCCGGCCTTGGACACGACCATACCGGCGGCGATCGAGATGATCAGGGCCGGGATCTGGCTGACCAGGCCGTCGCCGATGGTCATCAGGGTGTAGGAGGCCGAAGCCTCGCCGATCGGCATCTTGTGCTGGACGACGCCGATCAGGATGCCGCCGATGATGTTGATCGCGGTGATGATCAGGCCGGCGACGGCGTCGCCCTTCACGAACTTGCTGGCGCCGTCCATGGCCCCGAAGAAGGTCGACTCCTGCTCCAGGTCCTTGCGGCGCTGCTTGGCGGTCTCCTGGTCGATCAGGCCGGTCGACAGGTCGGCGTCGATGGCCATCTGCTTGCCGGGCATGGCGTCCAGGGTGAAGCGGGCCGCGACCTCGGCGATCCGGCCCGAACCCTTGGTGACGACCATGAAGTTCACCACCACCAGGATGATGAAGACGATCACCCCGATGACGTAGTTGCCCTGCATCATCAGCTGACCGAAGGCGGCGATGACGGCGCCGGCGCCGTGGCTGCCTTCCTGGCCGTGGCCCAGGATCAGGCGCGTCGAGGCCACGTTCAGGCCCAGGCGATAGAGGGTGGCGACCAGCAGGACGGTCGGGAACGAGGTGAATTCCAGCGGCTTCTTGATCAGGATCGCCGTCATCAGGATCAGCACGGCGCCGGTCAGCGAAATGGCCAGCAGCAGATCCAGCATGATCGCCGGAACCGGGATGATCAGCAGGACGATGATGCCCACGACGCCCAGGGCCAGGCCCATTTCGCCGCGCAGGATCCCTTCCCACAGCGACTTGGCGCTGGGGATGGAGCTTGCGGCCTTGGGGACGGCGGCGTCAGCCATTCAATGCCTTCGATCCGTTAGCTTTACTGTATCGCGCATGAAGCGATTTGCGCGAACTCGCCAGGGTCTTAACCGAAATTAGCCATGTCCGGCGCCGGACCGATGGTCGCGGGCGCCGAGGGGCGGGACAGCACGATCAGGCGGCGGCCACCCCGCCCTGGGGCGGCGGCACCGACACGCCGGCGTCGGAATACTCCTTCAGTTTGTTGCGCAGGGTGCGGATCGAGATGCCCAGGATGTTGGCCGCGTGGGTCCGGTTGCCCAGGCAGTGGCCCAGGGTGTCGATGATCAGCTGCTGCTCGACCTCGGCCACCGTCGAGCCGACGAAGGTGCGCGAGACGGCGTCGGCCGCCATCTGGGCGCCGCGGGCCACCGCGACGTCCGGGGCCGGAGCCAGGGGCTGGCCGTCCGGCAGGCGGATGGCGAATTCCTCGATCTCCGCCCCCGGCGACAGCAGCACCGCGCGGTGCATGGCGTTTTCCAGCTCGCGGACGTTGCCCGGCCAGCGGTGGGCGATCAGGCGGCGCTTGGCCTCGGCCGAGATCGGCTTTTCGGCCACGCCGTTGGCGGCCGAGTACTTCTTCACGAAGTGCTCGCACAGGGTGATCACGTCGCCGGGACGTTCGCGCAGCGGCGGCAGGCGCAGGTTCACGACGTTCAGACGGTAGAGCAGGTCTTCGCGGAACGTGCCGTCCTTCACGGCCTGGGCAAGGTCGCGGTTTGAAGTGGCCAGGATGCGGATGTCGACCTTGACCGGCTTGGAGCCGCCCACGCGGTCGATCTCGCGCTCCTGGATGGCGCGCAGCAGCTTGGCCTGCAGGCGGGCGTCCATCTCGCTGATTTCGTCCAGCAGCAGGGTGCCGCCGTTGGCTTCCTCGAACTTGCCGACCCGGCGAGCGACGGCGCCGGTGAAGGCGCCCTTCTCGTGGCCGAACAGTTCGCTTTCCAGCAGGTTCTCGGGGATGGCGGCGCAGTTGACGCTGATGAACGGCGCCTTGGCCCGACGCGACTTGGCGTGGACGTAGCGGGCCATGACCTCTTTACCCGACCCGCTCTCGCCGGTGATCAGGATCGAGGCTTCCGAAGCGGCGACCTGGTCGGCCAGGCGGATGACGTCGCCCATGGCCGGATCGCGGACGATCATCGGACGGTTGTCGTCGGTCACGGCGGCCAGGACGGCGGCGATCAGCTCGGCGTCCGGCGGCAGCGGGATGAATTCCTTGGCTCCGGCCTTGATCGCCGCGGCGGCCCGCATGGGGTCGGCGTCGACGCCGCAGGCCACCACCGGCACCCGGATCCGCTCGGACTCGTTGGTGGCGATCAGGCCCGCGATGTCGAGCGTGTACTCGACCATCAACAGGTCAGCCCCCTGGCCGGCGCGCAGCGCGTGGGTCGCCGCTTCGCAGGTCTCGACATGGGAGACCTTGGCTCCGGTGTTCATCGCCATTTTCACGGCGACCGAGAGCTGTCCGTTCAGTTTTCCGACGACCAGGAGGCGCATCGTTTTCTCTCCGTTGGGGCTGTTTTACCCCGGCAGTTCAAATGGTTAAGCTCACTCGACGCTCAGGAGCGCCTTTGGGCGGCGTTAGCCGGTGGCGTCGCCGTCCTTGATGATTTCCGTCATGGTCACGCCCAGCCGCTCGTCGACGACGACGACCTCGCCGCGCGCCACCAGGCGGTTGTTCACATAGATGTCGATCGCCTCGCCGACCTTGCGGTCGAGCTCGAGGATGCTGCCGGCTTGCAGCTGCAGCAGCTGGGCCACCGACATGTGGGCCCGGCCCAGCACGGCGGAGATGTTGACCGGCACGTCGAAGACCGGCGCCAGGTCCGAGGCGATCTTGTCGCTGAGCTCGACCTGCATTTCGGAGGCCAGCATGCTGCCGCCGAATTCGTCGAGGGTGAGGTTGTCATCGGACATGGCGGTCAGCCTTCGCTAGGAAGAAGTGGTTCGGCGTGAAGCCCCTCGGCCGCGATCGCGGCTTCCAGGGCTTGGGTGACGCGGGCGGCCGCGTCGTCGGGATTGAAGGCCGCGCGGCCGTCGCCCCAGTCGAGGAGAAAGGCGGCGGCCGGCAGTTGGGCGTCGGCGCGGGCCAGGATCTGGCCCGGGAAGCCGATGGCCTGGGCGGTCTGTTCCAGGGCGGCCTGGGTGCGCTCGACCAGATGCGAGGCGACCCGCACGGTCAGTTTCGGACTGGCCTCGACCTCGCGGGCCAGGGCGACCAGGGCCGCCTGGGCCGGGGCCTCCGGGAACTGGTCCAGGGCGGCGTCGGCGATCGCCCGGCCGCAGGCCAGGGCCAGCATCGCCGAACCCTCGCGGTGCTCGTGGGCCACGGCGGCCAGCGTCGAGAAGGCGCCGTGGATAGCCTGGCCGATGGTGTTCAAGGCCATGGCGGCCTCGCGCTCGGCCTGGGCGACGACAGATTGCTCGCCGGCGGCGTAGGCCTCGGCCTTGGCGACCTCGACCTCTTCCAGCGTGAAGTTCTTCTTCACCCGCGCCGGGGCGGTCACGCCGCCGTTGTCTTCGAACACGGTGTCGAAGGTGAAGCGTTTGGGGGTCATGTCGGTCATTGCGCCATCCCCCCTAGTAGATCAGTTCGTCTTCGGCGCCGGCGCCGGCCAGCATGATCTCGCCCTTGGCGGCGAGGTCCTTGGCGACCTGAACCATGGCGACCTGAGCCTGGTCGACGTCCTTCAGACGGACCGGGCCCATGCTTTCCATGTCTTCGCGCATGATCTTGCTGGCGCGTTCCGACATGTTGGAGAAGAACATCTCGCGCAGCTTGTCCGAGGCGCCCTTCAGGGCCAGGGCCAGCTGTTCCTTGCCGGTGGCGCGCAGCAGGGTCTGGACGCCGCCCGGATCCAGCTTGGCCAGGTCCTCGAACACGAACATCAGGGCGCGGATGCGCTCGGCCGCCTCGCGGTTGCGCTCTTCCAGCGCGGCGATGAAGCGGGCTTCGGTCTGGCGGTCGAAGTTGTTGAAGATCTCGGCCATCATCTCGTGGCTGTCGCGCTTGGAGGTGCGCGCCAGGTTCGACATGAATTCAGTGCGCAGGGTCTGCTCGATCTTGTCGAGGATCTCGCGCTGGACCGGCTCCATCCGCAGCATGCGGGTGACGCATTCCAGGGCGAAGTCTTCCGGCAGCGAGGCCAGCACGCGCGCGGCGTGGTCGGACTTCACCTTGGACAGCACCACCGCGACGGTCTGCGGGTATTCGTTCTTCAGATAGTTGGCGAGCACCGCCTCGTTCACGTTGCCCAGCTTGTCCCACATGGTCCGACCCGCGGGACCGCGGATCTCTTCCATCAGCTGGTCGACCTTGTCCGCCGGCATGAACGACGCCAGCAGGCGCTGGGTCTGCTCGTACGAACCCATGATCGCGCCGGTCGAACTCATGCCCGAGACGAACTCGACCAGCAGCTCTTCCACGACCGAGGCCGAGACCGTGCCCAGGCCGGCCATGGCCTGGGAGACTTCCTTGATTTCTTCGTCGTCCAGGGCTTGCCAGATCGCCATGTGGTCCTCGCCCAGGGCGAGCAGCACGATGGCGGCCTTTTCCGGCCCGGAGAGACTCTTGACGTCGTTGACGGAGGTTTTCATCACCTACTCCGACTCGTGCAGCCAGGAGCGAAGGATGGCGACCGATTCCTCGGGATGCCGTTCGACGAACTCGGAGACCCGCTTGATCGACGAGGCCTTCACCTGGCCCTCGATCTTGGCGATGTCGATGCGCTGGTCCATGTCGCTGATAGGACCGGAGATGGCCATGGTCTCGCCCGCCTGGTCGACGACCACTTCCTGGGTCGTGCCGTCCGACAGGGTGATCATGCGCGTCACCGGCGTCCCCAGGGCCAGGCCCAGCGGGGTCGGCGGCGGGCTCATCAGGCTCTTCAGGAACGGACGGACCGCGAACAGCAGGATCAGCAGGGCGACGACGGCCAGCACGGCCAGTTCGGCGAAGCGCATCAAGTCGTTCTTGTCCATGCCGTCCAGCAGGCCGGCCTTGCCCAGCCCTTGTTCCTCGGGCTGCGGGAAACGGACATTGACCACCGAAACCTGGTCGCCGCGGGCCTGGTCGAAGCCGATCGCGGTCTTCACCAGTTGCTCCAGCTGCGCCATCTCCTGCGCGCTGCGCGGGGTGTAGGCGCCCGGCTTGCCGTCCTTGCCCGGAGGAGCGGTGACGCCGTCGATGGCCACGGACACGGCCTGCTTGCGCAAGGCGCCCGGCTCCTGGACGGTGGTCTTGGTGCTTTCCGAGATCTCGTAGTTGGTGACGCTCTCGTTGCTGTCCTGGCGCGAGCCCAGCGGCTGGAAGCCGTTCGGGGCCTGGCCGGGAATGTTCTGGGTCGAGGTGACGCCGCCGGTGTCGTCGTTCTTGGTCTCGCTGGCGTTGTTGGCGTTGGTGCTTTCCGAGCGGATGACCTGGCCGTCCGGATTGAAATTGCGCTCCTGGACGGTGACGCGGTTCAGGTCGAGGTCGGCGGTGACGTTGACGCGCGCCTTGCCCGGACCCAGCACCCCATCGATCATCGCCTGGACACGCTTGGCGATGCGGGCCTCGGCCTCGCCCTTGGCGTCCTGGGCCAGCTTGCCGGCCAGGCTCCCGTCGTTGCCCGCCGACAGGGTCTTGCCGTGCTGGTCGATGACGTTGACGGCGTCAGGCTTCATGCCGGCGACCGAACCGGCCACCAGGTTCTGGACGGCGCGGACCATGTCGGCCGACGGTTCGCGGCCGGCGCTGATGGTGACGGCGGCGGTCGGCTTGTCGGCGTCCTCCTCGAACAGCTGACGCTTGGGGATCACCAGGTGGACGCGGGCGGCGCGCACGCCGTCCCAGCCCTGGATGGTGCGCTCCAGCTCGCCCTGCAGGGCGCGCTGGCGGTTCAACTGCTGGACGAAGTCGGTCTGGCCCAGGGCGTTGCCGGTGTCGAAGATTTCGTAGCCGACCGAGCCGGAGGTCACCAGACCCTTGGTGAAGATCAGCTGGCGGGCGGCGTTGACCTTGTCGCGGGCGACATAGATCGTCGAGCCGTCGCTCTTGGTCTCATATTTGATGCCGGCGGTGTCGAGCGCTTGGGTGGCCGCGGCGGATTCCTTGGGGTCGACGTTCGACAGCAGCAGCTCGTTGGGCTGCTTGCTCATCATCATCATGACGGCGGCGATCACGGCGATCGCGCCGACAACAACGCCGATCAGCGCGGCCAGACGGCCGACGCCAAACTTTTGAATCGCGCTGAGGAACTTATCCAATCTACGCCCTACCCCTGAACAGCGTTCCCGACAGAACGCCAGCCGCCGCATGCCGAAGCACGCCGTCGCTAGGCAGGATTTACCCAGTGCAAGGTAAACGGGTCGTTTACAAAGGACCCCTTCAAGGGGGGACCAGGGGCGCCAAAAGGTCGCGGCCGCGCCCCAGGGGACGCGGCCGCCGATCTGTGCACCGTGGACCGCTGGAAGGTCTAAACCCTCGCGCTCCTTACGTTTTCAGCGCCGCGAACTAGCGGTATTGCTGAAGCCGGGTGGTCCGAAGACCCGCCAGGCCGTGACGCTCGATCGATTGTTGCCAAGCGAGGAATTCCTCGTTGGTCAATTTATACCGGTCGCACGCCTCGTCGAGCGAGAGGAGACCGCCACGAACGGCGGCCACCACCTCGGCCTTGCGCCGGATCACCCAACGCTGGGTTTCCGGAGGCGGCAAGTCGGAGAGAGTCAGCGGCGCACCGGTCGGACCGATCACGTACTTCTCACCCCGGCTGTTCGTGCGTTGCTGCTGCAACATGGCTTTACGCCTTTCCCACAACCATCACTGTTGGAGAGGAATATAGGCGCCGGGAAATAACAGGCGCTTAATTCCAATAGTAAAGAAAGGCTGAAACACGAGACCTTCCCCCAACACCTGTGATGTATCAATGTGACACAGGGTAATTAAGGTCAGTTAAGACCTATAATTACCGCTTAATGCTCAGAAGCTCTTCTAGCATCTGGTCAGCGGTGGTGATGATCTTCGACGAAGCCGAATAGGCTCTTTGTGTCGTGATCAACCCCGTGAACTCGGTCGACAGGTCGACCGTTGAAGCTTCCAGTGTGGACGGAGCAATCGAGCCGGAGCCGCCCTGCCCTGGAGTCTTCAAGCTATAGGTGCCGCTTTCATTGGTGACGCGATATGCATTTCCGTTCACCCCCTTCAATCCGTTGGGGTTAGAGAAGGTGGCGATCGCAACCTGTGCGATCCGGCGCGTGACGCCGTTGTCGAAGATCGCGGAAACATAGCCGTTATCGTCGACTTCAATATTGGTCAGGTTGCCGAAGGCCGTGCCGTTGGTGGTGACCGACTGGACGACCGACTGGCTGTTGTACTGGGTCAGACCGCCGGCGGCGCTGGCCAGGTCGATCTGGATGGTCTGGGCGTCGATGCCCAGGGTGTCGGCCCAGCGCGGGGTCGTGGTGATGGCCGCCGGATCGGACGCGCCGATGGTGATCGAGGTCGGGGTGACGCCGCCGAACAGGTTGCCGGGGCTCAGCAGCTTGCCGTCGGTGGTGAAGGTGAGGATCCCCGACTGGATCAGGCCGTTGGCCGGCACAGCCAGATCGCCCGGCTTGGCGCGCAGTTCGGCGTACCATTCGTTCGGCCCCGGGCCCTTCAGCATCGACAGGGTGACCGTGCGTTGGCCGCCCTTGGAGTCGGAGACCGGGATCTGGATCTCGAAGTCCGGCTTGACGCCGATCGCGCCCGTCGGGGGCTTTTGGGCCTGGTCCAAGGCGTAGGCCGACATCGAATTCTTGACCGGATCGTAGAGATTGCCGGCCTTGACCTCGACGTCGTCGGTGACGCCGCCGGTGATGCCCAGCTGCGCGAGCGTCACCGAGGTCGTGCCGGCGGCGTCGATGTTCACGTTGGCCAGCGGGGTGCCGGTCACCGTGCCGCCGGGAGGCGCCAGGGTGGAGCTCATCAAGGCGCCGGTGGCGGGGTTGTAACCGACCGTGCCGCGGGCGACCACCGCGCCGTTTTCGCGGATTTCGACGTCATATCGGTTTTGGCCCGCGGCGGGGTTGGCGACGCCCGTCGAGCTGTAGACGACGTCGTAGTTGCGCGCCGTGGTGGCCGGAACGGTCACGACGCCGGTCTTCGAGGGCGAGCCCGCGACGCCGACCTTGTAGGTGATCTGCGAGGCGATGGGCTGTTCTGAACGCAGGTTGGCGTTGACCGCCGCGCGGGTGGTCTTTTCGGCCGTGCCGCCGACGGTGCCGACATTGATCGAGGACAGTTGGCCCAGGTCCGACGGATCGGGGACGATGTCGCCGGTCACCGGATCGGCCAGCCAGCCCTGCAGGTACAGACCGGCGTCGTTCTTCAGATAGCCCAGGTTGTCGAGCTGGAACGAGCCGGCGCGGGTGAACGAGCGGGTGTCGGTGGGGTTCAGGCCTTCCGGCTTCTCGGTGCCGACGAAGAAGCCCGAGCCGGCGATCGACAGGTCCAGGTTCGAGGTCGTCGACTGGGTCAGGCCCTGCTGGCTGATGAACTGGTGGGTCTGGGCCTTCACGCCGCCAGCGCTGTAGGTGGCGTTCTTGCTCTGCGAGGTGACCAGCGTCGAGAAGTTGGCCGAGCTGCGCTTGTAGCCGACGGTGTTGACGTTGGCGATGTTGTCCGAAATCGCGGCCAGGGCCGACGAGTTGGAGATCAGGCCGGAAACCCCGGCGAGCATGGCGCTGTTGATGCTCATGACTGTGGTCCTGCGATGAAGTTCAAAAAGGGAAGGGTTTGAGGGTTCAGCGCGGTTTGCGTTTGGGTCTTCGGATCCAGAGACCTGGGGAAGACCACGACGGCGTCATTCTGACGCCCGTTCATGGGGTGGTGACGACCGCTACGTGGTCGCCGCGGGGGCGTTGGTGACGCCGATCACGGAGTCGATCGGGACCTTGGTGTCGCCGATCCAGACCATGTTGACGCCCTTGTCGTTGGTGACCTTGGTGACGACGCCGTCGAGGCGCCCCTTGGCCGTGGTGGTGATGGTCGTGCCCTGGGAGTCCGTTGCGGTCACCTTGATGGTGTACTCGCCGCCTTCGGGCTGCTGGACGCCCGCGGTGCTCTTGCCGTCCCACTTGAAGGTGTGGTCGCCGCCCGACATGTCGTCGGGCAGGATCGAGGCGACGGTCTTGCCGAACTTGTCGAGGACCTCGATCTTGACCGCGGTGGCCGCGCGGGCCTGGGTGTAGCTCCAGTTGGCCTCTTTGTTCTTGAGCGTCGACTTGTCGACCTCGGCGGTCACCAGCTTGCCCATCAGGTTGACGCCCTCGCTGATGCCGCCGCCCGTGCTCATGCCGACCAGGGCCGCCAGCAGGTCGTTGGTGACCAGCTGCTGCTCGACGCCGGTCATCTGGGTGATCTGGCTGGTCATCTGGGTCGTGTCGGTGGGGGCCAGGGGATCCTGGTTCTTCAACTGGGTGGTCAGCAGCTTCAGGAACGTCTGCTCGTTGTTGGCGAGCGAGTTCCGGGAGTTGTTGATCTTGTCGAGGGTGGCGTTGCTGGTGGCGGCGACGGCCATGGCGGTCTCTCCTAGATACTGACGTCGACGCCGCTGCTCTCGGCGACGCGAAGGCCGGGCAGCAGGACGGACGGAGACAGGGTGGGGATTTCCTCGCCCAGCGCCGATCGGAAGGCGCGGCCTTGGAAACCCTGACGGCCGTTCTCGCCGTCTCGGAAATTGAAGAAGGCGTTCTGGTTCTGGCCGCCGTTCTGGTTCTGGCTGGAGCTGTCGAAGCTCAGGGCGCTGTCGGCGACGTTGAAACCGGCGGCCGCCAGGGCCTGGCGCAGTTCGCCCGACTTGCCGCGCAGCTCGGCGGCGGCGGCCGGATTGTCGAAATTCAGGGCGGCGGTCAGCTTGCCGTCCTTGGCGATCTCGATCCGCACATCCACCCGGCCCAGACCTTCCGGCTGCAGCACGATGTCGAAGCGACTGGTCTTGCCGACCACGGCCTTGCTGGCGATCTCGGTCGTCAGGTGGCTGACCGTTTCAGGTCCGGCCTTGGGCAACTGGGCGGCGTGGATCGGGGCCGGGGCGGCGGTCG
Organism: Caulobacter sp.; assembly: GCF_049283275.1. Classification (GTDB taxonomy): domain Bacteria; phylum Pseudomonadota; class Alphaproteobacteria; order Caulobacterales; family Caulobacteraceae; genus Caulobacter. Next base: position 136 of record NZ_JBAPVS010000228.1, on the reverse strand, counting down.
TACCAGGCGCCACGAAGGTCGGGGCGCTCGTCGAGGCCTCGGTCGAAGCCACGATCGGCGCGGCGTCCTGCGGGGCCGAACCCTTGGCGGCGGCCTGATCCTGGGCGCCGCCCTCGGGCGAGCCTTCGCCCGTGGT
>NZ_JBAPVS010000227.1:0-12527 GCF_049283275.1 Caulobacter sp. | reverse complement strand
CCCTAAGGGGGAGCATCTTTCAGGATGCGCTGACCTAGATCCTCCCCCTTTGGGGGAGGTGGCCCGGAGGGCCGGAGGGGGCAGCGCCGCCGTGAGCTGCTTTTGGGACAGACACCATGACCACCATCGCCGCCATGATGACCGCCGACTACGGCGTGATGGGCGACATCCTGCGGCAGCGGGCGGCGGAGCTGCCCGGGCATCCCGCCGTGGTCATGGAGACCGGCGAGACCGTCACCTACGCCCAGTTCGACGCCCTGGCCGACCGCGTCGCCGCCGCCCTGCAGCGCGACGGGATCCAACAGGGCGAGGCCGTCGCCGTCTGCGCCCTGTCGTCGATCCCCTATGCGGCTCTGTTCCTGGGCGCGTTGCGGGCCGGCGTGGCGGTCGCGCCGCTGGCGCCGTCTTCCACGCCCGAGGCCATCGCCGGCATGGTCGCCGACTGCGGGGCCAGACTGTTCTTCATGGACGCCGGCGTGGCCGAGGCCCAGAAACCCGCCCCGATCGCCGTGCGCTATATCGCCCTGGACGGCGCGGACTTCGGCGAGGCTTTCGACGCCTGGCTGGCGCCGGTCGGGGCGATCCCGGCCGCCGTGGCCATCGCGCCCGAAGAGCCGTTCAACATCATCTATTCCAGCGGCACGACCGGCGCGCCCAAGGGCATCGTCCAGTCGCACGGCATGCGCTGGAAGCACGTGTTCCGCGGCGATGCGGTGGGCTACGGCCCCGAGGTCGTCACCCTGCTGTCGACCCCGCTCTATTCCAACACCACCCTGGTCTGCTTCTTCCCCACCCTGGCGGGCGGGGGCACGGTGGTGCTGATGAAGAAGTTCGACGCCGGCAAATACCTGGAGCTGGCCCAGCAACACCGCATGACCCACACCATGCTGGTGCCGGTGCAGTATCGCCGCCTGATGGACCGGCCGGACTTCGACGGCTTCGACCTGTCGTCGACGGTCATGAAATTCTGCACCAGCGCCCCGTTCTCGGCCGAGCTGAAGGCTCAGGTCCTGGCGCGCTGGCCCGGCGGGCTGGTCGAGTATTTCGGCATGACCGAGGGCGGCGGCACCTGCATCCTGTTTGCCCACGAGCACCCGGACAAGCTGCACACGGTGGGCCGTCCCGCGCCCGGCCACGACATCCGGCTGATCGATGAGGACGGCGTCCAGGTCGGCCCCGGCGTGGTCGGCGAGATCGTCGGCCGCTCGGCGGGGATGATGAACGGCTATCACGGCCAGCCGGGCAAGACCGCCGAGGCGACCTGGATCTCGCCCGAGGGCTGGAGCTTCATCCGCACCGGCGACGTCGGCCGGTTCGACGAGGACGGCTTCCTGACCCTGATGGATCGCAAGAAGGACATGATCATCAGCGGCGGCTTCAACATCTACCCCAGCGACATCGAGGCCGAGATCGTCAAACATCCCGACGTGGCCGAGGCCGCGGTGGTCGGCGTGCCCTCCGACGCCTGGGGCGAATCGCCCGTGGCTTTCGTAGCCGTTAAGCCCAATGGACGAATTGACGCGGAGGGTCTGCGGACGTGGGCCAATGCCCGCCTGGGCAAGACCCAGCGGCTGGTCGACCTCAAGCTCGTGGAATCCCTGCCGCGCAGCCATATCGGCAAGGTCTTGAAGCGCGAGCTGCGCGACGGTTGGACGGCTTCTGCCTAGGCGAAAGATTCCGGATACATTTTGCCGCGACGGCGCGCCGCATCTGGGGCGGGCGAGTCACTCGATACGTTTGCTTAACCATAAAGGCGCTGTCGCGTGACAGGGCCGGATTGTTCGGAAGCGACGTCTGATGCAAGCCCTCCCCAAAGTGTCGCCAGAAGCCCGCAGACAGGCCAAGGCCGAAGCCGCGCTCGCGGCCGCCGGCGTTCCGCTGGATTTCGCCGCCGTCGCCAAGGTGCTGCGCCAGGGTCTGGCGCCGGGCCTGGACGCCAAGCTGGCCGACCGCTTCGACCGTCCCACCGCCGTCCGCGCCGTCTCCACCCGCGTGGCCGCCCTGAGCGCGGCCTTGATCGCCTTGGGCGTACGCCGCGGCGGCGTCTGCATCGTTCCGGCGCTGGCCTCGTTCGCCACCCTGCAGGGCGTCGTCGCGGCCGGCCTGCGGCCCTGGCTGGTCGACGTGGATCCCTGCAGCTGGATGTTCGATCCGGCCCACCTGCGCGAGCGTCTGGGCGAGGCCCCGCCGCCGATCGAGGCCATCGTCCCGACCTGCGCCTTCGGTCGCGCGCCGGACATGAACGCCTGGGCCGCTTTCCAGCGCGAGACCGGCCTGCCGATCGTGGTCGACGCCACCGACGGCTTCGACGTGATCATGGACGCCCCGGTTCCCGTGGTCGTCGGCCTGCCGGGCGGGCGCGGCGTGTTCGTGGCCAGTCAGGACGCCGACTTCATCGCCAGGCTCGATGCGCCGGCCTTCACCGGCGACGCCGGACTTGACGGCTGGTCAGGCCAGCGCCTGCGCCTGGCCACCGCCGCCCAACGCCTGCGCATGCTGCTCTTGGGCGCGCCGATCAGCTTCCAGCCGGGCTGGGGCATGAGCTGGGTGTCCGACGCCTGGGTCGTCAGAGTTTCGCCGGGCGCGGCTCCGGTCGTGGCCGCCAAGCTGGCGGAGATGGGCTACGCGACCAACCCGGTCGGTCCGGGCATCGTCATCCGCGACCACACCCCGGTCGCCGACCGCCTGGCCAAGTCGGTGCTGAGCCTGCCGTTCCATGCGGATCTGGGGATCACGGAGCTGGACGAGTTGGCCGAGGCGGTGCGGAAGGCGCTTTAGCGGCTAACACTTGCCCCCTACGGATCGCTGCGCGATCGTCTTCCCCCACCGGGGGAAGAGGGCGCGCATACCCCTCCTCCGCCCCCTATGGGGGCGGACAGACCGCGAAGCGGTCAGGTGGGGGCAAGGCGGTGAGCCGCTGCCCTACTGTGCCGCCACGTAAGCGTCGATCCCCGCCACCCGTCGAGCCTTCTCCGCCTCGTCCAGGAACGACCCCGTGAAGCTGTTCTTGGCCAGGGTCACCAGCTCGTCGCGCGTCAGGCCCACGGCCTGCGCCGTCTGGACGTAGTTCTCCAGCAGGTAGCCGCCGAAATAGGCCGGGTCGTCGGAATTGACCGTGGCCTTCAGGCCCAGCTTCAGCATGCGCTTGAGGGGATGCTCCTTCAGGTCCGACACCCCGCACAGCTTCAGGTTCGACAGCGGGCAGACCGTCAGGGTCGTGCCGTCCTGCACCAGGCGAGCGGTCAGGCAGTCGTCCTCCAGGGCGCGGTTGCCGTGGTCGATGCGGTCGACGTCGAGGATGTCCACCGCCTCCCAGACATAGGCCGGGGGGCCTTCCTCGCCGGCATGGGCCACGATCTTGAGGCCCAGGTCCCGGGCCGCCTGCATCACGCGGGCGAACTTGGCGGGCGGGTGGCCGACCTCGGAGGAGTCCAGGCCGACGCCGGCGATCCTGTCGAGATAGGGCTTGGCCTGCTCCAGGGTGGCGAAGGCGGCGGCCTCGTCCAGGTGGCGCAGGAAGCAGAGGATCAGCTTGGAGGTGACGCCCAGCGTGCGCTCGGCTTCATCCATGCCCGCCGTCAGCCCGGTGATCACCGTGTCGAACGCCACGCCGCGGTCGGTGTGGGTCTGGGGATCGAAGAAGATCTCGGCATGCGTGCCGCCGTCGGCCTTCAGCCGGCGGAAATAGGCCAGGGCCAGATCCTTGAAGTCGGCCGCCGTCAGCAGCACGCCCGCGCCCTGGTAATAGATGTCCAGGAAGTCCTGCAGGTTGGAGAAGGCGTAGGCGGCGCGGATCTCGTCCACCGTCTTGAAGGGCAGGGCGACGCCGTTGCGCTCGGCCAGCTCGAACATCAGCTCGGGCTCGAGGCTGCCCTCGATGTGCATGTGCAGCTCGGCCTTGGGCAGGCCGCGGACGAAGGTTTCGAGGGCGAGATCAGTCATCCCAATGTCTTCGGACCGGCGGGGCGCGGGGTCAAGAGTGGGAAGGGCGCCGGAGCCTCTTCAGGCGGGACTGCTCGCGGTTTAGAAGGACGGCGATGAGCCAGGAAGATCCGCCCTCCATGCCCGCCCGTTTCGAGGACCCAGGCCCCGACATCGGCCTGGCCGAGGCCGAGGCCTCGGCGCTGTACGGCCGCGACTATCGCAAGACGCTGGCCAGCGACGACGGCTTCCAGCGGCTGGACGCGGTGGAGCGGCTGGCGGGCGCCCGCGCCGCGCTGTCGGCCCAGGAGGTGGCGGTGATGGACATGGCCGCCGGACGCGGTCACGCCCTGGCCGAGATCGTCCGGCTGACGGGCCGCGAAATGGCCTTCGTCGAGACTTTGCTCCTGGGGGCCTGCGCCAAGCTGGTGACGCACTACCAAGCCGTGGGGGAGGCCGACGACGAGGTCGGGCCGGGGCCGCCGAGGCTGCCGGGGCCGTTCCTCTAGGGCGTATCGACCTTCAGTCGTCTGGGACGAAAACCTCGTCCTTCGACAAGCTCAGGATGAGGTTTTTCTAACGCTCAGGCCTGTAAATGGTCCTCATCCTGAGCCTGTCGAAGGACGAGGACCACGCACCGAGCGATACGCCCCAACCCCTACGACATCGGCGGCGCGGGCGGCGGCGGTTCGGGCAGGGGGGTGAACTCCTGGTCGTCCAGGTCGGGCAGCTTCATGCGCTGGGCCCGCCAGTCGGCCTTGGCCTGCTCGATGCGCTCCTTGGACGAGGAGACGAAGTTCCACTCGATGAAGCGCGGTCCCACCGGTTCGCCGCCCAGCAGCATGACGGTCGAGGGCTCCAGCGCCTCGAAGGTGATCGTCTCGCCCGGCTTGAACACCGCCATCTGGCCGGCGTGCAGCACCTGGCCGGCCGCCTCGACCTTGCCGGTGGCGACATAGGCCGCGCGTTCGGGATATTCGGCCGGCAGTCCGGCCTTGGCGCCGGCCGCCATTTCCCAGTGCACATAGAACAGCGGCGAGAACACCGGCACCTTGGCCGAGGCGCCGAACGCCTTGCCGGCCACCAGCGCCGCCTTCAGTCCGCCGTCCTCATAGATCGGCATCTCGTCGCGGGCGTGGTGCGAGAAGGCCGGGGCGATCTCCTCCTGCCCGTCGGGCAGGGCCACCCAGGCCTGGATGCCGTGCATGGCGCCGCCGTATTCGCGCAGGGTCTCGAAGCGTTCGGAATGGGTGATGCCGCTGCCGGCGGTCATCCAGTTGACCTCGCCGGGCCGGATGATCAGGTCCGAGCCGATGCTGTCCTTGTGGGTGATCTCGCCCTCGAACAGATAGGTCAGGGTCGACAGGCCGATGTGCGGGTGCGGCCGCACGTCGACATTGCGCGGGAAGCCGGGGTCGAACTCCACCGGGCCCATGTGGTCGAAGAAGGTGAAGGGTCCCACCATCCGCCGGCTGTGGAACGGCAGCACCCGCCCCACCTCGAAACCGCCGAGATCCTTGCGGCGCTGGTCGATGACGAGGTCGATCATGGGAAGGCTCCGGGAAGGCTGGAGCCTTTATTGTGGAGGGTGCGGGGAGGGGATTCTAGAAGAAACTGGCTCTCGGATCCTTCTCCCCTTGTGGGAGAAGGTGTCGGCGCAGCCGACGGATGAGGGGTCTCTCAAAAGGCAAACGCCGCGACCGGCCTTGCGGCTGATCGCGGCGTTCGATGTCTATCGCCCCCTCATCCGACCGCTTCGCGGCCACCTTCTCCCGCAAGGGGAGAAGGAAGACGGCGTCAGCTCAGCGGGCTGACATAGGGGCTGACCAGACCCAGCGGCACGGCCGTGGAGTTCTTGACGCCGCGGATGACGATCCGGCTCTCGATGTTGCTGACCAGGCCCAGCGACAGCAGCTTGTCACGCAGGAACTCGTCGAAGGCGCGCATGTCGCGGGTGACGATGCGCAGCTCATAGTCGGCCGCGCCGGTCACGGTGGCGCACTGCACCACCTCGGCCCACTTGCCGACGGCCTGCTCGAAGACCTCGAGGTTTTCCTTGGTCGGCAGCGAGAGCTTGGCGGTGCAATAGACCTCGAAGCCCAGGCCCAGCTTTTCGCGGTCCAGGATGGTCACGCGGCGCTGGATGACGCCCGCGTCCTCCAGCCTTTTGATCCGGCGCCAGCAAGGGCTGGACGACAGCCCGACTCGCTCCGCGATCTCCGCGACAGACAGTCCGGCGTCGTGTTGGATGAGATCCAGGATCTTGGCATCCACGGCGTCGAGTTGTTCGGACAAGATTTCCTCCCCCCAGAGGGTGATTGGCGCGTTGATCTTGCGCAAAGCGGCCTTGAGTCGGGCACACCTTGGGCAAACAATTTCCCCGTTTCTATAAGATATTGCTGGGCGGGCGAGAAGACCCGGGAGGAATTTTTTTGCTATGCGGCACTCCGAAGTCACGCTCGACGACAAATATCTGCTCGAAAATGGTCGCGCGTTCATCACCGGCGTGCAGGCTCTGATCAGAGTCCTCCTCGACCGAAAGCGACTCGACACCCGCGCCGGGCTCAATACGGCGGGCTTCCTTTCGGGCTATCGGGGCTCGCCCCTGGGGGGATTGGACCAGCAGGCCGCCCGCCTCTCCAAGCTGCTCACCGCCCATGACGTGGTCTTCAAGGAAGGCCTGAACGAGGACCTGGCCGCCACCGCCGTGTGGGGCAGCCAGCAGGCCAACCTGTTCCCGGGCGCGACTCACGATGGCGTCTTCGGCATGTGGTACGGCAAGGCGCCGGGCGTGGACCGCACCGGCGACGTCTTCAAGCACGCCAACTTCGCCGGGACCTTCCCGACCGGCGGCGTGCTGGCGGTGGCCGGCGACGACCACGCCTGCAAGAGCTCGACCCTGCCGTCGCAGTCGGAATTCGCCTTCCAGGACTTCGAGATGCCGGTGCTGTCGCCGGCCGACGTGCAGGAGGTGCTCGACTACGGCCTGCTGGGCATTTCGATGTCGCGCTTCTCGGGCCTGTGGACGGGCATGATCGCCCTGGCCGACACCATGGACAGCGGCGTGACCATCGACGTTTCGCTGGACCGCCATAAGCTGGTGATCCCCGAGTTCCCGATGCCGCCCGGCGGTCTGGGCATTCGGCTGAAGGATCAGCCCATGGAGAAGGAGCGCCGGCTCCGTCTGCACAAGATCCCCGCCGCCCTGGCCTTCGCCCGCGCCAACCATATCGACCGCGTGGTGCTGGGCGCCTCGCACGTCCGCGTCGGCAAGGCGCGGCTTGGCATCGTCTGCCAGGGGCAGGCCTATAAGGACGTGCTGGAAGCCTTCACCGCCATGGGCATGAGCCTGGAGGAGGCGTCGGACCTGGGCGTCTCGATCTACAAGGTCGGCATGCCCTGGCCGCTGGAGCCGCTGGGCATCCGCGCCTTCGCCGCCGGTCTCGAGACCCTGATGGTCATCGAGCACAAGCGCGGACTGATCGAACCGCAGGCCCGGGCCGCCCTCTACGACCTGCCGGCCCAGGCCCGTCCCCGGATCATCGGCAAGCTGGACGAGCACGGCCATCCGCTGCTGTCGGAGCTGGGCTCGCTGTCGGTGGCCGAAATCGCCCTGGCCATCTACGACCGTCTGCCGCCAGGCCCGCACATGGAGCGGGCCCAGGCCTATCTGAACCGCGTCTCGGCCGCCGGCGTCGCCGCCGTCAGCCTGGCCGCCGACCAGGCCCGCAAGCCGTTCTTCTGTTCGGGCTGCCCGCACAACACCTCGACCAAGCTGCCCGAGGGCAGCCGCGCCCTGGCCGGCATCGGCTGTCACTACATGGCCGGCTTCAACGATCCGATGACCGACCTGAACACCCACATGGGCGGCGAGGGCCTGACCTGGGTGGGCGCGGCGCCGTTCACCACCGAGAAGCACGTCTTCCAGAACCTGGGCGACGGCACTTACAACCACTCCGGCTCGCTGGCGATCCGGGCGGCGATCGCGGCCGGGGCCAACATCACCTACAAGCTGCTGTTCAACGACGCCGTCGCCATGACCGGCGGCCAGCGCGCCGAGAGCGGCTTCACCCCGGCCCAGATCACCCGCCAGCTGGCCAGCGAAGGCGTGGCCAGGACGGTGATCGTTGTCGACGAGCTGGAGCGCTATCAAGGCGTCACCGATCTGGCCCCCGGCGTCGAGGTCTTCCCGCGCTCCGAGCTGATGGACGTGCAGAAGATGCTGCGCGACACGCCGGGCACCACGGTGCTGCTCTACGACCAGACCTGCGCCACCGAAAAGCGCCGTCGCCGCAAGCGCGGGACCATGGCCAAGGCCACCAAGCGGGTGTTCATCAACCCGCTGGTCTGCGAGGGCTGCGGCGACTGCTCGATCAAATCCAACTGCGTGTCGGTCGAGCCGCTGAACACCGAGTTCGGCCGCAAACGCAAGATCAACCAGTCATCCTGTAACCAGGACTACAGCTGCGTCGACGGCTTCTGCCCGTCGTTCATCACCCTGGAAGGCGCGGAAAGCACAAAGGCCAAGAAGGCCCCGGCCCTGACGGCCGACTCCACGCCCCTGCCGGTGTTCGACGACTTCCACGGCGTGCGCCGGATCATCTTCACCGGCGTCGGCGGCACGGGCGTGACCACCGTGGCCTCGATCCTGGCCATGGCCGCCCACGTCGACGGCCGCTCCGGCAGCGTGGTCGACATGACGGGCCTGGCCCAGAAGGGCGGCTCGGTGTTCAGCCACGTCAAGATCGGCGAGACCGAGGAGACGGTGGTCGGCGGCCGCGTGCCGGCCGCCAGCGCCGACGTGCTGATCGCCTGCGACATGCTGGTGGCCGCCAGCCCCGAGGGCCTGTCGCTCTACGCCAAGGACCGCACCAGCGCGTTCGGCAACAGCGACTTCGCCCCCACCGCCGACTTCGTCACCAGCCGCGACATCCGCTTCGACAGCGGGGCCATGGCCCGGCGGATCAGGGGCGCGACCAAGAGCTTCGACGCCTGCCCGGCCCAGCACCTGGCCGAGACCCAGTTCGGCGACGCCATCTTCGCCAACATGATCATGGTCGGTTTCGCCTGGCAGCGCGGGGTGATCCCGCTGTCCAGCCGCGCGATCTATCGGGCGATCAAGCTGAACGGCGTGGACTACGAGTCCAACCTGGCCGCCTTCGAGCTGGGCCGCCGGGTGGCGCACGACCCCGCGTCGATGGGGCCGCGCGATGCGGACGTGCCGACGCCGGAGACGATGCCGCTGGAAGACCTGATCGCCAAGCGCGCCGCCGACCTGACGGCCTATCAGAACCAGGCCTACGCCAAGCGCTACCTGGCCAGGATCGAGAAGGTCGCGGCGGCCGAGGCCGCCAACGGCGGCGGCGGCCCGGATGGAGGAGGGGCTCTCACCCGCGCGGCGGCCATCAACCTCTACAAGCTGATGGCCTACAAGGACGAGTATGAGGTCGCTCGCCTCTATACCGACGGCCGGTTCGCGGCCGAGCTGGCCGGAACCTTCAAGGGCGGCAAGGCCAAGGTCTGGCTGGCCCCGCCGATCATCGGCGCCAAGAACAAGGACGGCACCCCGCGCAAGATGGCTTTCGGCGGCTGGATGCTCGACTACGCCTTCCCGGTGATGGCCAAGATGAAGGGCCTGCGCGGCGGTCCGCTGGACGTGTTCGGCGCCACCGAGGAGCGCCGCATGGAGCGCGGTCTGATCGTTGACTACGAGACCACCCTCGACCGCCTGGCCGGCGGCCTGACGCCCGAACGTCTGCCGCTGGCGGCCCGCATCGCCTCGGTCCCGCAGGAGATCCGCGGCTACGGCCACGTCAAGGACGCCTCGGTGGCCAAGGCCAGGACCGAAGCGACGGCCCTGTGGTCGCAGTGGGAGGGGTAGGGGGCGCCCCTCGGCGGGAACAGACATCTAGCGCCTTGGCGGAGCCGTGCTAGGCTGGGCGCATGAACAAGCCCGTTCAGCCAAGGCCCGTCGTGGTGGCCCTTAGGCCCGAGGATGCTTTCGACCTCGGAGAGCGCGTGGCGCGTGGCGAATTCTCGTCGCTGGACGAGGCTGTGGCCGCCGAGCTGGCGGATCTGAATTATCGCCGCGCTGTCGAGATCATGGGCGGACCCGAGAAGCTCGAACGCTTCCTCGACGAACTTGAGGCCGAAACAATCGATCCCAAGGATTATGTGGACGCGGAGAACGTCTTTCGGGAATTGCTGGCGGAGCTCAAGACGCGCGCCGAGGCCGCCGGGGAGTGAGTCGAAGACTCGTCGTGACACCACGTGCTCTCCGTGACCTGAAGCGCATCGGTGATCACATTGCGGCGGACAGTCCGCGGGCGGCTGAGCGGTTCATCTCGGCCTTACGGGCGGATCTGGACAAGCTGATCCCCTTTCCCTTCATGACCCAGGCGGTCGGCAGCCATCCTCGCTTTCGGCGGCTCCCCTATGGGGCCTATGTCGTCTTCTACGAGGTGACCGACAGCGAGATCGTGATCCGCGCCATAGAGCATTCGGCGACTCTCAAATGACTCAAGCGTTCGATTTCGACGTCGTCGTCGTGGGGGCGGGGGCCGTGGGCCTGGCCTGCGGCTATGCCCTGTCCCGGCGAGGGCTGGTGGTGGCGGTGCTGGAGGGCGAGGGCCACATCGGCCAGGGCGTATCGTCGCGCAATTCCGAGGTGATCCACGGCGGGCTCTACTATCCCACCGGCTCGCTGAAGGCGCGGCTGTGCGTCCAGGGCCGTCGGCTGCTCTACGCGTTCCTCGACACCCATCACATCGACTACAAGAAGTGCGGCAAACTGGTGGTGGCCACCGACGAAAGCGAGATCCCCCAGCTGGAGGCGATCTTCCAGCAGGCCCTGGCCAACGATGTCGAGGGGATGGAGCACCTGACTGGCGCCCAGGCCCGGGCGTTGGAGCCGGGTCTCAACGCCCACACCGCCCTGCTGTCGCCCGAGAGCGGCGTGTTCGCCAGCCACGACTACATGCTGGCCCTGCAGGGCGAGATCGAGGCGGCCGGGGGGGCGGTGGTGGTCAACACCCCGTTCGAGGGCGCGACGCCCCTGGCCGGCGGCGGCTTCAGCGTGCGGATCGGCGGGGCCGAGCCCGCCGACCTGACCTGCCGCCTGCTGGTCACCGCGCCGGGACTTTCCGCCCAGGCCGTGGCCGGGACCATCGAGGGCTTTCCCGCCGACCAGATCCCGGCGGCGCACTATGGAAAAGGCGTCTATTTCCGGCTGGCGGCCAAGGCGCCGTTCCAGCGGCTGATCTATCCGCCGCCGATCCATGGGGCCCTGGGCACCCACTATCGCAACGACCTGGGCGGCCAGGCGGTGTTCGGGCCGGACCTGGAATATGTTCCGGCTCCCGACTATTCGGTCGATCCGGCCAAGGCGGCCGCCTTCGCCGCCTATGTCCGCAAGTTCTGGCCTGACGTGCCGCAAGACCTTCTGGTTCCCGACTATGCCGGGGTGCGGCCCAAGATCCACGGTCCGGACGAACCCCAGCCGGACTTCCTGCTGAGCGGCGCCGAGACCCACGGTCTGGAGGGGCTGATGGCGCTGTTCGGCATCGAGAGCCCGGGCTTGACCAGCTCGCTGGCGATCGGCGAAGAGGTGGCGCTGCGCCTAACGGCCTAGAGGCTTGCCACCAACCGCCGCTTCGCGCGTTGCAATCTTGGCTTTTCAGGAGGGCGCGATGCTGGACGACTTCATTGATAGACTTATTTCGCGGTTGATGACCGGCGCCGGCCTGATCATGGCCGCGGCGATCGCCGCGGTGGCGGCGGCGATGGCGGTGTTCGCCTTCCTGAGCCAGTGGGTCGGCTCGGCCTGGGCCTACACCATCGTCGCGGCGACGGCGGCGTTGGCGGTGACGATCTGGGCGCTGATGCAGAAGCGGCATCTGGCCCGCACCCGCCAGCCGCCGCTGGACAAGCGCGTGCTGGCCATGATGCAGGAGCATCCGACCGCCTCGTTCCTGGCCGGTATGGCCGCCGCCACCCTGCTGAAGGGCAAGCCGTCCATGGCCGCGAGCCTGTGGGAGGCAAGGAAGGGGAAGCCGAAGTAGGGGTCTTAAGATCCTCCCCCTCTGGGGGAGGTGTCGCGGAGCGACGGAGGGGGATTGCTGAGCCGGCGGGGAGAACCCCCTCCGACCCTCTGGGCCACCTCCCCCAGAGGGGGAGGATTTAAGGACCTACCCCTTCGGCGAAATCCGCAACACCCGGCCGTCATCCTCATCCGTCACCAGGTACAGCGCCCCGTCCGGCCCTACCTTCACGTCGCGGATGCGGAAGTTCAGGTCCGACAGCAGGCGCTCCTCGCCGACCACCTGCTTGTCCTTCAGCGTCAGCCGCACCAGATAGCCCTTGAGCCCGCCGACGAACAGGCTGCCCTTCCAGGCCGGGAACAGGTCGGCGTCGTAGAACGCCAGACCCGAGGGGGCGATCACCGGATCCCAGTAATAGAGCGGCTGCTCCATGCCCTCGTGCTGGGTGATCCCGTCGCCGATCGGCTTGCCCGAATAGTCCTCGCCATAGGTGATGGTCGGCCAGCCGTAGTCCTTGCCGGCCTTGGGGGTGTTGATCTCGTCGCCGCCCTTGGCGCCGTGCTCGAC
>NZ_JBAPVS010000226.1:0-8222 GCF_049283275.1 Caulobacter sp. | reverse complement strand
GGGTCATCTCTAACCTGAACCAACACACGCCAAACCCTCTTGCCGCCCGCTCAAACCCGGACCACTCTCTGCCTTAACAACGATAATGTTACAGGGAGGCGACGTCGGGGCCATGGCCAGCACGCGCTACGACTACGTCATCATCGGCGCCGGCTCGGCCGGTTGCGTCCTGGCCGCTCGGCTGACAGAGGACCCCAACGTCAAGGTCCTGCTGCTGGAGGCGGGCGGCAAGAACACCTCGATCCTGGTCAAGATGCCGGCCGGGGTGGGCGAACTGATCAAGGCCAAGGGGGAGCAGAACTGGGGCTTCTGGACCGAGGCCGAGCCTCACCTGAACGACCGCAAGCTGTGGTGGCCGCGCGGCAAGGGCCTGGGCGGCAGCTCGGCCATCAACGGCATGATCTATATCCGCGGCCATGCGCGCGACTATGACCAGTGGCGGCAGATGGGACTGTCGGGCTGGTCCTACGCCGAGGTCCTGCCCTACTTCAAACGGTCCGAGAGCCACCATGCCGGCGGCGACGCCTATCACGGCGGTTCCGGCCCGCTGCATGTCTCGCACGGCGAGTCCAAGAGCCCGTTCTATCCGACCCTGATCGAAGCCGGCCGCCAGGCGGGCCATGCGACGACCAAGGACTTCAACGGCTACCAGCAGGAGGGTTTCGGCCCCTACGACCTGACGATCCGCGACGGCAAGCGCTGGAGCGCGGCGGCGGCCTATCTGACGGCGGCCCTGACCCGGCCGAACCTGACCTGCGTGACCGAGGCCCGCACCACCCGCATCCTGATCGAGAAGGGCAAGGCGATCGGCGTCGAGTACGTGGTCGGGACCAGCCCCGAACGCCTGGTCGCCCACGCCGACGCCGAAGTGCTGCTCAGCGCCGGCGCCGTGCAGTCGCCGCACATCCTGCAGCTGTCCGGCATTGGCGATCCGGACGACCTGAGCGCCCAGGGCATCGCGGTGACCCACGCGGCCAAGGGCGTCGGCGCCAATCTGCAGGATCACCTGGATGTCTGCCTGTCCTGGACGACCAAGAACATGGTCACCGCCTATTCGGCCAACAAAGGCCTGAAGAAGCTGGGCACGGGCCTGTCCTACATGCTGCTGGGCAAGGGCATGGGCCGCCAGCAGTTCCTGGAGAGCGGCGCCTTCCTGAAGTCGCGCCCCGACCTGGACCGCCCCGACCTGCAGATCCACGGCGTTCTGGCGATCATGCAGGACCACGGCAAGGTCCAGATCGAGAAGGACGGCTTCACCCTGCATGTCTGCCAGCTTCGCCCGGAGAGCCGCGGCAAGGTGGGCCTGCGCTCGGCCGATCCGTTCGACGATCCGACCATCCTGGCCAACTATCTGGCCACCGACGAAGACCGTCGCGCCGTCCGCGAAGGCGTCAGGATCGCCCGCGAGGTGGTGGCCCAGGCCGCCTTCGATCCCTATCGCGAGGCCGAATACGCGCCGGGCGCCGACATCAAGAGCGACGCCGACATCGACGCCTGGATCCGGACCAAGGCCGAGACCATCTACCATCCGGTCGGCACCTGCCGGATGGGCGCGGCGGGCGATCCGCTGGCCGTCGTCGACGACCAACTTCGCGTGCAGGGAATCGCCGGCCTGCGGGTGATCGACGCCTCGGTCATGCCCACCCTGATCGGCGGCAACACCAACGCGCCCACGATCATGATCGCCGAGCGCGCCTCGGACCTGATCCGCGGCAAAGCGACCTTGCCGGCCGTGGACGTGCCGGTGTTCGAGGACGGACGGGCGGCGGCGGCCTGACATTCGACGAGGCGTCGCCCATGCTACAGCCGGGGACATGCACATGTGCATGTCCCCGATTCAGCGAGACGAAGCCATGAACCACCGCCCTCTCGGCCGCTCCGGCCTGTCCACCGCCCCGCTCATCTTCGGCGGCAACGTGTTCGGATGGACCGCCGACGAGGCGATGTCGCATCGGCTGTTGGACGCTTTCGTCGATGGCGGCTTCAACGCGATCGACACCGCCGACGTCTATTCGGCCTGGGTTCCCGGCCACGTGGGCGGCGAGTCCGAGAGCGTCATTGGCCGCTGGCTGAAGGCCAGGGGCAAGCGCGACGATGTGCTGATCCTGACCAAGGTCGCGATGTGGCCGGCCCAGCCGGGCCTGTCGGCGGCGAACATCGCCTCGGCCGTCGAGGGGTCGCTCAAGCGGTTGCAGACCGACTATATCGACCTCTACCAGGCCCACCAGGATGACGAGTCCACACCGGTCGAGGAGACGCTGGAAGCCTTCGATCGGCTGGTGAAGGCCGGCAAGGTGCGGGCCATCGGCGCCTCGAACTTCTCGCCCGCGCGGCTGTCGGCTTCGCTGAAAGCCTCGCAAACCTTGGGCCTGGCCCGCTACGAGACCATCCAGCCCAAGTTCAACCTCTATGACCGCCACGAGGTCGAGGGGCCGCTGGCCGCGTTGACCGCGCACGAAGGGCTGGGGGTCATTCCCTTTTACGGCCTGGCCGCCGGCTTCTTGACCGGCAAGTACCGCACCGACGCCGACCTGGAGGGCAAGGCGCGAGCACGGACCATCCTGCGCGACTACTGGAACGACAAGGGCAAGCGGATCCTGGCGGCTCTCGACGCGGCCGCGAAGGCGGTGTCGGCCAGTCCCGCACAGGTCGCCCTGGCCTGGATCATGGCCCATCCGTCGATCACCGCCCCGCTGGCCAGCGCCACCAGCATCGAACAGCTGAGCGAACTGATGGGCGCGGCGCGGCTGACGCTGCCGGCCGAGGTGATCGAGGCGCTGAACGCGGCGCGCTAAGCGATCAGGCGCCCGTGCAACGTCGCCAGCCGCAGACGCGGCGATTCCTCGTTGGCCGGACCCAGGGTCTGGATCTGACGCACGCCCAGCTCCAAGGCCGGGCGGCCCATCAGGCGCTGGATCATGGCGATGGGCTGGTAAAGACCCAGGAAACGATCGGCCTGGCCGTCAGCGCCGGTCAGCGGGGCCAGCAGCACCTCCATGCCCACCGGCGGCGCCCCGACGGCGCGGATGTCGGCGGTGATCACCACCGGTTCGCCCCGGCGGCGCGCGACCTCCAGCGCCGACTTGACCTCCAGCCGCTGGGACAGCGTCCAGAAGCCCAGGGCGTCCTCGCCGCGCAGGTCGCGGGCGTGCAGGTCGGTGACGAAGCCTCCGGCCAGCCGAACCGGATGGCGGCCCTGGGCGTCGCGCCCGAGGATGAACACCTGCGGCAGCAGGTCGAGGAAATCGCCGGGATTGACGCTGGTCCGCGCGGGCACGCCGTTGTCGGCGGCCTTGCCGCGCCAATAGTCGATCAGCCGTTCCGTGCTGGGATGGAACATCGTGTTCCCTCGCGGGCTCGCTCACGATCGCTTTTTGATCGCACCGAGCTTGCAAGAAGAACTGGGCCACCGCGTGAACGTGCCGTCTTGGGACAGTTTCTAGGCCGTCAGCCGCCGATGGACGGCCGACTGGCTCAGATCACGTAGTCGTAGACCACGTCGGCCAGGGTGTGGTCCATCGTCCGGGCCGGTTCTTCGCAGGTGGGGCAATTGACGATCCGGGCCGGCACGCCTGCGGCCGTGCAGTGCGGCGGCACGGGCTTGAGCACAACCGATCCGGACGCCACCTTGGCGTAGTCGCCGATGGTGATGTTGCCCAGCACCTTGGCGCCCGCGCCCAGCAGCACGCCCTTGCCGATCTTGGGGTGGCGGTCGCCGCGTTCGGCGCCGGTGCCGCCCAGGGTCACGCCGTGCAGCATCGAGACGTCGTCGCCGACCACCGCGGTCTCGCCGATGACGATGCCGGTGCCGTGGTCGATGAAGATGCCCTGGCCGATGCGGGCGGCCGGATTGATGTCGACCTGGAAGACCTCGCTGGCGCGGCTCTGCAGGTAGAAGGCCAGGGTCTCGCGCCCCTGGGCCCACAGCCAATGCGACACGCGATGGGTCTGCAGGGCCAGGAAGCCCTTGAAGAACAGGAACGGCTGGACGTAGCCCTTGGTGGCCGGATCACGCTCGAACACCGCCATCAGATCGGCTTCGGCGGCGGCCACCAGCGACGGATCGTCCGCGAAAGCGTCAGCGGCGAACTCGCGGGCGGTCATGGCCCGCATCTCCTGATCGCCCAGCTTGCGGGCCAGCTGGAAGGTCAGGGCGTCGGCCAGATTGTCATGGCTGAGGATCACGGCGTTGAGCAGCGAGGCCAGGGCCGGCTCGGCCTTGGCGGCATGTTCGGCCTGATTGCGCAGCGCGGCCCAGACGGGCGGCGTCGTTTCCTGCGTCACGACCTCGAGATGCTTGGCCACCGGGATCTCCCTCGCCCACGTCGTCTATAGAGCATCTTTTTTAGAAATGCTCCAGACGTCCTATGGTTTCAACGGCAAAGCCGCCTATCCGTTCGCCACTTAAGGCCGGGTGTCGGCCAGCACAAGTCGCGCCAGGTCGGCCGGCAGCTCGCCCTTCACCGCCATATGGTGCACGCGAAGCAGTAAAGCCACCGTCAAAGAGTCCGGCATGTGACCCGACACCGCCGCGTCGAGGGCCTCTCCGAACGGCACGCGGACGACGGCCAGGTCCTCGGTTTCGTCCGGCGCGGCCGCCGTGGGCGTCAGGTCCAAGGCCAGATAACCGTGGCAGAACTCGTCGGTGATCGAGTTCGACAACTCCATCCTGAGCACTTCGCGCCAATCGGCGGCCGCCAGCCCGACTTCCTCGGCCAGTTCGCGCTTGGCGCCGTCCAGCGGATCCTCGTCCAGCGGCGCGCCGCCCTCGGGAATCTCCCAGCTGTAGTTGGCGTGGGGAAAACGGTTCTGCCCCACCAGGGTCACCGTGCCGTCGGCGTGCAGCGGCACGATCCCGATCGCCCGGTTCTTGAACGCCACCTTGCCGTAGAGCGCCGGCCGGCCCGTGGGGGCGATCGCCTGATGCTCGGTCAGGGTGATCCAGGGATTGTCGTAGACAATCGTTTCGCGGGTCACGACCCACGGCGTCCCGTGCGGTTTCAACCAGGTCGGCATATCGGTCATGCGAACGGCTCGCGGCTTGTGGCGGCCGGGCGTCGGCCATAGGTGTGCTGACTTATCTTGCTTCCTGGAGGTCGTCTTGACCGGTTCTGTTCCCCCCGCCCCCGAATTTGGCGAAGTGCTGCCGATCGAGCCCTCGCAGGCGGTGCTGGACTTTCTGGCCAAGCGGCGCTCGGCGTCCGCCATGAGCCTGGCGGCGCCGGGGCCGGACGACGCTCAGCTGGCCGATCTTCTCCGTCTGGCCGCCCGGGTGCCGGACCACGGCAAGCTGTCGCCCTGGCGGTTCGTGGTCCTGCGCGGTCCGGCCAAGGACCTGTTCGCCGAGAAGATCACCGCCTTGGCCGACAGCCAGGCCAATCCGGTCAAGGCCAACGCCGCCCTGCGCAAGTTGACCCGCCCGCCAGTCGCCGTGGTGGTGATCTCGCGCCACATTCCCGGCGAGATTCCCGAATGGGAGCAGCGCCAGAGCGCCTCGGCCGTCTGCCAGCAGATGCTGCTGGCCGCCGCCGCCATGGGCTGGGGCGCCAACTGGATCACCGACTGGTATTCCTACGACCCGCGCGCCCAGGACATCCTCGGCGTCGTGGACGGCGAACGGGTGGCCGGCTTCCTCTATCTGGGAACCTCGACCGAACCTCCGCAGGAGCGCGTGCGGCCCGACGTGGCGGCGATCACCACGGAATGGTCGGGCGACTAAGGAGCGTTTGCGCCGCTGTCGCGTTTCCGCATCGGTCCGACGCTTTCCGGGGACGCTTTCGGCTTAAAACAACAGCTAACGCCACAGAACCGCCGATTAGTTAGTCTCTACTCCCAACGCGTGGGACTTGCTAAGCGCAAGTTTCACCGTGCATCAACCATGACATCTTGTGTAACAGTCTTGCATCAAATCGATCTTAAGCATCGGTAACTTGTGATCTTGCCTTGGAGCGCCTAAGGCCAAGTTCGACAATGTCTGCGTACTTACACGCCGACCAAAACTTTTCGGCCGACGGGGTTTATGACGCTCTCTCTGTTAATTCTCGGCATGACCGCCGTCATCGAGGGCGCGCCTGAAGCCGCCCCCGTGCAGCAGCAACCGGCGGCGCAGGTCCAGCAGACGCCCCAGCAGGCGGCGGGGGCCGACGCCGATCCGTATGCTTCCGAGGTCGAGGCGATCGAGGTGGTGGCGGCGGGCAAGCCGCGCGGCTCGGTCGAGGGGGACGTCAAGCCCGAGCTGACGCTGACCCCCGCCCAGATTCGCGCCTACGGCGCCGGGAGCATCTCGGAGCTGATGGCCTTCCTCGAGCCGCAGCTGCGCACTGGCTCGAGCCGAGGCGACGGCGCGCCGGTGATGCTGATCAACGGCCGCCGCACCTCGGGCATGCAGGAAATCCGCGACATCCCGCCCGAGGCCATCGAGCGCTTCGAAATCCTGCCCGAGGAAGTCTCGCTGACCTACGGCTACAGCGCCGACCAGCGGGTGGTGAACATCGTCTTGCGTCGTCGCTTCCGCGCCGTGACCACCGAGGCGGGCCTGAAGGGCGCCACGGCGGGCGGGCGGACCAGCGAAGACGTGCAAAGCACGCTGTTCCGCGTGCAGGGCGACCAGCGCTGGCTTTTCAACGGCAAGGTCACGCACGACTCGACGCTGTTCGAGACCGAGCGCGACATCACGCGGGCGCAGCTGAGCCAGCCCTACGACCTGACCGGCAACGTCGTCGGCGTGAACGGCGGGGAAATCGATCCGGCCCTGAGCGCCATCGTCGGATCGCCTGTCCTGTACGCACCCGTTCCCGCCTCGGCCGCACTGGGCGCGCCGACCCTGGCCGACTTCGCCGCCGGCGCCGGCGTCGCCGCCAGCGGCGACCTGACCGCCTGGCGAAGCCTGGCTCCAAACAACACCACCGCCAGCTTCAGCGGCGCGGTGACCCGGCCGCTGGGCAAGGCGTCCATGGTGACGATCAGCGGCGGCTTCGACGACACCAGCTCGCTCAGCTATCTGGGCCTGCCCGGCGTCCGGGGCCTGCCCGTCACCGTGGGCGGCCAGGACCAACGCCTGATCGTGCCGACCGGCAACCCGTTCTCGCCGTTCACCACCGACGTCGCGGCCTATCGTTTCGTCGACGATTACGTGTCGATGCTGCGCAAGACCGACACCCAGAAAGCCACGCTGTCGGCGGCGGCCAACGGCCAGATCAACGACTGGCGCTGGAGCGCCACCGGCGGCTACGTCTATTCGACCAGCGAGACCTCGACCGGCCGCGGCCTGGACGCCTCGGCCTTCATCGCGGGCGTCGCCGCCGGCGATCCCACGCTGAACCCGTTCGGCAACATTCCCGCGGAACTGCTGAGCCGGGTCTCGCCCGACACCGCCCATTCGACCTCCAACACCGCCAACGGCGAGGTCGTGCTGATCGGCAAGCTGATGCAGACACCGGCCGGCGGCGTCTCGACCACCTTCAAGGTCGGCGCCGACACCCAGAACCAGGATTCCCGCAGTATCCGCCAGGGCGTCGCGGTCGATCGGGACATCTCGCGCACCAGCGGCAACCTGCAGGCCAATGTCAGCGTGCCGCTGACCAGCCGCTCCAAGGGCGTACTGCCGTTCCTGGGCGACCTGTCGGTCAATTTCAACGGCCAGTACGAGGAGGTGTCGGACTTCGGCGGCCTGACGACCGTGGGCGCCGGCGCCAACTGGACGCCGATCACCCCGGTCACCTTCATCGCCAGCTACAGCAACGACGAGGGCGCCCCCAGCGCGTCGCAACTGAACGACCCGATCCTCTCGACGCCGAACGTCTCGATCTTCGACTTCAGGAACAATCGGACCGTGCTGACCACCCGCATCGAGGGCGGCAATCCGAACCTGCTGTCCGACAGCCGGCAGGTGCTGAGGCTGAGCGCCACCGTCCGGCCGCTGCCCAAAACCGCGAAGATCGACCTGCAGATCAACGCCAACTACACGGCCACGCGCATCGACGATTCGACCAACGCCTTCCCGGCCATCACCGCCGATATCGAGCAGGCCTTCCCCGACCGGATCCGCCGCGACGCAGACGGCAACCTGATCTCGGTCGATGCGCGGCCGGTGAACTACGCCAAGACCCAGCAGCAGCAGGTCCGCTGGGGCTTCAACCTGTCGCGGCCGTTCGGCCAGGCGCGCCCCATGCCGGCCGGCTTCCCCGGCGGCGGCGGCGAAGGCCCCGGCCGCGGTCCCGGCC
>NZ_JBAPVS010000225.1:0-16663 GCF_049283275.1 Caulobacter sp. | reverse complement strand
CCCCTCTGGGGGAGGTGGCCCGGAGGGCCGGAGGGGGTTTCGCCGACCTAAGCCGCCGCTTGGCCCGCCGCCCTCGCGGCCGGCATCACTTCGCTCAGCGCCGCGTGCAGTTGGCTGGGGTCGATGGGCTTGGCGACGTGGGCGTTCATGCCGGCGGCGTGGCAGGCTTCCCAGTCCTTGGCGGTGGCCGAAGCGGTGACGGCGATCACCGGGATGTCTCGGTTGGGACCGTCGGCGGCGCGCAACTGGCGCGTGGCGTCGCGGCCGTCCAGGCCCGGCATGTAGACGTCCATCAGCATGACGTCGAACACCTCCGACTGCAGCAGCTCCAGGGCTCGTTCGCCGGACTCCGCCAGGGTGGGCTGGATGCCGAACGACTGCAGGACCAGTTCGATGGCGCGGCGGTTGACCATATGGTCGTCGACCACCAGCACCCGCGCGCCCTCGATGGCCGCCCCGCCGGCCAGGACGTCCGGCGCCTGGGCGGCCTCGACCCGAACCTCCACCCGAAAGCGCGCACCCTTGCCGGGTTTGCTGGTCACCGTCAGGTCGCCGCCCATCAGCCGAGCCAGTTCGCGGCTGATCACCAGGCCCAGGCCCGAGCCGCCATGTTCGCGCGCCACGTTGGACGCCAGTTGGTCGAAGGGGGTGAACAGGCGCGCCATTTGCTCTTCGGTCAGGCCGCGCCCGGTGTCGACGACAATCGCCTCGAACATCAGGTGGTCCCCGGCCTCGCGCGCGGTCAGGCGCACGGTGACCGCGCCTCGGTCGGTGAACTTGATGGCGTTGGACAGCAGGTTGTTGAGCACCTGGCGCAGCCGCATGGAGTCGCCGGCGACCCATCGCGGCAGGCCCGCCGCGCCCTCGACCCGCAAACGAAGGCCCTTCTTGTTGGCGTCCGGCCGCCACAGGCGCAGCGTGTCGGCCATGGCCTGGCGCAGATCGAACGGGGCCTGCTCGATCGCCATCCGCCCGGCGTCCAGGCGCGACAGGTCCAGCAGGTCGTTGAGCAGGGTGCGCATCATCGCGCCGGCGTCGCCGATCAGCTGGGCGTGGAGTTTGGAGGCGGCTTCGGGCACGTCGCCGTGCAGGCGCGCGGCCCCGGCCAGGATGGCGCTGATCGGCGTGCGCAGCTCATGGCTGATCATGGCCACGAACGCCGACTTGGCGGCGACGGCCTCCTCGGCCTCATGGCGGCGACGTTCAGCCTCCTCCTTGGCCGCGGCCTCGGCGGCCAGGGCGCGTTCCAGGGTGCGGGCGGCGACGAACACCGAGACGATCAGCAGCACCACGCCCAGCCAGAGGGCGTCGGCCAGGCGCGCGCCCGGATTGGCCGCCCGGGCGATGAACGGCACGATCATCAGATAGACCACGTGCGGGGCGGCCGCCGAGATCGTCGCCGACCTCAAGCTGGAATTGACGACGATGACGTTCAGCAGGGCGCCGGCCAGCAGCATGCCGCCCAGGGTCGGGGCGAAGCGCACCGGCGAGGCGAACAGCGGCAGAGACAGGAAGCCGAAGATGATCGAGGTGATCGCCGGCATGGCCGCTACGACGTACCGCAAGGCGCGGCCGGGATGGGGCTGCTGCAGCAACCGGCGGATCAGCACCAGCTCGAGCAGTTGAGCGGCCGCATAGGTCCCCGCCCACAGCCAGGTCCAGCTGGCCCCCATGAAGACGTGCAGCATCAGGGCGATCATCACCGTGGCGACGACGCGCAGATAGAGATTGCCGCGCCGCGCGAGCGCCGCCCTCATCTCTCCCGACTGATGTCGTACGTCGCCCACTTACCCCCCCCCGCGCCGAGTGGCCCCCGCCACGCGCAAAGAGCCCATAGCATGAAACAGCGTCGCTAAGAGGGGATGAAAAACAGGGTTCGCCGAGGTCTTTTTCTCGAATCGTCGAGCAAACTCGACCTTGTTTCGGGTCGGGACGGGTATTTTCGGATGGTCAGCGGCGGCGCGATGAGATTTTCGACCGCGCCTTGCATGGCGGTGTCACGAAACCCGTCCCGGGGGCTGTCCCAGAGCGCGCGCCAGCGACAAGACGTCGCAGTCGCCGACGTCGACCATCTTGATCCGAGCGCCGGCGCCCGAGACGATCGACAAGGACGACTTGGGCACGCCCAGGGTCTTGGCCAGCAGAACCAGGAGCGCGGCGTTGGCCGCCCCTTCGACCGGCGGGGCGGCGACTCGCACCTTCAGATAGGGCCGGCCCTCGCCGTCGACCGCCCAACCCTCGATCGCCTCGCGCCCGCCGCGCGGGGTGAGGCGGACCGCCAGGCGGGTCTGCGAAGTCATGGGCCTAGTAGTAGCCGCCGCCGCCGACCAGGCTGATCAAGCCGTGTTGCAGGGCGGGCAACAGGATGGCCCGCACGCCTGTGATGATCAGCAGCACGACGATCGGGCTGAGATCGACGCCGCCCAGCGACGGGATGATCCGCTGGAACGGGCGCAGCACCGGCGCGGTCACCCGGTCCAGGACGGTGCTGATCTGATAGACCGCCCGATTGCGCAGATTGATGATGTCGAAGGCCACCAGCCAGCTCAACACCGCCGAGATGATGATCGCCCACCACAGCAGGCTCAGCAAAGCGCCGGCGATGAAGAAGACGAAGTTGATGATGGCGACCATGGGCTTCCCGTCCGCGTGCACTGCTTCTTGCCGCGCCTTGGCGGCCCTGGCAAGCCACGGCCGTCGTTGGACCCAACCGGGCGCTTGACGGGGCGGTCGCCCCAAAGTATCTCCGCGCTTCCTTGGGGCCGTAGCTCAGATGGTAGAGCGCCTCGTTCGCAATGAGGAGGTCAGGGGTTCGATTCCCCTCGGCTCCACCAAGGACCTTCCAAAGGCATTGAACGCCCTGGAAAACCTAAGAGATCAGTTCCTTAGAAAATTTCCAAGCCTCCTGCATCTGCTACACAACGCAGGGGACGAAATGCAAACTGGCCGCTTTGTCGCTGCGTATCTTAACGCCACCCCCTGATGACGGCACCTACGAGGTGTTTGCTGGCATCATTGGAAGGCCAGGCTAGTTAAGTGGTGGAGCCGACCAAGGTGACCGACACTGCGACTGAAATGCTTGAGAAGGCCCTAGCGGCAGACCGGAGGCGGCGCGAGCCTCTCGTTGCGGAAGCCAAGAGCCTGGGCGACCGGCACGATGACCTCATGCTGAAGTGGCACCTGTCGCTTGCGGTCGGCAACGGGGCTGGCGGGATCGGCCTGACTTCCGCAATCGTCAACACGTGGACTAAGACAATACCACAGTTTCCCTTTGTCGCGGGGCTCTGGTGCTTCGCCGTAGGTCTGTTGGCTGCGGGCCTGATCCCGCTGCTGCGAGCCCTACGAATAGATCGTGATCGCAGCCAGAAGCTCGTTTCAGCGTACTCTTTTCCCCACGGCGGCAAGTCCTACGTTTACGTTGATGAGAACGAAATGGAGGAAAGCGACACCTCTTGGGATCGGCACGGGAGGATTGGAAGGTGGTGGTCGAGGGCTGCGATTGGCGCGCAGATCCTAAGCGCCGCAGGCTTTGCCGCCGGGGTGCTTGTCCCGCTCATCTGGCTCACAATTCACCTAAGATGAGGTCCCTATTTATCGCCTCGCCGCCTTCTACACAGAGCGCCAACAAATGTGGTTGGCAGGTCGTTCTAAGTGGCTAGCTCTATTGGTTCTGAGGTGGTTCCGCTCGGCTCCATCAAGCACCTTCCGACATCCATTGACCGTTGGCGTGACCACCGCCGCGCCCGTTTTTCGCGCGGCGCGGGTCTGATCAGGCCTGACGCGCGCGCGAGTCTGGACAAGGCTTAAGCGGCGCCTGACGGTCCCAGCCCTGGATCGGGAGGGCGTTGCTTTGCGTATCGGAAACCTGCTGTTGCTGTCGGCCGCCTGCGCGGCGCTGTCGACGTCCGCCCTGGCCGCCTCGCCCGCCGGCGATCTGGTCCGCCAGCGCGCAGCGGCGGCGAGGGTGCAGATCGTCCGCGACGACTGGGGCATTGCCCACATTCACGGCAAGAGCGACGCCGACGCGGTGTTCGGCATGGTCTACGCCCAGGCCGAGGACGACTTCAACCGGATCGAGGCCAACTACCTGACGGCTCTGGGCCGCACGGCCGAGGCGGAAGGCGAGAAGGCGGTCTGGCAGGACCTGCGGATGAAGCTGTTCGTCGATCCGGCCGATCTTCAGGCGCGCTACGCCAAGAGCCCCGCCTGGCTGAAGGCCCTGATGGACGCCTGGGCCGACGGTCTGAACTTCTACCTGGCCGCCCATCCGGACACCAAGCCTAAGGTCCTCACGCATTTCGAGCCGTGGATGGCGCTGAGCTTTACCGAGGGCAGCATCGGCGGCGACGTCGAGCGCATCTCGCTGGGCGAGCTGGAGGCCTTCTACGGCAAACCGCAATTGCAGGCCTCGGCCGAGGTGAAGGCGCGGGAGTTCGCACAAGCCGTGGAATTCCGCGAGCCCACCGGCTCCAACGGCTTCGCCATCGCCCCGTCCAACACCAAGGACGGCCACGCCCTGTTGCTGATCAACCCGCACACCTCGTTCTTCTTCCGCTCCGAGCTGCAGATGACCAGTGACGCGGGGCTGAACGCCTACGGCGCGGCGACCTGGGGTCAGTTCTTCGTCTATCAGGGCTTCAACGCCCATGCCGGCTGGATGCACACCTCCAGCACGGTCGACGTAGTCGACGAGTTCGCCGAGACGATCCGGAACCAGGACGGCAAGCTGTTCTACGCCTACGGGACCGAGGAGCGGCCGGTCGTGACCAAGACCGTCGAGGTCGCCTACAAGACCGTCGACGGCGGCCTGGCCCGCAAAACCTTCACCACCTACCGCACCCACCACGGTCCCATCGTCCGGGCGGCCGACGGCAAGTGGGTCGCCTTCGCCATGATGTACAAGCCGGTCGAGGCGCTGGAGCAGTCGTTCCTGCGCACCAAGGCCACCGACTACGCAAGCTTCCTGAAGGTGGCCGAGCTGAAGGCCAATTCCTCCAACAACACCCTGTTCGCCGACGACAAGGGCGAGGTGGCTTACCTGCACCCCCAGTTCATTCCCCGCCGCGACGACCGCTTCGACTACACCAAGCCGGTCGACGGGGCCGACCCGGCCACCGACTGGAAGGGCCTGCACGCCCTTTCCGAGGCGCCGCGGCTGAAGAACCCGCCCAACGGCTGGCTGATGAACACCAACAACTGGCCCTATTCGGCGGCCGGCCCCTACAGCCCCAAGCCGGCCGACTTCCCGCGCTACATGGACAGCGTCGGCGAGACCCCGCGCGGGATCCACGCCACGCGGGTGCTGACCGGGCGCAAGGACTTCACCCCGCCCACCCTGATACAAGCCGCCTACGATCCCTACCTGACCGCCTTCGCCGACCTGATCCCGACCCTGTCACAGGCCTATGACGACACACCCGACGGCGATCCGGCCAAGGCGCGGCTGGCGCGTCAGATGGCGGCGTTGAAGGCCTGGGACCTGAACTGGTCGGAGGGCTCGACCGAAACCTCTCTGGCGGTGTTCTGGGGCGAGGCCCTGTGGGCCAAGTCGTCGGCCGAGGCCAAGAAACAGGGCCTGTCGGTCTATCGCTACATGGCCGAGCGCACGACCTCGGCCCAGAAACTGTCGGCCCTGGCCGAGGCGTCGGACCGGCTGACCGCCGACTTCGGCGACTGGCGCACGCCCTGGGGCCAGATCAACCGCTTCCAGCGCAACGACGGGGCCATCGTCCAAACCTTCGATGACGAGAGGCCCTCGATCCCCGTGCCCTTCGCCTCTGGCCAGTGGGGTTCGCTGGCCTCGTTCGGGGCCAAGCGCTATCCGGGCACGAAAAAGTACTACGGAACCAGCGGCAACAGCTTCGTGGCCGTGGTCGAGTTCGGGCCGAAGGTGAAGGCCCTGGCCGTGTCGGCCGGCGGCGAGAGCGGCGACCCGGTCTCGAAACACTTCGCCGACCAGGCGCAGCGCTACGCCAAGGGCGATCTGCGGACGGTCTATTTCTATCCTGACCAGTTGGCGGGCCATGTCGAGCGGACCTACCGACCGGGCGAGCTCAAGTAGCGAAGTGCGCTTGAGTCGGTCGCGATTGCAGCTCATGGTTGGCCTTGGGGGGAAACGTCCTATGAGCCTTGTCCACGCCATTCGCGCCCTTGGCCGCACCGCGAGCGTCGCCGGCCTGACGCTGGTTCTGAGCGCCTGCGCGGTGTTCGCGCCGCCCTATGACGCCACGCTCGACCAGAAGACCACCGCCGCTTACGAGAGCGCGGCCAAGTTGGCGGCCGAGGCCGAGATGGGCGCCTACCAGGACAAGGCCACCTATCCCGGCAAGGTCGAGACCTATGCCGGCATCCAGGCCGGCCTGGCCGTCGCCGCCCTTCGCGCGGGATCGGCTCCGACCAGCGGCCAGGGCGCGGAAAGGGCCCGGGACCTGACGGTCGGCTTGATCAAGAGCTGCGGCGCTCGGGTCTCGAGCCTGGCGACCTTGCACAAGGCCCAGGGAATCAAGGCCGACGCCGGCCTGACCGAGCCGATGATGAGCAGCTGCGACCTGGCGGCTCGCGCTGTCAGGGCGATGAAGAACTAGGGGGGAGAGCATGACCGATTTCCCAAATCTGGTGATCGACGACGTGGGCGACCTGGTGTCCGCGCTCGAGGACGAACTGGGCGGCGTCTCGACGCGGTGGTGGAACAAGAACAAGGGCGTGGTGGCGGGCAATCTGAAAAGTCTGGCCACGGCCGCGATCAAGACCCAGGCCGCCCTCATCGAGGGCCGGATCGATCAGGAAACGGCTGAACTGGCGCTCGCCGAGCAGAAGGCGTCGCTTCAGGATGTGCTGAACTTCACCGAACTGATGACCCTGGTCCTGGCCCAGCAGCTGCTGGACGCGACGTTCAGGCTGATCGGCTGGGTGATCTACAACAAGACCGGCGTGAACCTGGCCCCCGACCTGGTGCAGCCGACCGCCGGGACGGACATTTCGGGCTAGTGATGTCCGCCCGTTGCGCCCGAGGTCGCCGGGACGATGAACGACACGGTCTGACCACTGAGGACCCGATGGTCGGGCAGGGCCAGTTCGAGCAGGATCTTGTGCGGTCCAGGGGGCAGACCGACGACCACAACCGTCTGATCGTCGCTGGCGTCGGCCCAGTGCCAGGGCAGGTTGTCGACGGTGACGTGCAGATGGCCCGCGCGCGGCGAGACGTCCAGGGCGCCCGCGCCGAAGATCGGCAGGATACGGAAGTTTTCCGTGCGGTATGGGATCAGCACCGAGCCCGCCGCCAGGCGCGCCGGGATCGGCGGTTCGACGATCAGCTTGGGTGGAGGCTCGTTCGCGATCGGCAGGAACACCGACGCCGCGGGTTGGGCCGACGCGGTCTGGACGGCGGCTGCGGTCAGCAGGGCGGCGCCGATGACGGTCGCGGCCAAGGTCTTGGTGAGCGTGGTCATGGTGGTCTCTCTTGTGTGGGATGTGGGGAGAGCGGCGGCGCGCCGGGGTCGGCGCGCTGCGTGACGGCCTAGAGAGGCAGAGGGGCGCCCGATTGCTCGGCGGCCATGTAGGCGGCGTACCAGTCGGGCCAGTTGACGTCGTAGGCGCCGCCGGCGCGCGTCTCATGCTCGCCGTGGGCCTTGCCGGCGCGGCGCAGGGCGTCGGCCAGGTCCGCCGTGGAGCCGAAGCCGGTCACGCCGGAGTCGATGCGGCCCGGGAACCGCGTGGTCACTTCCTGCAGCAGCCAGCTATTGCCGTCCGGGTCGCTGAAGGTGGCGAACGAGGCGTAGCTGCGGCCATCCGGATCGGGGCCGTTCTGGCGGGCGTCCGGGTCGAAGCGGTAGCCGCCGTTCCGGTCGTGGAAGACCTCGCTGACAGCGACGCCCTTGGCGACCAGCGCGGCGCGGGCCGCGACGATGTCGGAGACCGCCAGGAAGGTCAGTTGCGCCGAACCCGGCGCCGACGGCGAGACGCCGGTCCCGAACATGACCGAGGCGGCCGAGCCCGGGGGCGTGAAGTGGACGATGCGCGCATCGCCTTCCCGGTGGTCCACGTCCAGGCGCCAGCCCAGCTGTTGGTAGAAGTCGGCGGCGCGATGAACGTCGGAAACGGGCAGGAGCAGGACTTCGAGCTTGGTGTCGAGGGCGGTCGGGATCGGCGCATCGGCTTGCGGGCGATCGAGGATTTGGGCGGCGGTCATCTGGAGGTTTCCCTGGGTTCGTGATTTAAATCGGTACCGATTTATTCGGTATCGATCTAATGAGCCGAGATAACCGCCCTGTCAACCCCTTCCGATTTAATCGGTATCGATTTATATAGGTGGCGAACGATCACGAACCGCGAGACGACGCATGACCTCCGCCGCCCAGACCGCCGCGCCCCCGGCCGCGAAGACGCCCGGCCTCGATGACTTCCTCTGCTTCGCCGTCTATTCAGCCAACCTGGCCTTCGGCCGGGCGTACAAGCCGCTCATCGAGTCGCTGGGGCTGACGTCCTACACCCAGTTCATCGCCATCGTGGCGTTGTCCGAGGAAGACAACCAAAGCGTCGGCGCCCTGGGCGAAAAGCTGTTCCTGGAATCCAACACGCTGACGCCGATCCTCAAGAAGCTGGAGGTTCTGGGCTATGTCAGCCGTCGCCGCGATCCGGCGGACGAACGCCAAGTCATCGTCAGCCTCACGCCGGAGGGTCGGCGCGTGAGGGAGACGGCGCGCACGCCGCAGGCCAGCCTGCGGGTCGCCAGCGGCCTGGGGGAAGATTTCCCGGTGGTGCAGAAATTGATGGTCAAGCTGCGTGACAATCTGCTCCGCGCCTTGCGAGGCCCGCAACGAGATTAGGTCGGGTTTTCGGTCGATAGCAGATCCAACAAAAAAGCCCCGCCGTCGCCGGCGGGGCTTTGTCGTGTCGAAGACCCTGAACCCTAGGCGTCGCGCTTGTCGCGCTTGGCCAGGACGCGCAGGCGCAGGGCGTTGAGCTTGATGAAGCCGCCGGCGTCGCGGTGGTCGTAGGCGACCTTGCCCTCCTCGAAGGTGACCAGGTCCTGGTCGTAGAGGCTGTAGGGGCTGCTGCGGCCGATGACGCTGACATTGCCCTTGTAGAGCTTCACCCGCACCTGGCCGGCGACCTTGGCCTGACTGTAGTCGATGGCCGCCTGCAGCATCTCGCGCTCCGGCGTGAACCAGAAGCCGTTGTAGACCAACTCGGCGTACTTCGGCATCAGCTCGTCCTTCAGGTGCATGGCGCCGCGGTCCAGCGTGATCGACTCGATGCCGCGGTGGGCGGCCAGCAGGATCGTGCCGCCCGGGGTCTCGTAGACGCCGCGCGACTTCATGCCGACGAAGCGGTTCTCGACCAGGTCCAGGCGACCGACGCCGTTGTCGCGGCCCAGTTCGTTGAGCTTGGTCAACAGGGTGGCCGGACTCATCTTCACGCCGTCGATGGCGACGGGGTCGCCCTTCTCGAAGTCGATGGTGATGACGGTAGCCTTGTCGGGCGCGTCCTCGGGCGCGATCGTGCGCATGTGGACGAACTCGGGGGCCTCGACGGCCGGGTCCTCGAGGACCTTACCTTCCGACGAGCTGTGCAGCAGGTTGGCGTCGACGCTGAACGGGGCCTCGCCGCGCTTGTCCTTGGTGATCTGGATCTGGTGCTTCTCGGCGAAGTCCAGCAGGGCCTCGCGGGACTTGAAGTCCCACTCGCGCCACGGAGCGATCACGGTGATGTCCGGCTCCAGGCCATAGTAGCCGAGCTCGAAACGGACCTGATCGTTGCCCTTGCCGGTCGCGCCGTGGCTGACGGCGTCGGCGCCCATCTTGCGGGCGATCTCGATCTGCTTCTTGGCGATCAGCGGACGGGCGATCGACGTGCCCAGCAGATACTGGCCCTCATAGACCGTGTTGGCCCGGAACATCGGGAACACGAAGTCGCGCACGAACTCCTCGCGCACGTCCTCGATGAAGATGTTCTCCGGCTTGACGCCGGCCGCCAGGGCCTTGGCGCGCGCCGGCTCGATCTCCTCGCCCTGGCCGAGGTCGGCGGTGAAGGTGATGACCTCCGCGCCGTATTCGGTCTGCAGCCACTTGAGGATGATCGAGGTGTCGAGACCGCCCGAATAGGCGAGCACGACCTTCTTCACGGGCTTGGTGGCCATGAGCGGGTCCTTTAGAGAAACACAAAGTCGCAAGCGCCTCTCCTTCGGAGAAACACCGGGTCGCGGGGCGTTTAGCGCGGTTTCAACCGCATTGAAACGGCATGGCGCGAAGATCGTGTGTCAGAGCTTGATCTGGCCTTCGGCGACCAGCTGATTGAGGGCGCGGCGCACCTGGGTCAGATGGACCACTGCGAAGATCGCCGCCAGGATGGCGCGCACGCACAGCAGGATGATCCCGACGTTCAGGTCCACCGGCCGGCGGCTTTCGACCAGCAGCCACAGGCTGAGCAGGAAGGCGAAGGTGGGCAGCGAGGCCAGGGCCACGGCGCGCGGGGCCCGCCACAGGGTCTTTCCCGACGGCGACCACAGAACCGGCACCAGCACGTCCCGGACCTTGCCCCAGGCCATCCGCGAGGCGCCGCCCATGATCGACAGGGCCAGCAGCCACAGGATGTCGCCGAGGACCGCCAGAACGCCCATCCTAGACCGTCACCTGGGCGCCCAACTCGACCACGCGGCCGGGCGGGATCTTGAAGAAGTCGGTGGGATTGGCGGCGTTCTTCATCAGGAAGATGAAGATCCGGTCCTGCCACAGGGGCATGCCGCTGTTGGCCGACGGCACGATCGATCGGCGGCCCAGGAAGAAGCTGGTGGCCATGATGTCGAACTTCAGCCCCTGCTGCTTGCGCAGCAAGGCCAGGGCCTTGGGCACGTTGGGGCTTTCCATGAAGCCGTAGAAGATCTCGACCTTCTTGAAGTCGGCGTTGACCGCCTGGGTGCGGATGCGGTCCTCGTCATTGACCCGGGGTGTCTCGGCCGTGCGGACGGTCAGGATCACGTTGCGCTCGTGCAGCACCTTGTTGTGCTTGAGGTTATGCATCAGCGCGACCGGGGTCATGTCCGGGTCGGACGTCAGGAAGATCGCCGTGCCCGGGGCGCGGTGTGGGGCGCGGGCCCGCAGAATCTCCATCAGGTCGACCAGGGGCACGCTGTCGCGGCGGGTCTTGTCGGTCAGGATCTGGCTGCCGCGCACCCAGGTGGTCATGATCGTGAACAGGGCCGCGCCGATCAGGACCGGCAGCCAACCGCCGGTGAAGAACCTCAGGGCGTTGGCCGACAGGAAGGCCAGGTCCAGGGCCATGAAGGGAATGAGGAAGGCCAGGGCGGCCGGCAGCTTCCAGTTCCACAGGCGGCGCATGACGATATAGGCCATCATGGTCGTGACGATCATCGTGCCGGTCACCGCCAGGCCGTAGGCATGGGCCAGGGCCGAGGAGGTCTGGAAGGTGATCATCACCGCCAGAACGCCGACCAGCAGCATGGTGTTGAGCTGGGGCACGAAGATCTGGCCCGACTGTGTTTCCGAGGTGCGGCGCACGTCCAGGCGCGGCAGCAGGCCCAGCTGGATGGCCTGCTGGGTCAGAGAGAAGGCCCCGGTGATCACCGCCTGGCTGGCGATGACGGTCGCGGCGCCGGCCAGCAACACCAGCGGCAGGCGGAAGGCCTGCGGCGCCATCTCGAAGAACCAGTTCAACTCGTGGAACGGCCGGCCGGCGGCGGCGGCGGCGTCGAACTCGGTCAGGGCGAAGGCGCCCTGGCCCAGATAGTTCATGAACAGGCACGGCAACACGAAAAACAGCCAGGCCGCCTGAATCGGCCAGCGCCCGAAGTGGCCCATGTCGGCGGTCAGGGCCTCGGCGCCGGTGACGGTCAGGAACACCGCGCCCAGCACCAGGAAGCCGGCCAGGCCATGCTCGATCAGGAAGTTGACGGCGTAATAGGGGCTGAAGGCCCGCAGGATGTCGGGGTGATCGACCAAGTGGTAGAGACCCAGGGCGAACATCACCGCGAACCACACGGCGCAGACGGGGCCGAACAGCTGGCCGACCTTGGCCGTGCCCCGGCTCTGGATGGCGAACAGGCCGATCAGCATCACGGTGGCGATCAACATCACCACCTGGTTGCTGATCTTGCCGTCTAGGGCGGGAATGGTGCGCAGGCCCTCGACCGCCGAGAGCACCGAGATCGCCGGCGTGATCACCGCGTCGCCGTAGAACAGCGCCGCGCCGACGACGCCCAGCACGAACACCAGGGTCGTGCGCTTGCCGATCGCCCGTTGGGCCAGGGCCATCAGCGACAGCACCCCGCCCTCGCCCTTGTTGTCGGCCCGCATGATGAACAGGACGTACTTGATCGTGACGACCAGGATCAGCGCCCAAAGGGCCAGCGACACCACGCCCAGGATCTCGGCGCGCGTCACCCCGTCATGGGCGGCGGTGTGCAGCGCTTCCTTGAAAGCGTAGAGCGGGCTGGTGCCGATGTCGCCGAACACGACGCCGACCGAGCCGAGCGCGAGCGCGAACAGACCGTGACCTTTGGGACCATGGTTTGCTTGCGGAGGCGTGTCGCATGAGGCGGCGCTATTGGAGGTGGGAGCGCCAGAGGCTTCGGAAGCCATTCAATCCCTCCGGGGTCGCCCTCGCAAAACGCGGTGCGGAGCCCCATATCGATCAAGCGGGGCGCGATACACCCAATCCTGCTCCGGTTCAATCGCGACCTGAACCTGGATAACAACGATAGTTTTCGGTTTGAACGCACGAGCGACGCCCTTAGGGTCCTGCCACAGAAATGTCCGACAGTCAGAAATTCCCCGTCGCCGCCCACGCCCTGGCCTATTTGGCGCACAAGAGCGCCTTTTCGGCTGACCGCGCGGTGGCCAGCGCCGAGCTCGCCGCCTCGGTCCCGACCAACCCGGTCGTGGTGCGTCGCGTGACCGCCATGCTGGGCAAGGCGGGGCTGATCGGCGCGCGCGCCGGCGCCAACGGCGGGGCCTGGCTGCTCAAGCCCCCTGAGTCGATCACCCTGGACGTCGTTCTGCGGGCCGTGAACGGCTGCGCTCACCTCGGCGTGGCCCCCAAGGGCGTCAAGGGCTGCCCGGTCGGCGAAAAGATCCCCGACGCCGTGCGCGGGGCGATGATCGCCGCCGACACCGCCGTGGCCGAGCGGCTGGCGACGATCTCGGTGGCCGACCTGCTGAACGGCGCCTCGGTCGAGGCGGCGGCCTAGGGCCTCGCCTTTTCGGCCGACATTCCCGACCTCATCGCCGCTGAACCGGCTTTTAGAATAACTGCACCACCTTCTGTTGCTGATACCCCTGGAAACCCGTGAAGGCGCACATATGTAATCGCCACGGCTTCAGTTTCGAAACCGACAACCTCTTCAGGGCTCACGACAATGACCAAGGTCGCCATCGTTTATCACTCAGGTTACGGCCACACCGCCGTTCTGGCCGACAAGATCGCGGAAGGCGTCCGCGACGCCGGCCAGACCCCGGTGCTGCTCAAGATCGACAACGCCGGCCAGGACTTCGCGCCGCTGATCGAACAGATCAATGAGGCCGACGCCGTGGTGTTCGGCGCCCCCACCTACATGGGCGACGTCTCGGGCGTGTTCAAAGTGTTCGCCGACGCCACCGCCGGCGCCTTCTTCACCGGCGCCTGGAAGGACAAGCTGGCCGCGGGCTTCACCAACTCGCACAGCTTCTCGGGCGACAAGGGCCATGCGCTTGAAAGCCTGACCATCCTGGCCGCCCAGCACGGCATGAACTGGGTGAACCTGGGCCTGGCCCCGCCGAACGTGACCGCCGCCGAACGCGGCCCCGACACGATCAACCGGGTCGGCTCGTTCATCGGCCTGGCCGCCCAGTCCGACAACGTTTCGCCCGAGATCTCCCCGCCGGCCGGCGACCGCGAGACCGCCCGCCTGTTCGGCGTCCGCATCGCCGAGGCCGCCGTACGCTGGACGCGCGGCGCCCAACCGGCGCTGAGCGAAGCCGCCTAACACGGTCCGGCTCGTCCTTCGCTATCCCCAGCTCGAAGGACGGGTCCGCGGCGCTCCGGCGCCGCCGAGGGGGCGCTTGAGCCCGAGCGCCCCCTCCCCTCTTCCCCCGTGAAGCGGGGGGAAGTGTCGCGATGCGAATACGCATCGTGACAAAGGGGGCCATCGCTGGCCTCCTTCGTCACCGCCTTGAACCAAATCATCACCCGTGCTCGACTCCGGCGAAGTTTCACTCTTCGTCTTGGACGTAACCCCGCATGGCTCGCCGTCTCGCCCTGATCACCGGCGCCTCCGCCGGCATCGGGGCCGCCTTCGCCCGCATCTACGCCAGCCACGGCTATGACGTGGCCCTGACCGCGCGCCGGCTGGACCGACTGGAGGCCCTGGCCGCCGAGATCCGGCTGCGGTTCGGCGTAGAGGCCTATCCGATCGGCGCCGACCTGGCCCAGCCAGACGCCGTCGACACCGTGCTGGCCGCGATCGAGGCCGAGGGCCGGGTGGTCGACGCCCTGGTCAACAACGCCGGCTACGGCCTGCCCGGCGCCTACGCCCAGACGACCTGGGCCGACCAGAGCGCCTTCCTGCAGGTGCTGCTGGTCTCGGTCTGCGGCCTGACCCACAAGGTGCTGCCGGGCATGGTCGAGCGCGGTTTCGGCCGCATCGTCAACGTCGCCTCCCTGGCGGGCCTGACCCCCGGCGCGGCCGGCCACACGCTCTACGCGGCGACCAAGAGCTTCCTGGTGAAGTTCTCCCAGAGCCTGCACCTGGAGAACCAGGCCAGCGGTGTTCACGTCAGCGCCCTTTGCCCCGGCCTCACCTATTCGGAATTCCACGACGTCAACGGCACCCGGGCCCAGATCAGCCAGTCGCTGCCCACCTGGCTGTGGCTGGGGGCCGATGAGGTGGCCGCCGCCGGCTATGAGGCCGCCGAGGCCAACCGCCCCGTCTGCGTGCCCGGCTCGCCCAACAAGGCCATCGCGGTGCTGGCTAAACTGATCCCCGACGACTGGGCCCTGGCGCTGATGGCCAGCCAGGGATCGCGGTTCCGGAAGGTCTAGCCAGCTCTATCGATGGTCAGCGTACGGCGCCTTGGCGTCTTGTCGCACCAGCCCCCGCGTCGCGTCCCCCACACCGATCAGCACGAACTGCACCGCCAGGGCGCAAAGGATCAGGCCCAGCACCCGCACCACGATGCTCATGCCGATCCGGCCCAGCACCCGGCTGATGATCGGCGAGGCCCAGAAGGTGGCCACCAGCACCACCGTCACCGCCGCGATCACTCCGCAGCCCAAGGCCATGCCCGCCAGGCCGAAGCTCTTGGCCTCGCTGGCGTAGATGATCACCGTCGAGATCGCGCCGGGCCCGATGAGCAACGGCATGGCGAACGGCACGATCAGCCGCTCGAAGCGCTGCTTGGCGTAGACCCGCGCCGACTGGCCCTCGATGCCCTCGGCCGCGTCGGCGAACATGGTGGTGAAGTCGTCGCGCACCATGTCCAACCCGAGGATGAACAGGATGATGCCGCCGGCGATGCGGAAGGCCGGCATCGAAATGCCGAAGAACTCCAGCAGGCTCACGCCGGTGAAATAGAAGAAGATCAGGAAGGCGGCGACGAACAGCCCGATATAGACCGCCACCATCCGCCGGCCGGCCGAGGCCGCCCCAAGGGTGGCGGCGGCGAACAGCGGCACGTTGCCGATCGGGTCGATCAGGGCGAACAGGGCGACGAAGAAGTTGACGGCGAGTTCTGCCTGGCTCATTCGACGTGCTTAGCCTTCAATTCGCGCCCGATGCTCAACCCTTCTTAGGGCGAAGCGCCGCCGCGCGCCACACCTCGGGGAACCGCCATGACCGCCGATCCGCGCCTGATCCTGCCGCTCGACCTGCCCAGCACCGTCGAGGCCCGCCAGATGGTCGAGACCCTGGGCGACGCGGTGTCGTTCTACAAGATCGGCCTGGAGCTGCTGGCCACCGACGGCATGACCCTGGCGCGCGAGCTCAAGACCCAGGGCAAGCAGGTGTTCCTGGACTGGAAGCTGCACGACATCGGCGCCACCGTGGAGCGCTCGGCCCGGGTGCTGGCCGGGGCCGGCTGCGATCTGCTGACGGTCCATGCCGAGCCGCAGGTGATGGCGGCGGCGGTCAAGGCCAAGGCCGGCTCGGACCTGAAGATCCTGGCCGTCACCGTGCTGACCAGCCTGACCGACGCCGACCTGATCGAGATGGGCTATGCGTTCTCGGCCCGCGACCTGGTGGCCCGGCGCATCCGCCAAGCGGTGGAGTGCGGGGTCGACGGCATCGTCTCCTCGCCGCAGGAGGCCGCCCTGGCCCGCGAGATCGCGGGGTCGGACTTCCTGGTGGTGACGCCGGGCGTGCGCCCCTTCTGGTCGGCCAAGAACGACCAGGCCCGCGCCGCCACCCCGGCCGACGCCCTGAAGGCCGGCGCCAGCCACCTGGTCTGCGGCCGCCCGATCACGGCGGCGAACGACCCCCGCGAGGCGGCGCTGAAGGTGGTGGCGGAGATGGCGGGGGTTTAGGAGACGGCGTCCTCCGCCCCCTCTGGGGGCGGACAGGCGGCGAAGCCGCCAGGTGGGGGCAAGTGTTCGCGGGCGCGACATGACAGGCACGGCTTCTCGACCTCGGGCTTTCGCGGCGAGTGGGTGGGGAGGCGCGGAGCGGACCGGGCCC
>NZ_JBAPVS010000224.1:0-14351 GCF_049283275.1 Caulobacter sp. | reverse complement strand
CCATGGACCAAGGCCTGCGCTTCGCCATCCGCGAAGGCGGCCGCACCGTCGGCGCCGGCGTGGTGGCCAAGATCGTCGAGTAATCGATCGATCTAGCTTCGGCTGAGAATGCGAAGGCCCCGGAGAGCAATCTCCGGGGCCTTTTGCTATTGGGGCTCGATCATTGGACCGGAAGATCCGATAGTGCTCGCCACAAGACTCATCTTCGGTTGAGCCGAGCGGAGGAATGGAAGATGGCGCGCGACAGATCGTTGATCGGGGACCAATTCAGGGGCCTGCCCATGGAAGATCTCATCGGAGGTCCTCTGTTCGCGACGCCTGCCGCTCAGGAGGCCATGGCCAGAGCCCAGGCCGAGTTTCTGGCCATGGCGGCGACGTCGCCCAGCGAGGATCCAGACCAGGATCCCGACGCCTAGGGATTTGCTCGCCGACCTCGGCGCGGTCTGGTCCCGGTCGCCTAGGCCATTGTCACCGGCTCGGACAGATAGGCGTGGATGGCGGCGACCACCTGGGCGCCTTCCCCGACCGCCGCGGCCACGCGCTTGACCGAGCCGGCGCGCACGTCGCCGATCGCGAACACGCCGTGGCGGCTGGTCTGCAGGGGCGGATGCCCCGGAGCCAGGTCCTGGCCGGTGCGCACGAAGCCGCGGTTGTCGAGCTCCACGTGGCACTGGTCCAGCCAGGACGTGTTGGGCGCGGCTCCGATGAACAGGAACAGGTGGCTGATCTCGCAGCGCTCCTCCTCGCCGGTGTCGAGATCGCGGTGGCGGATCGCGCGCAGCTGACCGTCCTCGCCCTCCAGCGCGACGATCTCGTTGCGGGTGACCACCTCGATATTGGGCAGGCTGTTGATCCGGTCGATCAGGTAGCGCGACATGCTGGCGTCCAGGCTCTTGCCGCGGATCACCAGCCAGACCTTGGCCACCTGGCTGGCCAGATAGACCGCCGCCTGGCCCGCCGAATTGCCGGCTCCGACCAGCGCCACCTCCTGACCCGCGCACAGCTTGGCCTCGAGCGGCGAGGCCCAATAGTGGACGCTGCTGCCTTCGAACTGGTCCAGATTGGCCACGTCCAGCCGCCGGTAGCGGGCGCCGCTGGCGATCACCACGGTCTTTGCCTGGGTGGTCTCCCCGCTGACCAGCTTCAGGTTATAGCCGCCGAGGCCGTCATCGCCGTCGCAGTCCAGCGTCGCCACCTCGTCGGGAATGGCCAGGTTGGCGCCGAACTTCTGGGCCTGGTTGTAGGCGCGGGCCATCAGGGCCATGCCCGAGACGCCGGTGGGGAAGCCCAGATAGTTCTCGATGCGCGCCGAGGCCCCGGCCTGGCCGCCGAACGCCCGGGTGTCCAGCACCAGCACCGACAGACCCTCGGAGGCGGCGTAGACGGCGGTGGCCAGGCCCGCCGGACCGGCCCCGACCACGGCCACGTCGTAGACGCGGTTTGGGTCCAGCTCGCCGACCATGCCGATGCAACGCGCCAGCTCGCCGTTGGACGGATGGCGCAGGATCTGGCCGCCGGGGCAGAGCACGATCGGCAGCTCGGCCTCGTCGATCGAGAACCGCTGGATCAGCACCTTGGCGCAGTCGACGGTGTCGGGGTCCAGGTGCTGGTAGGGGTGGCCGTTTCGGCCGAGGAACCCGCTCAGCCGGATGACCACGCCGTCGGTGGCGCGGCCGATGATCACCGGGCCTCCAGCCCCTGTCTCCAAGAGCCCCACGCGGCGCAGGATCAGGGCGCGCATGATCCGCTCGCCAAGCTCGGCCTCGGCGATCAGCACCGCGCGCAGGCGATCGGGCTTGATCCGCAGCACTTCCAGGTCGGTCAGGGCATGGACGTCGACCAGGGACGGGCGGTTGGACAGCTGGGCCAGTTCGCCGATGAAATGGCCGGGACCGTGCTCGACGATCACGTGGCTTTCGTCATGCGCGTCGCGACGCGTGACCTGGGCCTGGCCTTCCAGCACCACCATGAGCCCAGGGGAGACCTCGCCCGCCCTGGCCAGCACGGCGCCGGCCTTGGCGTGAGCGATGTCGCCGAAGCGGCGGATGCGATCGATCTCCTCAGGGCGGAGGCTGGGGAACATTTGTTCGCGGCGGGTGTCGATGATGGCCATGGGCCTAGAGTGCTCCACCCGGGGGTTCAGGTCATGCGTCTACAGCAGGGAATTTGAACGTTTCTGTCGCCGATACTTAGGGACTATTGGAGATGGGTATGGCCAGGCGGTAGACTTCGGCCATGTCGAAACTCGCTTCCCAAAGTCGGTCCGCCATCCAATGGCGGGTGACGACCGGATCGCAGGCCATCGACCGCGCCACGCCGCAGGAAGTCGCCGTAGGTCTCTCGTTCGACGGGCGGCCGCACACGGTGCTAATGGCCACCCCGGACGACGTCGAGGACCTGGCTCGGGGCTTCACCGTGACCGAGGCGGTGGCGCGGCCGGAAGACATTATGGAGGTCGAGGTCAGGGAGACCGACCTGGGCCTCCTGGCCGACGTGAAGCTCAAGCCCGGCGCGATCCAGCGTAAGGCTCGGCCGCGCACCTTGGAGGGGCGATCCAGCTGTGGGCTCTGCGGCGTGCAGCGCCTGGCCGACGCCGTGCGGCCGCTGCCGCGGCTGGAGGGCGCGGCGAGGGTCTCGCACCAGGCGGTGCAGCGGGCGGTCGACGCCCTGGGCGACGTCCAGGCCCTGGGCCGCCTGACCCGGGCCACCCACGCGGCGGCCTTCGCGGACGGGAAGGGCGCGCTGGTCATGATCCGCGAGGATGTCGGCCGCCACAACGCCCTGGACAAGCTGGCCGGGGCCATGGCCCGCGAGGCGCGCGACGCCTCTGAAGGTTTCGTGCTGGTCACCAGCCGCTGCTCGTTCGAGATGGTGGAGAAAACCGTGCGGATGGGGTGTTCGATCCTGGTGGCGGTGTCGGCGCCGACCGACCTGGCGATCCGCCGAGCCGAGGAGGCGGGCCTGACCCTGGTCGCCCTGGCCCGCGCTGACGGCCACACCGTCTTCACCTATGCCGAGCGCCTGCTCGACGCCGCGCCGGAGCTGGTCTGATGGCCAAGGACGAGATCGACCAGGCCAACGCCAAGATCCCCGGCATCCATCGCTATGACAACGCCGCAGGCGGCTGGGGCGCGCTCAAGGCGGTGGCCGGGGCTCTGACCGACCAGGCGACGGTGATCGAGGGCGGCAAGACCCTGCTGCGCGCCAACCAGCCGGAAGGCTTCGATTGCCCCGGCTGCGCCTGGCCCGATCCCAAGCACACCAGCTCGTTCGAGTTCTGCGAGAACGGAGCCAAGGCCGTGGCCTGGGAGGCGACGACCAAGCGCGCCACGCCCGAGGTTTTCGCGGCCCACACGGTGACCGAGTTCAAGACCTGGAGCGACCACGCCCTGGAGGACCTGGGCCGACTGACCCATCCCATGGCCTATGACCGGGCGTCGGACCGCTACGTGCCGATCACCTGGGACGAGGCCTTCACGCGGACCGCCGACGCCCTGCGCGCGCTGGACCATCCCAATCAGGCGGAGTTCTACGCCTCGGGCCGGGCCTCCAACGAGGCGGCGTTCCTGTTCCAGTTGCTGGGCCGACGGGTGGGAACCAACAATTTCCCCGACTGCTCCAACATGTGCCACGAGCCGACCAGCGTCGGCCTGCCGGACTCGATCGGCATGGGCAAGGGTTCGGTGACGCTGGAGGACTTCGACCAGGCCGACCTGATCCTCAGCTTCGGCCACAACCCCGGCACCAACCATCCGCGGATGATGACCACCCTGCGTGACGCCTCGAAACGCGGGGCGACGATCCTGGCCTTCAACCCGTTGAAGGAGCGGGCGCTGGAGAAGTTCGCCGCGCCGCAGGATCCGGTCGAGATGGCGACGCTGTCCTCGACCCCGATTGCCTCGGCGTATTACCAGTTGACCGTCGGCGGCGACGCCATGGCCGTGCAGGGCATGATGAAGGCGGTGCTGGTCCTGGACGCCGACAGCCAAGGCACGGTCCTGGACCGTGATTTCATTGCTGAGCACACTCAGGGCTTCGAGGCGCTGAAGGCCGTCGTCGAGGATCTGAGCTGGGACGAGATCGAGGCGGGCTCGGGCCTGTCGCGGGCCCAGATCGAGGAGGCGGCCAGGGCCTATGCGAACGCCAAGGCCACGATCCTTTGCTACGGCATGGGCCTGACCCAGCACCGCAGTTCGTCCAGCACCGTGCAGCAGCTGGTCAATCTGTTGCTGCTGAAGGGAAATATCGGCCGGCCGGGGGCGGGGATCTGTCCGTTGCGGGGCCATTCCAATGTCCAGGGCGACCGAACGGTGGGGATCTGGGAAAAGCCCTCGGCGGCGTTCCTGGACTCCATGGATCGGGTGTTCGCCTTCAAGTCGCCGCGCGAGCACGGCCACACCGTGGTCGAGACGATCGCGGCCATGGAGGCCGGCGAGACCAAGGTGTTCGTGGGGCTGGGCGGCAATTTCGCCGTCGCCGCGCCTGATCCGACCCGCACCCACGCGGCGATCCAGAAGGCGGGGCTAACGGTCCACGTCGCCACCAAGCTGAACCGCACCCACCTGCTGCACGGCGCCGAGAGCCTGCTGCTGCCGTGCCTGGGCCGCACCGAGATCGACCTGCAGGCCGGCGGCCGCCAGGCGGTGACGGTCGAGGACTCGATGTCGATGGTCCACGCCTCGCGCGGCCTGAACCCTCCAGCCTCCGACCAGCTGAAATCCGAGCCGGCGATCATCGCAGGAATAGGGGCCGCCCTGTTCGGGCCGGACGACATCGTCGACTGGCAAGGCCTGGCCGCCGACTACGACAGGATCCGCGACCTGATCGAGGCGGTCTTCCCAGATCTTTTCGCCGATTATAATGAGCGCGTCCGCCAGCCGGGCGGATTTCGCCTGCCGGTGCCGCCGTCCGATCGGATCTGGAAGACGCCCAGCGGCAAGGCCCAGTTCCTGGCCCATCGCCACGACGGCCAGGACGCCCGGCGCGGCGAGGCGGACGTCCTGCTGCTGACCACCCTGCGCAGCCATGACCAGTACAACACCACCATCTACGGACAGAACGATCGCTATCGGGGGGTGTTCGGCCGCCGTGACGTGGTCTTCGCCCATCCCGCCGACATCGCCGCGCGCGGCCTGAAGGCGGGCGATTGCATCGACCTGACGGCCGCTTTCGACGACACGGGGCGGCGGGCCGTGCGTGGCTTCACCCTGGTGGAGCGGGACATTCCGCGCGGCTGCCTGGCGGCCTATTATCCCGAGACCAACGTCCTGGTGGCGCTGGAGGATCACGATCGGCGCAGCGGTACGCCGGCCTACAAGTCCGTGCCGGTGCGGCTGGCGGCCAGCGCCAATTGAGGCCCGATCATGACAAGCGGGTCATGACCTCGAATTAAGTCGTTTCTCGATAAACGCGCGGCTAGCTTTCCCTCAACGACACTTTGTTTCGAGGGAACAACGGATGCGCGCTCTTCTGCTTCTGACCACGGCCGCCGCTCTGGGCTTCGCCGGCGCGGCTTGCGCCGATCCGTCCATCAAGTTCAAGGACGCTGTCGCTCGGGTCGAGGTGATCCCCGAGGCGCGGACCGACGTGAAGGTCGAATTTCTGACCACCAACCAGAGCCTGCCGCTGAGCATTCGCCAGAACGGCTCCGACGTCACGGTCGACGGCGGCCTGCGGATGAACCGCATCAACGGCTGCAATACAGTGATGGGCAAGCGCGTGGTTCATGTGCGCGGCGTCGGCGACGTGAAATGGGATGACATCCCGCAGGTCGTGGTGCGCGTGCCGATGGACGCCGAGGTCGCGGCCGCCGGCGCGGTGTTCGGCAATATCGGCCGCACCGAGCACCTGGAGCTCTCCAACGCGGGCTGCGGCGATTGGACGGTTGCCAATGTTCGGGGCAAGTTCGAACTGAACCAGGCCGGCTCGGGTGACACCAAGGCCGGCAGCGCTGGCTCCGCCGAGATCAACATCGCCGGCTCGGGCGATGTGAGGACCCAGGAGATCGGCGGCGACCTGGAGATCAATATCGCCGGTTCGGGCGGGGTGACCGCCGCCAGCGTCAACGGCAAGCTCGAGGCCAGCATCGCCGGCTCCGGCGACGTGACCGTCAGCGGCGGCCGCTCGCGCTCGGTCGAGGTCAGCATCATGGGCTCGGGCGACGTGGTGTTCGACGGCGAGGCCGCCAATGTCGAGGTCTCGGTGGCCGGCTCGGGCGACGTTCGCATCGCCAAGGCGACCGGGGCGGTGAGCAAGCATGTGGCCGGCTCGGGCGACGTGATCATCGGCCGCTAGTCGCCCAACCCCGCTCACGCTGCATATATATAAAGTGAAACGCCCCGGAGCCGAAGCTCCGGGGCGTTTCTTTGTCCGCTGAAGGCGAACGGCGCGCTTTTGAGCGGACGCCGAAGCCGAACAGGGTGTCGGCGTCGATCAGGTCGGCGCCCGAACGGTCGCGGGTCTTCAGGCTGCCGCCGAAGGTGTAGC
Source organism: Caulobacter sp. (assembly GCF_049283275.1). Lineage (GTDB taxonomy): Bacteria > Pseudomonadota > Alphaproteobacteria > Caulobacterales > Caulobacteraceae > Caulobacter. The sequence goes on along the minus strand of NZ_JBAPVS010000224.1, from coordinate 7,865 downwards.
GGAAGCCAACCTTCACGGCTTCGGCGTTCAGGTCCGCCAGGTCCTTGGACTCGGTGTGGGTGTACTTGCCGAAGGTCGACCAGCCGGTGTTGGCGAACTTGTATTCGCCGCCGACATTGACGTCCCAGATGTCGGCGTTCAGGCCGGCGTCGCGGTCCAGGTTCGTGTAGCCGGCGCCGGCGTCCAGACGGAAGTCGTCCGAGACGAAGTAGCGGGCTTCACCGCGCACGGCGTACAGGTCGGCGTCCAGGTCGTTCGACTGGCCGTAGGCGACTTGGCCGTTGAGGGTGACCTTGTCGAAGTACTTGGAGGCTTCAGCGCCGACGGCCCACAGGGTGTCGTTCGACGGACGCGCCAGGGCGGCGAAGCCGCCGACGCGGACGGTGTCGCCGGCGACCAGGGTCGTGGCGTGAGCGGCGGTCGAGGCGACGGTTTCATCGCTCAGGTCGTTGTCGCTGACCGAGACGTTGCCGTTCAGGGTCACGGTCCAGGTACCGGTCGGGATGGCGACGTTGCCGTCGACCTTCACCGAGGTGCCGTCGGCGTCGACGCCGGTGGCCTTGACGTCGTTGTAGTTCACGGCGGCGCCGATCGAGCCGACGTTCTGAGCAAAGGCAGGAGCCGAGACGGCCAGCGCCAGGACGGCGGCGGCGGCAAAGAGTTGGGTCTTCATAGTGGGTAATCCCCTTACTGTGTGGCCTCGATCGGCGCCCGGTCGTTTTGGGGAGGGCCGAGCGTCCGTCGAGGAGGGGCGGATTTATGGAGCTTCGCCCTAGGCAACAAGGCCGTGCGATGCGGTCAGCGGCGAATTGATGCAGTTTTATGACACTTGCGGAGGCGGGTTAACGTTCCTATCGCACACGCTAGCACGTTCATGCTCCTATACGCCGCGTTTCGGGCATGTTTCATGTTTCAGCGTTCTTTTAGTGGGCCAGGTCTCCCCTTGGACCCTCCCGGCGAAAGCCCAGGCCGAACCGAGACCCCCGGGGTCGCCTGAAGCATGATCAGGCTTGGCCTTGGGCCCAGCTTTCGGCGGGATGAACGGCGAAGAGGGGAGGGTGCGGGATGTCGTACGCTCATCCCCGAAACTGGCCCGCGAACCGCTTGACGAAACCGATTCACACACGTAAAAGCCCCCCTCTGTTGGACCGGCTGTGAGCTTTCGGGCTTAGACGCGGTCCGCGAACGACTGCCGATCGCGCCTTTTTGGGCGCAGTTTTCAGTCACCGGCCCTCACGGGAGACCGTGCGGGCCAATTTGTTTTGCGGACGCTGCGTTCGGACCCCTCGCGGGGACCGAGTTGGTCTTTGAAATGGTTCGAGACGCGGGCGCAGCCCACTAGGAAACCGAGCGATATGGATCGTCAGAACATCCGCATCCGGCTCAAGGCCTTCGATCACCGCGTGTTGGATCATTCCACGCGCGAGATCGTGAACACGGCCAAGCGCACGGGTGCGACGGTACGGGGCCCGATCCCCCTGCCCACGCTTATCGAGAAATTCACGGTCAACCGCTCGCCGCACGTCGACAAGAAGTCGCGCGAGCAGTTCGAGATCCGCACGCACAAGCGCGTCCTCGACATCGTTGATCCGACTCCGCAGACCGTGGACGCGCTGATGAAGCTCGACCTGTCGGCCGGCGTCGACGTCGAAATCAAGCTGTAAGGAGGGCCGAACAGATGACTCTCCCCGCTAATCGTACTGGCGTGATCGCCAAGAAGCTGGGCATGACCCGCTTCTTCGATGAAACCGGACAGCACGTCCCGGTCACCGTCCTGTCGCTGGATGGTTGCCAGGTCACGGCTCAGCGCACCGTTGAGAAGGATGGCTACACCGCCCTCCAGCTCGGCGCCGGCGCCAAGAAGCCGAAGAACACCCCGAACGCCATGCGCGGTCACTTCGCCAAGAACTCGGTCGAGCCCAAGCGGATCGTCGCCGAATTCCGGGTCGATGAAGCCGCTCTGATCGAAGTGGGCGCGGAATTCACCGCCGACCACTACGTCGCCGGCCAGAAGGTCGACATCCAGGGCATCACCGTCGGTAAGGGTTTTGCCGGCGCTATGAAGCGCTGGAACTTCGGCGGTCTGCGCGCCACCCACGGCGTCTCGGTCTCGCACCGTTCGCACGGCTCGACGGGCAACCGCCAAGATCCGGGCCGTACGTTCCCGGGCAAGAAGATGGCCGGTCACCTGGGTCAGGAAACGGTCACCACCCTGAACGTCACCGTTTGGAAAGTGGACGTCGAACGCGGCCTGATCCTGGTCAAGGGCGCTGTCCCCGGCTCGGAAGGCTCGTACGTCAAGGTTCGCGACGCGATCAAGAAGGCCGCTCCGGCCGACCTGCCGCGTCCGGGCGCCTTCCGCAAGGCTGGCCAGGCTCCGGCCGCCGCCGCTGAAACCCCCGCTGAGGAAGCCCCCGCGGCGACGACCGAAGAGGGCGAAGGCTAATGAAACTCGACGTCATCAAACTGGACGGCGGCAAGGCCGGCTCCGTTGATCTCGACGACGCCATCTTTGGCATCGCCGACATCCGCGGCGACATCCTGCAGCGCGTCGTGACCTGGCAGCTGGCCAAGCGCCGCTCCGGGAACCACAAGATTCAGGTCCGCAACGAGGTCTCTCGTACGGGCAAGAAGATGTACAAGCAAAAGGGCACCGGCTCGGCCCGTCACGGTTCGCGCCGTGCGGCTCAGTTCGTCGGCGGCGCCAAGGCCCACGGCCCTGTCGTCCGCAGCCACGCGTTCGATCTTCCCAAGAAGATCCGCGCCATGGCTCTGCGCCACGCTCTGTCCTCGAAGGCCAAGGCCGGCTCGATCATCGTGCTGGACAACGCCGTTCTGACCGATCCGAAGACGGCCGCCCTGCGCGCCAACTTCGACAAGATCGGCCTGAAGAACGCGCTGGTCATCGCGGGTCCGGAAGTGGACGGCAACTTCAAGCTCGCCGCCCGCAACATTCCGAACATCGACGTGCTGCCGAACGCCGGCCTGAACGTCTATGACGTGCTGCGTCGCCACACCCTGGTCCTGACGAAGGACGCGGTGGAAGCGATCTCGGCCCGTTTCGCTGAGAAGGAAGCCGCCTGATGGCCGCAACCGCCCGCCACTACGACACGATCCTGTCGCCGGTGATCACCGAGAAGGCCACCCTGCTCAGCGAGCAGAACAAGGTTGTCTTCCGCGTGTCCGCCGATGCGTCGAAGGACGAAATCGCCGCCGCAGTCGAAGAGCTGTTCAAGGTCAAGGTCACCAAGGTCAACACCCTGGTCACCAAGGGCAAGACCAAGCGCTTCCGTGGCATCATCGGACGTCGCTCCGATGTCAAAAAAGCCATCGTGACCCTGGCCGAAGGCCAGTCGATCGACATCACGACGGGGCTCTAATCAGATGGCCTTGAAGCATTACAATCCGACTAGCCCGGGCCAACGCGGCCTGGTGCTGATCGACCGCAGCGAGCTCCACAAGGGCCGCCCGGAAAAGAAGCTGGTCGAAGGTCTGACCAAGTCGGGCGGTCGTGGCGGCAATGGCCGCATCGCGGTCCGCTTCCGCGGCGGCGGCGCCAAGCGCCTGTACCGTCTGGTCGACTTCAAGCGTCGCAAGCAAGGCGTGGCCACGGTCGTTCGTCTTGAGTACGATCCCAACCGCACCGCCTTCATCGCCCTGATCAAGTATCAGGCCGACGGCGAGCTGGCCTACATCCTGGCCCCGCAACGCCTGAGCCCCGGCGACGAAGTCGTCACCGCGGACAAGGTCGACGTGAAGCCGGGCAACACCTCGCCGCTGCGGACCATGCCGATCGGCACGATCATCCACAACGTCGAGCTGAAGCCCGCCAAGGGCGGTCAGATCGCTCGTTCGGCTGGGGCCTACGCCCAGCTGGTCGGTCGTGACGCCGGCTACGCCCAGATCCGCCTGAACTCGGGCGAGCTGCGCATGGTCCTGGACACCTGCCTGGCCACCGTCGGCGCCGTGTCCAACCCCGACCACTCGAACCAGAACCTCGGCAAGGCCGGTCGTTCGCGTCACATGGGTCGTCGTCCTCACGTTCGCGGCGTCGCCATGAACCCGGTCGACCACCCCCACGGCGGCGGCGAAGGCCGCACCTCGGGCGGTCGTAACCCGGTGACCCCGGCCGGCAAGCCGACCAAGGGCGCCAAGACCCGCGTCAACAAGGCCACGGATAAGTTCATCATCCGTTCGCGCCACAAAGCGAAAAAGGGCCGCTAAGCCATGACCCGCTCCGTCTGGAAAGGCCCGTTTGTCGACGGGTACCTCCTGAAGAAGGCCGACGCCGCGCTGGCGTCGGGCCGCAAGGACGTCATCAAGACCTGGTCGCGTCGCTCGACCATCATGCCGCAGTTCGTCGGCTTGGTGTTCGGCGTGCACAACGGTCAAAAGCACGTTCCCGTCTCCGTGTCGGAAGACATGGTCGGCATGAAGTTCGGTGAGTTCGCACCCACCCGCAACTTCCCCGGCCACGCCGCCGACAAGAAGGCGAAGAGGAAGTAGGCCATGAGCCAAGCTAAACAACCTCGCCGCCTGCCGGCTAATGAAGCGATGTGCAAGGTTCGCACCTTGCGCACCAGCGCCCGCAAGCTGAACCTGGTCGCTCAGTCCATTCGTGGTCTGAACGTCCAGCGCGCTCTGAACGAGCTCGAATTCAGCCACAAGCGCATCGCTCAAGACGTCCGCAAGGCGCTGTACTCGGCGATCTCCAACGCCGAGAACAACCACAACCTCGACATCGACTCGCTGGTCGTCGCCGAGGCCTATGTGGGCAAGAACCTGGTGATGAAGCGCTTCTCGCCGCGTGCTCGCGGTCGGGCCACGCGCGTTGAAAAGCCGTTCTCTGAGATCACCATCGTGGTCCGCGAACTGGGTGAGGCCGCCTGATGGGTCAGAAAGTCAATCCGGTCGGGCTGCGGCTCGGCGTAAACCGTACCTGGGACAGCCGTTGGTTCGCCGACGGCGAACAGTACGGCAAGCTCCTGCACCAGGACCTCGCGGTCCGTGCGATGCTCAAGAAGCGCCTGTATCAAGCCGGCGTCTCGCGCATCATCATCGAGCGTCCGCACAAGAAGTGCCGCGTCACGATCTATGCCGCCCGTCCGGGCGTCATCATCGGCAAGAAGGGCGCTGACATCGACAAGCTCCGCAAGGACCTGTCGGTGATGACGGAAGGCGAGGTTCACCTGAACATCGTCGAGATCCGCAAGCCCGAAACCGATGCGCAGCTGGTGGCCGAGTCCATCGCCCAGCAGCTCGAGCGTCGTATCGCCTTCCGTCGCGCCATGAAGCGGTCGATCCAATCGGCCGTCCGTCTCGGCGCCAAGGGCATCCGCATCAACGTGTCGGGCCGCCTCGGCGGCGCGGAAATCGCGCGGATGGAATGGTATCGCGAAGGTCGCGTGCCGCTCCACACCCTGCGCGCCGACATCGACTACGGTTTCGCGGAAGCCAAGACCACCTACGGCATCATCGGCGTGAAGACCTGGATCTTCAAAGGCGAAGTGCTGGAGCATGACCCGATGGCGCTCGACAAGCGTCTCGCCACTGAATCCGGCCCGGCCGGCGAAGGTGGTGGGCGCGAGCGCGGCGATCGTCCCGACCGGGGCGACCGCGGCCGTCGCGATCGGGGCTAAGGATAGAGCGCTATGCTGTCACCGAAAAAAACCAAGTATCGCAAGCAGTTCAAGGGCCGCATCCACGGCACCTCGAAGGGCGGCACCCTGCTGAACTTCGGTTCGTACGGCCTCAAGGCTGTTGAGCCGGAACGCATCACCGCGCGTCAGATCGAAGCGGCTCGTCGGGCGATCACTCGCCAGATGAAGCGCCAAGGTCGCGTGTGGATCCGCATCTTCCCCGACGTGCCGGTCACCGGCAAGCCGGCCGAAGTCCGGATGGGTAAGGGCAAGGGCGCCGTGGACCACTGGGCCGCTCGCGTGGCTCCGGGCCGCATCATGTTCGAAATCGACGGCGTGCCGGACGATATCGCTCGCGAAGCCCTGCGCCTTGGCGCGGCCAAGCTGCCGATCCGTACCCGTGTCGTCACCCGCATCGACGCTGGTGCGGCTCTGGAGGCCGAAGCGGCATGACCAAGATCCAAGACATCCGGGGCATGACCCCTGACCAACTCGCCGAGCAACTGCTCAACCTGAAGAAGGAGCAGTTCAACCTGCGCTTCCAGGCCGCGACCGGTCAGGTGGAAAAGACCCACCGCGTCGGCGAGATCCGCAAGGACATCGCCCGCATCAAGACCGTGCTGCGCGCCAAGGCCGCGGCTTAAGGAGAACGATATGCCCAAGCGTATCCTCGAAGGGGTTGTCGTCTCCGATAAGGGCGACAAGACCGTAGTGGTTAAGGTTGAACGGACCATCGTTCACCCGCTGCTGAAGAAGATCGTGCGTCGGTCCAAGAAGTACCACGCGCACGATGAGAGCAATGCGTACAAGGCGGGCGAAATCGCCCGTATCATCGAGTGCGCTCCGAAGTCCAAGCTGAAGACCTGGGAAGTCCTTCCCAAGGCTTCTGCTTAATCTGGAAGGTTTGAACCATGATCCAGATGCAAACTAACCTGGAAGTCGCCGACAACTCCGGCGCTCGCCGGGTCATGTGCATCAAGGTGCTGGGTGGCGCAGGTCGTCGCTACGCCAGCGTCGGTGACGTGATCGTCGTGTCCGTGAAGGAAGCTATTCCCCGCGGCCGCGTGAAGAAGGGTGACGTGCTTCGCGCCGTCGTCGTTCGCGTGAACCAAGGCATGAAGCGTAAGGACGGGTCGCTGATCCGTTTCGACAAGAACGCCGCGGTCATCGTCAACAAGCAGAGCGAGCCGGTCGGCACGCGGATCTTCGGCCCGGTTCCTCGCGAACTGCGCGCCAAGAACCACATGAAGATCATCTCCCTCGCCCCCGAGGTGCTGTAATGGCTGCCAAGATTAAGAAGGGCGACCGCGTTGTCGTCCTGGCCGGCAAGGACAAGGGCAAGCAAGGCGCTGTGACCCAGGTTCTCCCCAAGGAGAACCGCGTCCTGGTGCAAGGCGTGAACCTGGTTCAACGCCACACCAAGGCCACCCAAGCTGATCCGCAAGGCGGCATCAAGAGCAAGGAAGCGACCCTGCACGTCTCGAACGTGTCGCTGGTCGATTCCAACGGCAAGGCCACCCGCGTCGGCTTCAAGATCGAAGGCGACAAGAAGGTGCGCTTCGCCAAGACCACGGGCGAGGTGATCAATGGTTGATCAAGCTTACGAGCCGCGGCTGAAGTCCGAATATCGCGCGCGCATCCGCGCCGCGATGAAGGAACAGTTCGGCTACACGAACGAAATGCAGATCCCCAAGCTGGACAAGATCGTCCTGAACATGGGCATCGGCGAAGCTGTGGCCGACTCCAAGAAGGCCCAGACCGCGCTGAAGGATCTGATGGCTATCGCCGGCCAGAAGCCGGTCGCCACGAAGGCCCGCAAGTCGATCGCCGGCTTCAAGCTGCGCGAAGGCATGGTGGTCGGCGGTAAGGTGACCCTCCGCAAGGACCGGATGTACGAATTCCTCGACCGCCTGGTCACGATCGCGCTGCCGCGCGTGAAGGACTTCCGCGGCCTGAACGGCAAGAGCTTCGACGGCCGTGGCAACTACGCCATGGGCCTGAAGGAGCACCTGGTGTTCCCGGAAATCAACTATGACCAGATCGATCAGATGTGGGGCATGGATATCGTTGTCTGCACCACGGCGCCGACCGACAAGGAAGCTAAGGCGCTTCTGAAGCACTTCCAATTCCCGTTCACGTCGTAAGCGGGCAGAGAGATAACATGGCAAAGAAAAGCGCTGTAAACCGCAACGAGATGGTCAAGAAGCTGGTGGCTCAATACGCCCC
>NZ_JBAPVS010000223.1:0-8243 GCF_049283275.1 Caulobacter sp. | reverse complement strand
GGGCCCACGGCGGCAGCCCCCTCCGGCCCTCCGGGCCACCTCCCCCAGAGGGAGAGGATTAAGCCCCCACCAGCTCCCGCCCGATCAGGAACCGCCGGATCTCATTGGTGCCGGCGCCGATGTCGTAGAGCTTGGCGTCGCGCAACAGGCGCTCGACCGGCCATTCCTTGGTGTAGCCGGCCCCGCCCAGGGCTTGGATGGCCTCCAGCGACACCTTCACCGCGTTCTCGCTGGCCATCAGGATGGCGCCCGCCGCGTCGAACCGCGTGGTCTTGCCGGCGTCGCAGGCGCGGGCCACGGCGTAGACGTAGGCGCGGGCCGAATTGAGGGCCACGTACATGTCGGCGATCTTGCCCTGCATCAGTTGGAACGAGCCGATCGCCTGGCCGAACTGCTTGCGCTCGCGGACATAGGGCAGCACCACATCCAGGCACGCCTGCATGATGCCCAGCGGACCGGCCGACAGCACCGTGCGCTCGTAGTCCAGGCCGCTCATCAGCACCCCGACGCCGCCGCCCACCGGGCCCAGGACGTTCTCTTCGGGCACTTCGCAATCCTCGAACACCAGCTCGGCGGTGTCCGACCCGCGCATGCCCATCTTGTCCAGCTTCTTGCTGACGCTGAAACCTTTCATGCCCTTCTCGATCAGGAAGGCGGTGATCCGGCGATCGTCGGTCTTGGCGTAGACCACCAGGGTGTCGGCGTGCGGGGCGTTGGTGATCCAGAACTTCGTGCCGTTCAGCACGTAACGGTCGTCGACCTGCTGCGCCTTCAGCTTCATCGAGACCACGTCCGAGCCGGATCCGGCCTCGCTCATGGCCAGCGAGCCGACATGCTCGCCGCTGATCAGCTTGGGCAGATAACGCTGCTTCTGCTCGGGCGAGGCCCAGCGGCGGATCTGGTTGACGCACAGGTTGGAGTGGGCGCCGTAGCTGAGGCCGACCGAGGCCGAGGCCCTGGAGACCTCCTCCATGGCGATCACATGCTCGAGATAGCCCAGGCCCAGGCCGCCGAACTCTTCCTCCACGGTGATGCCGTGCAGGCCCAGGTCGCCCATCGGGACCCACAGCTCGCGGGGGAAAGTGTTGGTCTCGTCGATCTTGGCGGCGATCGGCGCGATGCGGTCGGCCGCGAAGCGGGCGGTGGTGTCACGGATCGCGTCGGCCGTCTCGCCCAGCGCGAAGTCCATCGAAGGTGCGGTTTGGTTCGTCATGCCCAGTGCATAGCACAAACGTCCGTGGATCAAGCAGACCCGCGGGCGTTTGTGCTCACGATCGTCAAGATCGAGGTCTAGTTTTCATCGATCGGCCGGGGGTCGCCCAGGCGGCGCATCAGCAGATAGGTCGAGGTGGCGAAGCAGATCATGCCGATCACGCTGGCGCCCCAGCCGAACATCTTGATCGGCGACAAGCCTTCAACGGCGCCGACACTGAGATTCCACAGGATGCCGCCGCCGAACAGGGCCAGGCCCAGCAGGCCCAGGCTGATCAACAGGCTCACCCCGCCGAAGGCGTGCGGCTGCACGCGGGCGGCGGCGACCTCCTGCGGCGCGGACTCGCCCGAGCCGCTGGTCGAGAAGCCGCTCAGATTGAACAGCGAACCGCTGGGCTCGGCGTCGGCGACCGGTTCGGCGACCGGCGGCGGCGGCAAGGCCGGTTCGGCCATCGGCTCGTCCGGCGTCAGCTGGAAGGGCGCGGCGACCGGCGCGGCCGCGACCGGCGGCTGGGGAGTCGCATAGATGAACGGCGACGGCGCGGCGGCGGCCTGGGCCGGCGACTCCGGCATGATCAGGTCCTGGGTCGGCGCGGCCAGCTCTGGGATCGGTGTCGGGGTGAAGGCGGTCTCGTCGGACAAGATCGCCTCGAGACGCGCGCCGACCGCGGCGGCGGCCTGTTCGCTGGCGCTAAGTCCGACGTCCATCAGCGCCGGCGAGCCGCCCTCCCGCAGGGCGACGGCCTTGTCGCCTATCAGCGAGGTGGTGATCGCGGCGGGATCCTGGCTGGGCACCAACCGGCCGGCGTCGTAGTCGATCTTCGGGCGCAGCAGCGGGCTGGGCGCGGCCACCCAGGCGCCGTCGGGCGGGGTCAGGAACAGGGCCTTCTCGGCCGCACGGCGGCGCACCAGGGCGTCGACGACGATGCGCTCGCCTTCGACGTCGGCCTTGCGCCACATCTCCATCTCGCAGGCCGCCAACAGAGGCGCGCCCTCGTTCAGGCGGCGCAGCACGGCCGAGCGGATGAAGTTCTCGGCGCCGATGTTGAAGGCGAAACAGACCAGGGCGTCGAACTGGTTCTGGTTCAGCGGCGCGTAGGCATGCTCGTTGACCGCATGAGCCACCGAGATCAGGTCGTAGAGCAGCAGAGCTTCAGCGTCCTGTTCCGAGACAGAAGCTCCGGCCCGCGCCGTCAGGGTATGGCCATAGCCCAGGGTCCAGCGCCCGTCGGGCAGCTGAGCGGCTTTCATCCGGTACCCTTCGAACCTCTTGATGAGTTCGACGGCGGCGCGGGAGACCTGATAACGCGGTTTCATCGCCTAGAATGACCCAGTTTGAGACAGACGCGGATACGTTCGGGGTGCTCCGCGCAAGATGCGCGCCGTTTGCGGCTTCCCCACCTTCAATAACGACTTGGCGTCGCGGAAGTCGCGCAGCGTGCCGTTCCAGGACCTTTCGGCCCTCAGGGCAACAGCAGGGCCGCGATCAACAGTACGGCGAAGAACCCGGTGAAGTCAGTCAGGAAGGTCACGAAGATCGACGAGGACACCGCCGGGTCGCGTCCCATCTTGGCCAGGGCCAGCGGCGCCAGCACACCACCGGCGGCGGCGGTGAAGATGTTGGCGATCAGGGCCAGGGCGACGATGATCGCCAGCTTGTCGTGGTGGTCCGAGGCGCCGAAGAACAGGTAGGTCGCCGTCCCCATGACCAGGGCCAGGGTGCAGCCGTTGACCAGCCCCACCCCCAGTTCGCGCAGGATGATCCGGCGGGCGTTGGCCGTGGTAAGCTCCTTGCTGGCCAGGGCGCGCACGGCCACGGCCAGGGTCTGGGTGCCGGCGTTGCCGCCCAGGGACGAGACGATCGGCATCAGGATGGCCAGGGCCACCAGCTGGGCGATCTCGCCCTGGAACACGGCCACGCCGCTGACGGCGATGGTGGCGGTGATCAGGTTCAGCAGCAGCCACGGCAAGCGCGCCTTGACGATGTCGACCACGCTGGCGTCGCGGCCGGCGTCGCTCACGCCGGCCAGGGCCAGGATGTCTTCCTCGGCTTCTTCGCGGATGACGCCGACGATGTCGTCGACGGTGATCTGGCCCACCAGCCGGCCGCCCGCCTCCACGACCGGCGCGCTGATCAGGTGGTACTTGTCGAAGATGTAGGCGACCTCCTCCTGGTCCATGTCGACGGTGATCTCGGTCACCGGCTCCATGATCTCGGCCAGGGGCGTCTCGCGCTTGTTGGTCAGCAACTGGCTGATCGGCAGGGCGCCGACCGGCGTGAAGGACGGGTCGACCACATAGACGTCGAAGAACAGCTCCGGCAGGTTCTCGCCGGACTCGCGGACGTGGTCGATGGTCTGGCCGACCGTCCAAAATTGCGGCGCGGCCAGGAACTCGCGCTGCATCAGGCGGCCGGCCGTCTCGTCCTCATAGGCCAGGGTGGTCTCGATCGCCGCGCGGTCGCCCTCGTCCATGGCGGCCAACACCTGGGCGCGCTTGCCCTCGTCCAGGTCGTCGATGACGTCGGCGGCGTCGTCGGAGTCCAGCTCCTCCAGCGCCTTGGCCAGGGTGTGCGAGGGCGTCGCCTCCAGCACTTCCTCGCGCAGGTTGTCGTCCAGCTCGGCGATGATCTCGCCCAGCCATTCCGGATCGAGAACCGGGATCACCTCCTCGCGGTAACCGGCCGACAGAAAGCCCATCAGGTCGGCGACGTCGGCCGGCTCCAGGGCGTGGACCAGCTCGCGCAGTCGGGCCGTGTCGCCGCGGTCGGCCGCGTCGATGACCATGGCGACATATTCGGGATTGAGAGCGTAGTCGTCGCCGAGCGCGAGGTCTTCCAGATCCTCGGGCGTCTCGGGCTCGGGAATGACCAGGTTGTGGCGCGGATCGTCTGTCAGGTCGGTTGTTTCCCGGGACATGGGGACCTCCTGAGTTCGTAAGACGTGCGTCCTGCGCGTGACCTGAAGCTGCGAAGGGCCAAGCCCTTCCCTGGAAATGGTTAGAGCGCCCCTGGCGAGTCGGAAACCGATTTCGCCAAGCGCGCTCTAAGCCGTTGTCTCACCTGGTGCGGTCGAGAAGACTCGAACTTCCACGGGTTGCCCCACAGCGACCTCAACGCTGCGCGTCTACCAATTCCGCCACGACCGCTCGTGGTGAGGCGCGGCAGGTAGCAAACTGAGTTTGATTTGGAAAGAGCCGAGTTCGCGGATCGCGAACTAAAGGGGCCTTACGACCCGCCGGCCATATAGTCGTAGACGTCGGCGGCGCGGGTCACCTGGATGGCGATGCGGTCGTCGCTGATCTGGATCTCGCCCCGGGCGATGGGGTGGTTGTTGGCCAGGATCCAGACCTCGTCATTGGTCTTGGCGTCCAGCGGGATCACCGCGCCGCGGCCCATGCGCAGCAGCTGCTGCATCGGCAGGATCGAGCGCCCCAGAAGAACGGAGATCTCGACATTGACGGCGTTGACCTGGCTCACGAAGTAAGTCCCTGAAGAACACGCGCGACCAGGGTCGGTCGCGCAGCGCCCCTTGCAAAACTAAGGCCGTATGCTTGATCGCCCGTTAATCTCTGAAAACAAACAGCTTCCATTGCTGGGAGCGCCCGACGGCGCGCCGGCGGGGTGGGCGGTTTCGACCGAGTACGTGCCCTACCCGGCAGCCGTTGCCGCCATGGAAGCCAGGGCGGCGGCCATTGCCGACGGGACGGCGGGCGAGCTGGTGTGGCTGCTGGAGCATCCGCCGCTCTATACCGCCGGCGTTTCGTCCAAGCCCGCCGACCTGATCGCCCCCGACCGTTTCCCGGTGTTCGAGAGCGGGCGGGGCGGCCAGTTCACCTATCATGGCCCCGGCCAGCGGGTGGTCTATGTGATGCTGGACCTGACCAAGCGCGGCCGCGACGTTCGGGCCTTCGTCACGGCGCTGGAGGCCTGGATCATCCAGGCCCTGGCCGCCTTCAACGTGACCGGCGAGATGCGAGAAGGCCGGGTCGGCGTCTGGGTCGAGCGCAAGGGTCCCGGCTGGTCGCGCGAGGACAAGATCGCCGCGATCGGCGTGAAGCTGCGCAAGTGGGTCAGCTTTCACGGGATCAGCCTGAACGTGGAGCCTGACCTAGAGCACTTCTCCGGCATCGTGCCCTGCGGCCAGACCGAACACGGCGTCACCAGCCTGGTCGACCTGGGCCTGCCCGTGACCATGGACGAAGCCGACGAAGCGCTGAAGACCGCTTTCCAGCGGGTGTTCGGGCCCGTGGAAGCAGAGGCGCCGCCCGTCTAGACCGCGGGCGTCGGCTTCAGCGGATTGGGCCCGTAGCGGTTGGCCCCCTGCTCTCCCGGCATCACGCCCAACTCGACGATCGACCAGATGACGACTGCGGCGAACAGGAAATCCAGGACGTGCATGGGCGTCGGCCAGATGGCGATCAGCGACAGCAGGATCAGCGCCGACCACCAGCCTGACCGCCCCCGATCGTGCAGCCGCTTGGACAGCACGCAGGTCGCGAAGAACAGCAGCGGCGGATAGACCAGCCAGCCGGTCAGCAGGTGAATGGTCATGCCCGCCACTGCCTCATAGATGGCGGCGAAGCCCAGCAGCAGGGCCGAGCCCATCAGGAACGGACCGCGCGCCGTCCGGCCCGAGGCCGACAGGAACAGGTCCCACCATTCCGCGCGATCGTTCATTCAGCCGGCCCCTTGAGTCTCGCCTATGAACCTAAGCCGCGCCGCGGTCGGGCGAAAGACCTGCGGCCTCATGCGAACTCCACCAGCACCTCGTCGGCCGCCACCGGGTCGCCGCCCTTGGCGTTGACGGCCTTGACCACCCCGTCGCGCTCGGCGCGGATGATGTTCTGCATCTTCATGGCTTCGAGCACGCAGACCACCTCGCCTTCGCGCACCTGCTGGCCGGTGACCACGTCCATGCTGACCACCAGGCCGGGCATCGGCGACAGCACCAGCTTGGAGGTGTCGGCGGCCTGCTTCTCGGGCAGCTTGTCGTGCAGCTCGGCCGAGCGCGGGGTCAGGACCAGCACCTTGGCCTTGGCGGCGCGGTGGCGGATCACAAAGCCCTCGGCCGCCGGCGTCACCTGCACGGTGAAGGGCTTGCCGTCCAACCTGCCCAGGAACACCGGCTTGCCCGGACGCCAGTCCAGGGTCTCCAGATCGAAGGTGCGGCCCTCGTCAGGCAGTTCGACCGACAGATGCTGGGCCTCGCCCGACAGCTTGACCCGCCGCTTGGCGTGGCCGACGGCGACGACCCATTCGGTGCGCACGGGATTGCTGAGCCCCGCCTCGGTGGACCGCGCCCGGGCGGCGTAGACCCGCTGCATGGCCGCGCCCACGGCGGTCAGCACATCGATCTGCTCAGGCGTGGGATCGACGCCTTTGAAGCCGTCAGCGAACTCGTCCTTGATGTAGTTGGTCGAGATCTTGCCCGAGCGGAACCGCTCCTGGTCCATCACGGCGGCCAGGAACGGAATGTTCTGGCCCAGGCCCTCGATGTGGAAGTCCTCCAGCGCCCGGCCCATGCCGTCGATCGCCCCCAGGCGGGTCGGCGCCCAGGTGCAGAGCTTGGAGATCATCGGGTCGTAGTACATCGAGATCTCGTCACCTTCGCGGACGCCGGCGTCGTTGCGGACCGTATAGCCCTCATGCTGGCCCTCTTCCGGCGGGTCATAACGGACCAGACGGCCGATGCTGGGCAGGAACTTGCGGTAGGGGTCCTCGGCGTAGATGCGGCTCTCGATGGCCCAGCCGTTGATCTTCAGGTCCTTCTGTTCGAAGGCCAGCTTTTCGCCCCAGGCCGAGCGGATCATCTGCTCGACCAGGTCCAGCCCGGTGATCAGCTCGGTGACCGGGTGCTCGACCTGCAGGCGGGTGTTCATCTCCAGGAAGTAGAAGCTCTTGTCCTGGCCGGCCACGAACTCGACCGTGCCGGCGCTGTCGTAATTCACGGCTTTGGCCAGGGCGACGGCCTGGGCGCCCATGGCGGCTCGGGTGGCCTCGTCGAGCAGCGGGCTCGGGGCCTCCTCGATGACCTTCTGGTTACGACGTTGGATCGAGCATTCGCGCTCGAACAGGTGAACCACGTTGCCGTGCTTGTCGCCCAGCACCTGGATCTCGATGTGGCGCGGGCTTTCGATGAACTTCTCGATGAAGATCCGGTCGTCGCCGAAGCTGGCCTTGGCTTCGGCGCGCACGGCCGGGAAGCCTTCCTCGACGTCCTGGCGGTTCCAGGCCACGCGGATGCCCTTGCCGCCGCCGCCGGCGCTGGCCTTGATCATCACGGGATAGCCGACCTGCTCGGAAATGGTCACCGCGTGGGCCGTGTCGTCGATCTCGCCGATGTGGCCGGGCACGCAGGAGACGCCGGCCTTCTCGGCGAACTTCTTGCTTTCGATCTTGTCGCCCATGGCCGAAATGGCGCCTGGGTTGGGACCGATGAACACCACGCCCTCGTCGGCGCAGCGCTGAGCGAAGCCGGCGTTCTCCGACAGGAAGCCAAAGCCCGGATGCACGGCCTCGGCGCCGGTCGACTTGCAGGCGGCGATGATTTTGTCGGCCACCAGATAGGACTGGTTGGCGGGCGCAGGACCGATGTGGACGGTCTCGTCGGCCATCTCCACGGCCAGGCTGTCGGCGTCGGCGTCGGAATAGACCACGACCGTCTTGATGCCCAGGCGGCGGCAGGTCTTGATCACGCGGACCGCGATCTCGCCCCGGTTGGCGATCAGCAGCTTCTTGAACATCCGGCCGTTCCCTACGCTTTTGTCGTTGTCTCGCTGGACAGGCACTAGCAGGCCGCCAGAGGTTTGCAACGGCGCCGCAGCGTGACATTGTCCATGACACCGGTTTCCGATGGGGACCGCAATGACGAGAAGCGTTCAGCGCCCAGGGTTTTGCTCGCAATCGCGAAATGACTCCCTTGCCCGGCCTGTTCGCACGATCTGAGAGGAAACCGCCCCATGCTTCGTCCCGCCTTCGCGCTGCTGACCCTCGCCGCAGCCCTGGCCGCCGGCCACGCCTCGGCCCAGAC
>NZ_JBAPVS010000222.1:0-3276 GCF_049283275.1 Caulobacter sp. | reverse complement strand
GCCAGGTCGACCTTCTCCTGAGAGGAGGCCGCCGCGATCACCCGCGCGCCCATCGCCTTGCCCAGCTCCACCGCCGCCAGGCCGACGCCGCCGGCCGCGCCCAGCACCAGCAGGGTCTCGCCGGCCTTCAGATGGCCGCGGTCCTTCAGGGCGTAATAGGAGGTGCCGTAGGTGAGAATGAAGGCCGCGGCCTCGTCGAACGGCATGTCGTCGGGGATCGGCGTGCAGCGCACGGCGTCCAGCGCCACCTGCTCGGCCATGCCGCCGTGGCCGGTCGAGGCCAGCACGCGCTGGCCGACCTTCAGGCTCGTGACGCCCTCGCCCACCGCGGTGACGACGCCCGACACCTCGCCGCCGGGGGCGAACGGCCGCTCGGGCTTGAACTGGTATTTGTCCTCGATGATCAGGACGTCAGGATAGTTGACGCCGCAGGCCTTGACGGCGAGCACCACCTGGCCGGGACCGGCGACGGGATCGGGAAGCTCTTCCAGCACCAAGGTCTCGGGTCCGCCGACCGCCTTGCTGAGCACCGCCTTCATCTCGCCTCTCCCGTCTTTCTTCGTTATGAGCGCGGACGCTAGCGCAGGCCGCTCGGCCAAGGAAGCAGAATGTCAAACAAACGTTTTACTCTCGCCCTGCACGGCGGCGCGGGTCCCAAGCGCGGCCATGACTACGGCGTCGAGATCGCCCATATGCGCGGCCTGGTCGAGGCGGCGCGCGACCGCCTGGCGGCGGGGGCCGGCGCCCTGGACGTCGCCGTGGAGACCGTGGTCGCCCTGGAGGCCTCGGGTCTCTACATCGCCGGCAAGGGCGCCTCGCCCAACGCCGACGGCGAATACGAGCTGGACGCCAGCCTGATGGACGGCGCCACCTTGCGGGCCGGGTCGGTGGCGGCCCTGCAGGGCTTCGAGAGCCCGATCCTGGCCGCCCGGGCGGTGATGGAGCGCACCCCGCACGTGATGCTGGCCGGCGAAGGGGCCATGGCCTTCGCTCGCGAACAGGGCCTCAAGGCGATCGCCGATCCCGCCGCCTGGTTCACCCACGCCGGCGCCTTCGAGGCCAATCATGCGTCTGATGTCCTGCCCACCGGCACGGTCGGCTGCGTGGTCCGCGACGCCGAGGGCCGACTGGCGGCGGCGACCTCGACCGCCGGGGTGTTCGGCAAGCTGCCGGGCCGGGTCGGCGACAGCCCGATCATCGGCGCCGGGGCCTGGGCCGACGGTCACGCCGCGGTGTCCTGCACCGGCCAGGGCGAGTATTTCATCCGCACCGCCGTCGCCGCCCAGATCGCCCACCGGGTGCGGTTCGGCGGCGAAAGCCTGGAAGCCGCCGCCCGGGCCGCCATCCAGGAGGTGGCCGACCTCGGCGGCCACGGCGGGCTGATCGCGGTGGACCGCGAAGGGAACGTCGCCATGCCCTTCGCCTCCAGCGGCCTCAAGCGCGCGGCCCTGCTGCCGGACGGGACGATCGTGGCGGAAGCGTTCTAGACCGCGGGAGCCGCCGCCTCGGTTCGAGGCAAAAGGCCGGCCCTTCGTCCTGGCGGGGCCGCGGACATTGAACGGCGAACCGGCGGTCGATAAGGGTGAGCGCATGCATGAGCACGCCGGCCGTCAGGCCCGACCCGAAGACCTCGTCGATCTGGACGCCCTGACCCGCGCCTATTTCGAGGTTCGCCCCGACCCGACCAACGTCGCCCATCGCGTGGCGTTCGGCACCTCCGGCCACCGGGGCTCCAGCCTGGATGCTGCGTTCAACGAGGACCACATCCTGGCGGTCGCCCAGGCCATCGTCGAATACCGCGCCGCCCAGGGGATCAACGGCCCCGTCTTCGTCGGCCGCGACACCCATGGGCTGTCCGAACCCGCCTGGCGCACAACGCTGGAGGTGCTGGTCGCCAACGGCGTGGAGGCCCTGATCGACTCGCGCGACGGCTTCACCCCGACCCCGGCGGTGTCGCACGCCATTCTCCGCCACAACCGCGAGGCGCCCGGCCAGGCCGACGGCGTCCTGCTGACCCCCTCGCACAACCCGCCCCGCGACGGCGGCATCAAGTATAACCCGCCGTCGGGCGGTCCCGCCGGGGGCGAGGCCACCTCGGTGATCGCCGCACGCGCCAACCAGCTGCTGGAAGGCGGCTTGGCCGGGGTCAGACGCATCCCGTTCGAGCGCGCCCTGGCCGGCGCCGGGCGCTACGACTTCCTGGCCCACTATATCGACGACCTGCCCAGCATCCTGGACCTGGACGTCATCCGCGGCGCCGGGGTGAGGATCGGGGCCGATCCGCTGGGCGGGGCCAGCGTCGCCTATTGGGGCGAGATCGCCGACCGCCACCGGCTGGACCTGACCGTGGTCAACGACGCCGTCGACCCGCGCTGGGCGTTCATGCCGCTCGACACCGACGGCAAGATCCGCATGGACTGCTCGTCGTCCTCGGCCATGGCCAACCTGATCAACGCCATGGCGGGGGGCGCCAAATACGATGTCGCCACCGGCAACGACGCCGACGCCGACCGCCACGGGATCGTCACGCCGGACGCCGGCCTGATGAACCCCAATCACTATCTGGCGGCCGCGATCGCCTATCTGTTCACCAACCGCCCGGCCTGGGGCCCGCACGTCGCCGTCGGCAAGACCCTGGTCTCGTCCTCGATGATCGACCGCGTGGTCGCGGGCCTGGGCCGTCGCCTGCTGGAGACGCCCGTCGGCTTCAAGCACTTCGTGCCGGGGCTGCTGGACGGCAGTGTCGGGTTCGGCGGCGAGGAGTCGGCTGGGGCGTCGTTCCTGCGCCGCGACGGGACCGTCTGGACCACCGACAAGGACGGCCTGCTGCTGGCCCTGCTGGCCGCCGAGATCCAGGGCAAGACGGGCCAAAGCGCCAGCCAGCTCTATGCCGGCCTGACGGACCGGTATGGCGCGCCGTCCTATGCCCGCCTCGACGCCCCGGCCAACCGGGCGGAGAAGGCGCGGCTGGGCGCCCTGAGCCCGTCCGACGTCACCGCCAAGACCCTGGCCGGCGAGCCGATCACCGACATCCTCACCAACGCCCCCGGCAACGGCGAGGCGATCGGCGGGCTGAAGGTCACGACCAAGAACGCCTGGTTCGCGGCGCGGCCGTCGGGCACCGAGGACGTCTACAAGATCTATGCGGAGTCGTTCCTGGGTCCGGATCATCTGAAGTCGGTGCAGGCCGAAGCGCGCGAGGTCGTGGCGGGGGCGCTGAAGGGGTAGGGAGCGCGAAACCCCCTCCGGCCCTCCGGGCCACCTCCCCCAGAGGGG
>NZ_JBAPVS010000221.1:0-13116 GCF_049283275.1 Caulobacter sp. | reverse complement strand
GCCGCCGGCGTCCTGCACCGCTCGGCTTTCGGTCCGCGCGAGGTGGTCTCGCCCAAGGCTCTGGCCGGGGCGGCGATCCGCAAGCGTCCGATGGACCCCAACGCCAGCCCCGTGGCCAAGGCCGCGGCCTGGCTGCGGGACAATCTCTAGGCCCCTTTCGATCTAGGCGTTCCGATCGAGGTCTGAACGTCCGTCAGAGGCGGGCGTGGGTCAGATCCAGGTGATCGATCACCAACGCCGCGGCCACCGGCGCCAGATGGTCTGTGTCCCATGTCAGGGGCGATCCGGCGACCTGTTCGGTGCAGGCGCCGTTCGGGCACAGAACGTCGGCCGGTCGGAGGTAGATCACGCCCGGCCGGCGAGCCAGGGCGCCGTTCAGGGCCGACTCGAACGAATTGCCAGGCAGGCTGTTGCTCCTGAGCCGGCAGAGGGTAGGGGGCAGGCCCCGCCAAGCCACCTTGGCCAGGCAGCGGGGGAGCTCGGTTTCGAATTCAGGCGCCTGGCCGATCACGACAACGGTCACCCCTCTCCGGACCAAGCGGTCCAGCACCGGCCCCAACGCCGCGGGAAGACTTGACGCGCTGCTCTCGGAAAGCGCCCCGGGCGCGCCCATCGGCGTCAGGCGTTGGCTTTCCGGATCGCTCTTGGGGAAGAAGAACCGGCTCCAGCGCCCGGCGAGGACCACGACGCGGATCGTCTTGTCCCGCTCGATGGCGTCGAGCGTTTTGACGTTGTCCTTTTCGCACTTGACGTTCGCTTGGCCATCGAAGCCCACGGGAGCGTAGCCGACGAGCGGCGCGCAACTGGGGTGCAGGGCGTCCGTGTAGAGAAGATCCTCTGTAAGGGCGAAGCGTTGCACCGACCTGGAGTATTGCCCGGCGTGGGAGTCGCCCCACAGGACCAACTTGCCGCGCGAGGGCGCCGCATGGTCCGGGGCGCAGACCCGCAGAGCGTCTCGATCCGTCACGGCGCGGCAGCCGATCGCCTCGGGCGGGGCGGAGCCGAGCTCGTCAAGCCTGTGGACTTCCGGCGGAAGGCGATGGGCCAGGCCGCTGGCAAGCACGGCGCCGCCAGCGCCGAAGGCCAGGAACAAGGCCAGGCTGGCCCCCATGCTCCTGGGTATCACGGGAAGACGGCGATTGGCGAAGATGGCGAACCCCGGTCCGCCGGGCCTCCGGAAGGGCCGCTCGACATAGCGCCAGGACAGGGTGGCGACCGCCACCCCGGCCAGCATCAACGCCGTCGCCTCGGGCAAGGTCAGGTCCCGCATCAGGTAGATGCGCGGGAAGACCAGCAGCGGCCAATGCCAGAGATAGAGCGAATAGGAGATCTGCCCAAAGAACACCGGAACGGGGTGGGACATCGCCGCGGATGTCAGGGTCGAGCCTTCCTCTCCGGCCCGGATGATCAGGGCCGCGCCCAAGCAGGGCAGGATCGCGGCGACGCCGGGAAATCGGGTCGTGGGCGTGTACCAGACGACAGCGGCGACGATCATGGCCGCCCCCGCGGCGCACAGCATCTCCCGGCTGGTTCGGCCGACGGGCGCCGGGATCTTGTAGACGGCGAGAAAGGAGCCGATCAGCAGTTCCCACGCCCGCGTGGGAAGCAAGTAGAAGGCCGCCGTGGCATGATCGCGCACCGCCCAACTGGCGGTGACCAGCGAGCCGATCGCCAGGCCGGCGATCAACTGCGGAAGGTAGCGTTGCTTTCGTAGGTGGAACGCCAATCCTATGAGGATGGGAAGAACAACGTAGAATTGTTCCTCCACCGACAGTGACCATGTATGTAAGAGCGGGTTGTTCTCGGACGGCGCTGAAAAGTAGTCGGAAGATCGCCAATACAAAACATTCGAGACGGAGAACGTCGTGGCGATCAAGGCGTGAGCGTAAGTCTTCAGCTCAGAAGGCAAGAGGATAAAGCACGCGACGATTGAACATATCGCCATCATCGCAAACAGGGCGGGGAATATACGTCTGATACGACGATCGTAGAAATTTAAAATAGAGTACCTTGAGTTGATTTGATCCTGAAAGATATTTTTGGTAATCAGATAACCGGATATGACGAAGAATATATCGACGCCGACAAAGCCACCGGAAAATCCCGGTACTTTAGCGTGGAAAAAAACTACAGGTATAACGGCGAGCGCTCTCAACCCATCTATGTCACGACGATACTGCATATAGCCGTCGTGTGTGCTTAAGGTCGGCTTGTCAAGACAAGGTTGTGTTGCGGCGCCCGGTTTCGTCGCTGACGCTGATTGAGCAAAACGTCCGGGCGGTGTCTGGGCGTTTTTCGGGGCGCCGGACGGCGCGGCCACGGTCGAACTGCCGGTCGGATCGCCGAGGTCGGCCACGCTTGGCGAGCGCCTTCCGCCTGTTCGGCGAGCTAAGGGGCGCGCGGTCAGAGCTTAACCGAGCTTAAGCATGAATGTTTACGATCTAAGTGCTGGAAATACCTGAGCGGTGCAGTTTCAGAGGTTATGTAATCAAGGTTTCGGGCGAATTTTTTGATCAGCGTCGTTCCGTCGCACAGATCTTCGCGATAGCCTCCGAGCGTCGAGAACCCTTGTGATTCCTTGGGATAACTGGACTTTTTCCCCTCGTCGGGGGTCGACCGACGACCGACTCACCTTATGGAGTTAACCACCGATTAAGGTTGGTGGTTGTTCTGTTAACCGGATCGTCGAGATGACTCCCGGCGGTTGAACCGCTCGGCAGTTGACGAATTCGGCGTTTAAGACGCGAGGCTCCCATGGCAATTTCTCTTTCCGCGCCGCGCACCACTGAACTGAAGCCGCGTATCGTGGTGTTCGGCGTTGGTGGGGCTGGTGGCAATGCTGTCAACAACATGATCGAGGCGGGCCTCGAGGGTGTTGAGTTCGTGGTGGCCAACACCGACGCGCAACAGCTCCAGTTCGCCAAGACCGACCGTCGCATCCAGCTCGGCGTGCAAGTGACCCAGGGCCTGGGCGCGGGTGCTCACCCCGAAGTCGGCATGAGCGCCGCCGAGGAGAGCTTCCCCGAGATCGGCGAGCACCTGGACGGCGCGCACATGGTGTTCATCACCGCCGGCATGGGCGGCGGCACCGGCACCGGCGCGGCCCCGATCATCGCCAAGTGCGCTCGCGAACGCGGCATCCTGACCGTCGGCGTGGTCACCAAGCCCTTCCACTTCGAAGGCCGTCACCGCATGCGTCTGGCCGACGCCGGCATCGGTGAACTGCAACGCTATGTCGACACCCTGATCGTCATCCCGAACCAGAACCTGTTCCGCGTCGCCAACGAGCGCACGACCTTCGCCGAAGCCTTCGGCATGGCCGACCAGGTGCTGCACTCGGGCGTCCGCTCGATCACCGACCTGATGGTCCTGCCGGGCCTGATCAACCTCGACTTCGCCGACGTCCGCACGGTCATGACCGAGATGGGCAAGGCGATGATGGGCACCGGCGAGGGCACCGGCGAAGACCGCGCCCTGATGGCGGCCCAGAACGCCATCGCCAACCCGCTGCTGGACGAGGTCTCGCTGAAGGGCGCCAAGGCCGTGCTGGTCAACGTGACCGGCGGCATGGACATGACGCTTCTCGAAGTCGATGAAGCGGCGAACGCGATCTCGGATCAAGTCGACCCGGAAGCCAACATCATCTTCGGCGCGGCCTTCGACCCGTCGCTGGAAGGCGTGATCCGCGTGTCGGTGGTCGCCACCGGCATGGACGGCGCCGCCATCGCCCAGATCGAGCCCAAGCCCGTCTCGCGCAACACCACGGCCCAGCCGCTGATCGCCGAGACCCGCCCCGCCGCGCCGCAACCCGCGCCGGCTCCGACCACCGCCGAAGCCGGTCGCCCGGGCATGCGCTACGAGCCGCGCCCGATCGAGCGCGCCGCCCCGGTCTCGGCCGCGTCCTACGCGCCGGAGCCGACCTATGAAGAACCCGCCCCGATCGTCGACGCCCAGGAAGACCTGCACTTCGACGAGCCGGTGATGGAAGCTTCCGAGCCCCGCATCGCCGCCCCGGCGCCGCGCGTCGCCCGCATCGTCGACCCGCTGGTCGCCGAGACGGCCGAGGTCGAGGAAGAGCCGCTGTACAGCGAAACCTACGACGATCGCCGGGCCCAGAAGTCGGGCGGCTGGATGAGCCTGTTCGGCGGTGGTCGCCAGCAGCGCTACGAACAACAACCCGCGGCCCAACAGCCGCAACGCGGCTCGGCCCGCCCGGCTCTGCAGCCGATGGACCAGCCGGCGGCCGACGAAGGCGAGGATCTGGAAATCCCGTCCTTCCTGCGCCGCCTGGCCAACTGAAAGTCTTCCAAACCTTAGTGGCGTGCCCGTAAGCGTAAACGAGACCCCCGGGGCGAAAGCCTCGGGGGTTTTGCTTTGTCTGCGGGGACAGGCGCCGCGCCTGTCCCCGGTCTGGGCGCGAGGCTTAGTGGGTCTTGGCGGCGGCGTCGGCGGCGGCGTCGGTCTTGCGCTCGGCGGCGCCGACGGCGTCGGCGGTGTGGTCAGCCGCCGCATTGGCGTTGTTGGCGGTGTCCTGGGCGGCGGACGAGGCGGCGGCGCCGGCCTGATCCGCGGCGGCGGCCGTGTGGTCCTCGGTCTTCTGCGAGCAGGCCATCAGCGACAGGCTGGCGACGGCGGCGGAAATGAACAGGGCGGTGCGCATGGGTTTCTCCGTGGGGCGGGACGTTGATCGTCCTCGCGGGCTCCAACGCCCGACCTGGCCCTAAGGCTCCGGTCGAACGCCGGGTGGTGTCTTGAAGCGATCGATCACGCTAGTATTAGCACGATCTGCTAAGCAGCCTGAAGATTGGGTCACGATGAAGCTTACCCGCGCCGATCGCAAGATTCTCGAAATCCTCCAGCAGGACAGCTCGGTCACGAACGTCGAATTGGCCGAGCGGGTCGGGCTGTCGCCCAGTCCGTGCCTGCGTCGGGTCAAGCAGCTGGAGGCCTCGGGTCTGATCTGCGGCTATGTGGCGCTGCTTGACCGGCGCAAGGCGCGGCTGGACCTGCTGGCCTATGTCGAGGTCCAGGTCGATCGGCACAGCGAGACCGCCGCCGAGGCCTTCGCCGAGGCCGTGCGGCGCGAGCCGATGGTGGTGGGCTGCCACGCCATGACCGGCGGCTATGACTATCTGTTGCGGGTGGTGGCTCCCAACCTGGACGCCTATGCCGACTTCACCATGAAGCGCCTGCTGAAGATGCCGGCCGTCAAGGACATCCGCTCCAGCTTCGTTCTGGAGACCATCAAGGACGATACGGCGCTGCCGCTGGATTATCTGGAGTAGGGTGGTCCGAATGGATCGATTTATCGTTCTAAATTGATATAAAATGACCGTTTGTGGATAAGTGCAGGTCATCAACGCCACACATCGTCGCCGACAACGCCCTATCCTGCCGGACACTATCACCACCGGAGCGCGGCGCATGCTGGTTGTCGATCAAAAGTCCCTGTCGCCCGCCGTGGTCTCGCCGGTGCGTCCGGCCCTGGAAGGCGTCGTCGCCTACAAGGCCGGCATGACCCTGGCCGAGGCGGGCCGCGTCGCCGGCCGGACCGACCTGTCGAAGCTGGCCAGCAACGAGAACCTGCTGGGCGCCAGCCCGAAGGTCGCCGAAGCGGTGCAAGCGGCCCTCGCCAGCCCCGAGATCTATCCCGACCCCTATTGCGAGACCCTGCGCGCCGCGATCGGCGCGCGGCTGGCGGTCGACCCGGCCCGCATCGTCATGACTCCGGGCTCGGAAGCCCTGATCGACTACCTGTTCCGCGCCGTGCTGCACCCGGGCGACAGCATCCTGCTCAGCTCGCCGACCTTCCCGGCCTACGAGATCGTTGGCCGCTGCGCCGAGGCCAGCTTCATCGACGTGCCGCGTCTGGCCAATTTCGATCTCGACATCGAGGCGTTCAAGCTCGAGGCCGCCAAGGGGCCCAAGCTCCTGGTGCTGTGCACCCCCAACAACCCGACGGGCAATGCGATGAGCGGCGTCGACGTCGCCGAGATCCTGGCCGTCACCCCGCGCTCGACCGTGGTGTTCCTTGACGAGGCCTATCGCGAATATTGCGAGGCCTTCGACACCCTGGCCCTGCTGAAGGCCTGGGGCGGGACCTGGGTTTCGGGCCGCACCTTCTCCAAGGCCTACGGCCTGGCCGGCATGCGCGTGGGCTACGGCGTCTGCTCGTCGGCCGAACTGGTCGGGTATCTCGACCGCGTCCGTCCGGCGTTCAACGTCACCGCCGTCAGCCAAGCCGCCGCCCTGGCCGCCTGGGAAGACGTTGAACACCTGAAACGCACCGTGGGCTTAACGCTCACTGAACGCGCGAGGGTCGAGGCGGTGCTGGACGCCCTAGGCGTGGAGCGCACCGCCAGCGCCGCCAATTTCGTCTTCCTGCGCAGCCCGGCCGGCGCCGAAGCCACCGCCGCGCGTTTGTTGCGGGAAGGGCTCATCGTGCGCCCGACGCCGGTGCCCGGCGGCTGGCTGCGGATCACCATCGGCCGCCCCGCCGACAACGACCGCCTGATCGCCGCCCTGCCGGCCGCTCTGGCCCTCTGATCGCGGAGACACAGCCATGACCACCAACGCTGAAAACCCCCTGGGCCTCGACGGCTTCGAATTCGTCGAGTTCACCAGCCCCGACCCGGCCGCCATGAAGGCCCTGTTCGAGCAACTGGGCTTCGTCGCCGCCCACGCTCACCCGACCAAGGCCGTGACCCGCTACAAGCAGGGCCGCATCAACCTGCTGGTCAATGAAGAGGCCGCCGGTCAGGTCGCCGAATTCCGCGCCGCCCACGGTCCCTCAGCCAACGGCATGGCTTTCCGCGTGCAGAACGTCGAACAGGCCTTCGCCGAAGCGCTGAAGCGCGGCGCCGTGGCCGCCGACGCCGGCTCGACGGTGCTGGGGCAGGGCGCCCGGGTGCTGGAAGGCATCGGCGGCTCGATGCTGTACCTGGTCCCGGCCGAAGGCTCGCTCTACGACGCCTGGACCCCGGTCCCCGGCGCAGCCGAGGCGGAAGCCGCCAACAACGTGGGCCTCGACCTGCTCGACCACCTGACCCACAACGTCAAGCGCGGCCAGATGCGCACCTGGTCGACCTTCTACCGCGACGTCTTCGGCTTCGAGGAGCAGAAGTATTTCGACATCAAGGGTCAGGCCACGGGCCTGTTCAGCCAGGCGATGATCGCCCCCGACAAGGCCATCCGCATCCCGCTCAACGAGAGCCAGGACGACAAGAGTCAGATCGAGGAGTTCATCCGCCAGTACAACGGCGAGGGCATCCAGCACCTGGCCCTGACCACGCCCGACATCTACGACACCGTCGAGAAGCTGCGCGCCCGCGGCGTCAAGCTGCAGGACACCATCGAGACCTATTACGAGCTGGTCGACAAGCGCGTGCCGGGCCACGGCGAGGACCTCGCGCGCCTCAAGAAGAACCGCATCCTGCTGGACGGCAATGTCGGCGAGGAAGGCCTGCTGCTGCAGATCTTCACCGAGAACCTGTTCGGGCCGATCTTCTTCGAGATCATCCAGCGCAAGGGCAATCAGGGCTTCGGCAACGGCAACTTCCAGGCCCTGTTCGAGAGCATCGAGCTGGACCAAATCCGCCGCGGCGTGATCACGGTCGAGGCCTGAGGTTCCGATCGGCGATGGAAGGGTGCTGTTTTTCCTCTATTCATCCCGCCTTTTGCCGACATTCTAGAGAACTACTGTCAAAAGTCATATTACTCGGTCCGAATCTCTATCATTCTAAGTGACAGAGTGCGTCAGAAAGGGTGCTGAGCACCCCACCCGTGCGTGGGCGGGGGGAGCCCTTTGTCCGAGAAGGTTTCTATGTCCCGATACGACCGGCCCCTTACCGAGACATTCGTTCGGCCTCTCGATCGGACTCCCGTCCTGACCGTCGTTGTTCCGACCTGGGAGCGTCCGGCGGAATTGACCCTGGCGGTCTCCAGCATCGCCGATCAGATCGACGACGAACTTGCCGGCAAGGTGGAGATCATCATCTCGGACAATGCGTCCGGTCCGGAAACGCGCGCCGTATTGCAGCGGCTGAGCGAGACCTACCCGTCAGTCAACTACTATATACACGCTGAAAACCACGGCGGCATGTATCAGGTCGCCATAGCCCCTCATCGTGCGAGAGGCCGATGGACATGGGTGTTCGGCGACGATGACGTCCTGGCTCCAGGCGGGCTGAAGGCGGTCCTGGACGTCTTGGAGAGCGAGCAGCCCAGTTTCGTCACGATCAACCGACAGGTCTGGGACAAGAGCCTGAGCAAATGCTTGACGGCGACTCGGCACAATCTGCCCGATATGCCGTTCAACACCTTTATTGATCTGCTTAAGGTCTTCGGCTTCGATCAGCTTAGTTTTTTCACATCACAGGTTTACGATAGCGAGTTGGCTCGCGCTTTTGATGTGGAGCCCTATCTCAGTTCGCTTTGTCGCTATGCGCAACTGGCCTATTACCTGGAAGTGTTTCACGGTCAGTCGTCTTATTATCTCTCGAAGCCGGTGGTCCTGCACCGTTTCGATACCAGTGCCTTGTCCGTGCACAGCGCGAACTTCCATAGCTTGGCGACGTCACTCCCAGAGCTTCTTCAAGAGGTGGTGGAGCGCACGGGGCTGGATTCGGACCTGCTCGAACAAATATCCGGTCATCGCCTGTTGCTGGCGCCGCCGACCCGCAAGATCACTTTCGTCGACAACACCTTGGAGAACCTGTGGCGCTGCATAGCGACCGGCACGAGCATTTCCGAGGCGGAATGGGCCGTATTGCATCAGCTGAGTTCGAAGTGGCGGTCGGATCGCTCCGAGAGTTTGGTGGAAATCCACGAAACCTATCGCAAGATCGCCACGGCGCTCGAGCACTATGAGGCGATTTTGGCCAACCATCGCGCCTGGACCACGCCTGCTGGCCGGGCCTATTCGCAAGAGGAAGTCGAGCTGATCGAGCGATCCGAGGCGGCGATCCAGTTCATGCGGAGCAATATAAACGACGCCCGGAAGATGGCCTTCGATGTGGCGGCCAGTTTCGATTGAACCGTACTGCGCCGAGCCCGAGCGTGTTCCACTGGGATGGGCGGAGGTCAGGAAGTTTGTGAGATCCACATGAGCGACGCGCTCCAACACCAATGCGGCTTCGGCAACCACTTCTCCAGCGAGGCGGTCCCCGGCGCGCTGCCGGTGGGCCAGAACTCGCCGCAGACGCCGCCGTTCGGCCTCTATGCCGAGCAGCTGTCGGGCACGGCCTTCACGGCCCCGCGCCATGAGAACCGGCGCAGCTGGCTGTATCGCCTGCGGCCCAGCGCCGGTCACGGGCCCTACGCGCCCTACGCCCAGGACCGACTGAAGAGCGGCCCGTTCGACGCCGCCGCCCCGACGCCGAACCGCCTGCGCTGGGACCCGGTGGAGGTCCCGGAGGCGCCCACCGACTTTGTCGACGGCCTGGTCACGATTGGCGGCAACGGCGACGTGGCGACCCAGTCCGGCATGGCCGCGCACCTGTACCTCGCCAACCGCTCGATGATCGACCGGGTGTTCCAGAACGCCGACGGCGAACTGCTGATCGTGCCCCAGCAAGGCGAGCTGCGCCTGGTCACCGAGTTCGGCCGCCTGGATGTCGCCCCGGGCGAGATCGTTGTCATTCCGCGCGGCGTTCGCTTCCGCGTCGAGGTGGTCGGACCGGTGCGTGGTTATGTCTGCGAGGTCTACGGCGCGGCCTTCCGCCTGCCGGAGCTTGGCCCGATCGGCTCGAACGGCCTGGCCAACAGCCGCGACTTCCTCACGCCCGTCGCCGCCTTCGAGGACGTCGACAGGCCCACCGAGGTGATCCAGAAGTTCCAGGGCGGCCTGTGGATGGGGGTCTGGGACCACAGCCCGCTGGACGTGGTGGCCTGGCACGGCGACCTGGCGCCCTACAAGTACGACCTGGCGCGGTTCAACACGATCAACACCGTCAGCTTCGACCATCCCGATCCGTCGATCTTCACGGTCCTGACCGCGCCCAGCGAGATCCCGGGCACGGCCAATGTCGACTTCGTGATCTTCCCGCCGCGCTGGATGGTGGCCGAGCACACGTTCCGCCCGCCCTGGTTCCACCGCAACGTTATGAGCGAGTTCATGGGGCTGGTGCAGGGCGCCTATGACGCCAAGGCCGGCGGGTTCTCGCCTGGCGGGGCCAGCCTGCACAACGCCATGAGCGATCACGGGCCGGATGTCGCCAGCCACAAGGGTGCGACCGAAGCTGAACTGAGGCCTCACAAGATCGACGGAACCATGGCTTTCATGTTCGAAAGCCGCTGGGTGATCCGCCCTACGAAATACGCTCTGGAGACTTCGGCGCTTCAGGCCGACTATGACGCGTGCTGGACGGGCTTCCCCAAGGCCGTGCTGCCCTAAGAACAACGACAACGAGAGGAAGCGCTCATGAAGCTCGCGTCTCTGAAGGGCGGCCGCGACGGCCGGCTGGTGGTGGTCTCCAACGACTTGGCCTGGTTCACCGACGCCGGAACGATCGCCCCGACCCTGCAAGCCGCTCTCGACGATTGGGAGCGCTGCGAGCCGATGCTGAAGGCGCTGGCCGTGAGCGTCGAGGACGGCGGCGTGCCGCTGGAGCGGTTCCATGAGCACGACGCCGCCAGTCCGCTGCCGCGCGCCTTTCAATGGGTCGACGGCAGCGCCTATGTGAACCACGTGCAGTTGGTGCGCCAAGCCCGCGGCGCCGAGATGCCGGAAAGCTTCTGGACCGATCCGCTGATGTACCAGGGCGCCTCGGACGGCTTCCTCTCCCCACGCGACACCATCCCGCTGGCCAACTCCGCCTGGGGCTGCGACCTGGAGGGCGAGGTGGCGGTGATCGTCGGCGACGTGCCGTTGGGCGCGACCCGCGAGGAGGCCCTGGCCGAGATCCGCCTGGTCATGCTCTGCAACGACATCAGCCTGCGCAACCTGATCCCCGCCGAACTGGCCAAGGGCTTCGGCTTCGTCCAGTCCAAGCCGGCCAGCGCCTTCTCGCCCGTGGCCGTGACGCCGGCCCTGCTGGGCAAGGCCTGGAAGGACGGCAAGCTGCACGGCGCGCTGTTGGTCACCCTGAACGGCGAGGACTTCGGCAAGGCCGACGCCGGCGTCGACATGACCTTCGACTTCGGAACCCTGGTGGCTCACGCCGCCAAGACCCGCGCCCTGGCGGCGGGCACCATCGTGGGGTCGGGGACGGTCAGCAACCGCGACCCCGACGGCGGGCCCGGCAGGTCGATCGCCAAGGGCGGCCTGGGCTATTCGTGCCTGGCCGAGCTGCGGACGGTGGAAACCATCCTGGACGGCGCGGCCAAGACGCCGTTTCTGATGGGTGACGACACGGTCCGCATCGAGATGCGCGACGCCAAGGGCCACTCGATCTTCGGCGCCATCGAGCAGACGGTCGAGCGCATTTGAGCCAAGACGTTCAGGTCGGTCGGGTCTGGGCGACGCCGGCCGGCGTCAAGTTGGGGCCGCTCGACCAGATCGCCGATCCGGGCGCGCGCAACTACGTGCTGCAGATCGGCGACAAGCGCTTCCACGGCTTCGTGGTGCGGCGAGGCGAGGCGGCGTTCGGCTATGTCGATCGCTGCCCGCACGCCGGCTTGCCCCTGGCCCAGGTGTTGGACCATTATCTGACCGAAGACGCGGCGCTGATCGCCTGCTCCTGGCACGGGGCGTTGTTTGAACCCGAGACGGGCGCCTGTGTCGGCGGGCCTTGTGTCGGGGCCCGGCTGTCGCCCTGGCCGGTGCGGGTCGAGGGCGGGCGGATCGTCACGGCCTGAGCCCGCCAAGCTGGCCTGCCCAAGCTGGTCTGCACGAAAACTCCACGGCCTCTTCCCGGCGCCTGGAGCCTTCGGCCACGATCGCGCGACCCGGCGCCCCTAGACCTGCCCTGGTGAAACAGGGAGCCGACCGATGCCTTTCGACCAGATCCAGGTGCGCGACTACGCCGTCGTCATCCATGCCGGCAATGACGAGTGGACCTGGCAAGTGATGGATTTCGACGCCCGCGTCGCCGCCCAGGGCGGGGCGCCGGATCGCGAGAGCGCCTGGCGCAGCGGCATGTTCGCGGCCGGGGCGGTGGGGACCTTCGCGCGGATCGGTCAGCGCGGATAGCTCAGCCTGGCGCGCAAGAGAAAGGCCGCCTTCCACAGGAGAAGAAGACGGCCGAAGTCGCATAGGAGGAAACGCCCAGAAGGGCCTGGACCGTATAGCCGAGCTTCGCATTATTGACAACGTTGTCATCGAAACTTTTGCAGGCAATGCCGCAAACCCTGCTTTCCTTGGGCGGACGGTCTTGCGAAGGCGAGGCGCGCAGTCGAACTTCGACCTGTCCAGACGGAGCCGCCCGTGAGCTTGACCCTTCGCCTCGCCGTTCCCGAGGACCTGCCCGCCCTGCGCGACCTGATGAACGCCTCGATCGGGGAACTGCTGAAGCCTTTCCTGCCGCCTGACGCGGTGGCGGCCTCGTTCGACATCATGGGGCTGGACAGCCAGTTGATCATCGACGGCACCTATTTTGTCGTGGAGGACGAAGGGGTCCTGGCCGGCTGCGGCGGCTGGAGCCGCCGGGCCACCCTGTTCGGTGGCGACCATTCGGCCGGGCGCGATGCGGCCCTGCTGGATCCGGCCCGCGACGCGGCCCGGGTGCGGGCGATGTACACCCACCCCGATCATGTCCGAAAAGGCGTGGGGCGGATCATCCTGGACGCCTGCGAGGCCGCCGCGGCCGGGGAGGGGTTCACACGCTGCGAGCTGGCCGGGACCATGGCCGGCGAGCCGCTGTATCGGGCCTGCGGTTATCGCCAGATCGAGCGATTTTTCGCTTCGACCTCCAGCGGCGTCGAGGTGCCGTTGGTGCGGATGGGCAAGACCCTGTCAACGACGGCCCAATGAAAAAAGGGCGGGTCCGAGGACCCGCCCTTCTTACGCTTACTCGGTACGCTGTACTTAGCGGAACAGGCTCAGGATCGAACCGGTCGACTGGTTGGCGATCGAGAGCGCCTGGATGCCCAGTTGCTGCTTGGTTTGCAGCGACTGCAGCTTGGCGCTTTCCTTGGCCAGGTCGGCGTCAACCAGGTTGCCCACGCCGGCGTCGAGGC
>NZ_JBAPVS010000220.1:0-53615 GCF_049283275.1 Caulobacter sp. | reverse complement strand
CCGCGCGGCGGTGCGCGCCGACCCCGCCGCCCTGCGCGCCAGGGCCCTGGCCGCCACCCCGCCGGTCGAGACGGTGTCGCACAAACCCGCTGACCTCGTCGATCTGTCCACCCTGGACCCGACGATCCGCTTCGACATTCGCTATGCCGGCGTCGACAACTTCATGGGCCTGGCCGTCTACGAACGCTCGGCCGCCTACCTGCAGCGCCCGGCCGCTGAGGCCCTGGCGCGGGCCGCCAAGGCGCTGGAGGCCCAGGGCTATGGCGTCCTGATCCACGACGCCTACCGGCCCTGGTTCGTGACCTGGATGTTCTGGGAGGCCACCCCGCCCGAGGACCACATGTTCGTGGCCGACCCAGCCAAGGGTTCGCGCCACAACCGCGGCTGCGCCGTCGACCTGACCCTCTACGACCTGAAGACCGGCAAGCCCGTCGAGATGCCCAGCCGCTACGACGAGATGTCGGGCCGCTCTTATGCCGACTTCATCGGCGGCACGACCCGGCAGCGGGCGATGCGGGCGATCCTGCGCGAGGCTATGGTCGCCCAGGGCTTTGAGATCTATCCCGAGGAGTGGTGGCACTTCGACTACAAGGACTGGCGAAGCTACGGCATCGGGACCAAGACCTTCACCGAGCTGGCGAGGTAGCGGCCTTCAACGCCAAGGCGTCGGTGGTCGCCGCGCCCAGCCGGGTGTTGTCGAACACGCACCAGGTCGGGGCCTGTTCGGCCTCGACGGTCATGGCCTTGGCGAGGGCTGCGATCGCCGCCGGCGGGTAGGGCGAGTCGTACATCACGGGCGAGCCGTGCAGGCGGCGATAGATCAGGCCGCTCCAGCCGCCGGGCTCGGCGGCGGCGGGGACCACGGCGGGATCGGCGGCGACCCGGGCGATCTGGAAGGTCCGCAGCAGGGCCTCGACCGGTGCTTCGAACCAGGTCGGATGGCGCGGCTCCAACACCGTCGCGGCGGTTGTCGCCGCTCGCCACGCCGCGAGGAAGGCCTCCACCAGGCGAATGTCGAACGTCAGGCTCGGCGGCAGCTGGATCAGCAGCGGCCCGAGCTTGCCGCCCAGCCCGCCGCACTCGTCGAGGAACCGCATCATCGGCTCGGCGACATCGGCCAGCCGCCGCTCGTGGGTGATCGTCCGGGGAGCCTTCACCGCGAACCGGAAGTCCGCCGGCGTCGACGCCGCCCAGCGCTCGTAGGTCTTGCGTTGGTGGGGCCGGTAGAAGGACGAGTTGATCTCGACGGCTTTGAACACCGCGCCATAGCGTTCGAGGCCGGATCCCTCGGCGGGGAAGCCATTCAGGGTTCGGGCAAAGCTCCAGCCGGCGGCGCCGATGCGGATGTCGTGGGGCATCCGTAGGGAGCGTGCGAAGGCGGCCGTGGTTCAGGCCCGCGGGCGCCAAGCCAGGATATCCGCGCTTCGCTCAACACCCACCCGTGGGCAGGAGCCCTTCAACGCACAGGCCCCGCAGCGCGGCGCGTGATGCGAGCACAGCAGCTGGCCCAGGCCCTTCATCAGCCAGTGCAACTCGTACAGGTCCTCGGCCGTCCAGCTGTCTGGGACCATGTCCATCAGGGCGCGATAAGCGTGGGCGGTGTCATAACTGGCCGGGATCAGACCCAGCCGGCCGGCGACACGATGGACGTGGGTGTCGACCACCAGGGCCCGCATGTTCAGGGGACTGAAGTTCAGCACCGAGGCGGCGACCTTGACGCCGACGCCGGGCAGGCCCTGCAGCCACCAGCGGGCGCTGTCCAGCTCCAGCTCGGCCAGATGGTCCAGCGACAGCGTCCAGCCGCTGCGCACCTGGATCAGCCGCAGGGCGTGGGTCAGATGGCGGGCCTTTTCCTCGGGGAAGGTGACATCCTTGATCAGCTCCTGGACCTCGGCGTCGGGCGCTTCGGCCAGCGCCTCCCAGCTGGAGAAGCGTTCCTTCAGACGGTGATAGACGGCCCAGGAGACGGCGTCCTTGGTCCGGCCGCTGATCGACGACTTGATCAGCTGCGACACCGGATCGAGCCGCTTGGTCGGCCGCTGCGGACCGAAAGTCTTGAGCAGCCCGTCGCGCATGGCTTCGAGCGGCGAGGTCGACAGGTCGAGGGACAGCTGCATGGCGAATCTCGCTACGGAACGTAACGAGAACATAGTGAACGCAAAGCGGCTTGTCGAGTTATCCCCAGCTTGTTCCCGGGCTGGTCGTCAGGGCCAGCGTCGCCTGCGGCCCCACAGCACCGTGATCCGGCGACGTAGACGCGTCAGGGCCACGCGCATCGGCGTCGGAGCCGGCGCGGGGGCCGGGCGCTCTTCGGCGGGCAGTTCGACCTTGGCGAAGCGGGCGATCAGCTCGCGCAGGTCCGGCTCCTGCACCGCCAACGCCGCCTCGACGGGCGACATCCATTTCAGGGTGCGTTGGCCCTTCTCCGGCCAGGTCGCGTGCTCGCCGGTGACTTCCAGCGGATAGACGTCGACCGTCACCCGCCGTGCGACGCCGCTCTTGAGGCGCTTGAGATAGGGATATTCGCCGATCCGCCGGCTGGCGATGCGGCCGTCGAGACCGGCCTCTTCGTAGGCTTCCTGGGCGGCGGCCTGGGCGTCGCCCTTGCTCTTCATCGGCCAGCCCTTGGGGATCACCCATCGGCGGGTTTCACGCGACGAGACCAGCAAGATCTGCAGGCCCTCGACCGGATCGGCCCGCCAGGGCAGGGCGGCCACCTGACGGCGCCGTGTTGCGGACTTGCGTCCCGCCTGCTTGCCGTCCGTCGTGTCCGTCACTTCATCCAGAACCCGAGATAGTAGAACGCCGCCGCGACGAGGCCGGCCGCGGGCAGGGTGACGATCCAGGCGGTCACGATGCTCTTGGCCACGCCCCAGCGGACGGCCGAAACCCGGCGCGAAGCGCCGACGCCGACAATAGCGCCCGTGATCGTGTGAGTCGTCGAGACCGGAACGCCAAGATGCGTAAAGAAGAATAATGTGATGGCCCCGCCGGTTTCAGCGCAGAAGCCCTGCATCGGCGTCAGGCGGGTGATTTTGCTGCCCATGGTGTGGACGATCCGCCAGCCGCCGAACAGGGTGCCCAGCGCCATGGCGGTCTGGCACGAGATCACCACCCAGAACGGAATGTGCCCCGGCTGATTGCTCATGCCGTGGGCGAACAGCAGGGCGGCGATGATGCCCATGGTCTTCTGGGCGTCGTTGCCGCCATGGCCCAGCGAGTAAAGGGCGGCCGAAACGAACTGCGCCTTGCGGAAAAACCGGTCGGCGAAGAAAGGCGAACTCTTCAGGAAGGTCCAGGAGACGGTCAGCACCAGCAGCAGGGCCAGGATGAAGCCCAGGGTCGGCGACACGACGATCGCCGCGGCGGTCTTGCCCAGGCCGGCCCATTGCACCGCGCCCAGGCCGCCGACCTTGGCGACCGAGGATCCGACCAGACCGCCGATCAGGGCGTGGGAGCTGGACGAGGGGATGCCGGCCCACCAGGTGATCAGGTTCCAGCTGATCGCGCCCATCAGGGCGCCGAAGATCAGCCGGTCGGTGATGATGTGCGGATCGACGATGCCGGCTCCGACCATCTTGGCGACGCTGGTGCCGAACACCGCGAAGGCGATGAAGTTGAAGAACGCCGCCCACAGCACCGCCCACTTCGCCGACAGCACGCGCGTCGAGACGATGGTGGCGATCGAGTTGGCCGCGTCGTGCAGGCCGTTCAGGAAGTCGAAGCCCAGAGCGACGATGATCAGAACGACCAGAATCAGGAAGGTCGGGTCCACTAGACCTGCTCGACCACGATGCCGCTGATGCGGTTGGCGACGTCCTCGAAGCGGTCGACCACCTTTTCCAGGTGGCTGTAGATGTCGACCCCGACAATGAAGGTCATCGGGTCGCTGGCGCGGTGCGCCAGGAACAGCGCCTTGCGGCCCTGGTCGTACATCTGGTCGGCCTGTTCCTCGATCTGGGTCACCTTGACGGCCAGTTCGGTCAGGCGGTGGGCGTTCTTGCGCATGTCAGGCAGCAAGGCCACGGCCTGGACGGTCAGTTCGGCGGCCTGGACGATGATCGCGGCCATCTCGCGCATCTGCGGCTCGAAGGTCTTGACCTCGAACAGGCTGACGACCTTGGCGGTCTTGCGCATCTGGTCGATGGCGTCGTCCAGCGACGTCGTCAGATCCTGGATGTCGCTGCGGTCGAACGGGGTGATGAAGCTGCGGCGGACCGCGCCCATCACCTGGCGGGTGATCTCGTCGGCTTCTTCCTCATGCTGATAGACGCGGCCGCTGGCGGCCTCGACGCCTTCGCCGCCCTGCATCAGGTCCTGCAACGCCTTGGCCCCGGCCACCAGGATGGCGGCATGCTGCGCGAACAGCTCAAAGAAGCGGTCTTCCTTGGGCATGACAGCCCGGAACAAGCCCAGCATGGTCGCTTCATCCTCTGTTCGAAGCGTGGAGAGTTTCGCGGACGTCCTTATACGGAGGAGCGCCCGGCGCGGCGGAGCGGAACCACGGAAGCCGGCCGGGTTCAAGTCCCGCATGACGGTTTTATGACAATCGTGCCCTCTGGTCGCGGCGCCGAGCCTTTGGCACTCTGGGCGCGGCGCGGTTTGGGAGCAGCGGGATGTCGACGAGCTTGAAGGTCAACGGCCAGGTCCACACGGTGGACGCCGAACCCGATACGCCCCTGCTGTGGGTGCTGCGCGACGTGCTGGGCTTGGTGGGAACCAAGTACGGCTGCGGCGTGGCCCAGTGCGGGGCCTGCACCGTGCATATTGACGGCGTGGCCATGCGCTCGTGCGTCACCTCGCTGGCCCGGGTGGGCGCCAAGGCGGTGACCACCATAGAGGGGGTCGGCGCGAACCCGATCGGGGCCAAGGTGCAGGAAGCCTGGACGGCCATCGACGTGCCGCAATGCGGCTACTGCCAGGCCGGCCAGATCATGTCGGCCACCGCCCTGCTGGCCGCCGCGCCCAAGCCGACCGACGACGAGATCGACGCGGCGATGAACGGCAACCTCTGCCGCTGCGCCACCTACATCCGCATCCGCAAGGCCATCAAGGCCGCGTCCGACCAGGTGGAGGCGTGAGCATGACCACGATCCTCGAGACCCCGTCCCGCCGTTTGTTTCTGAAGACCGGCGTCGCGGCCGGCGGCGGTCTGTTGCTGTCGTTCAGCCTGCCGGGCCTGGTCCGGGCGGAAGGTGGGGTGACGGCCAATCCGTTCAGCGCCTTCGTCCGTATCGCCCCTGACGGGGTGGTGACCATCGCCGCCAAGCGGCCGGAGATCGGGCAGGGGATCAAGACCTCGATGCCGATGCTGATCGCCGAGGAGCTGGACGTCGACTGGTCGGCCGTCCGTATCGAGCAGACCCCGATCGACGCCAAGGTGTTCGGCGAGCAGTCGGCCGGCGGCAGCACCTCCACCCCAGACGACTGGGAGCCGATGCGCCAGGTCGGCGCCGTGGGCCGGGCCCTGCTGATCCAGGCCGCGGCCCAGCGCTGGAAGGTTCCTGCCGCCGGCCTGACCACCGAGCCCGGCTTCGTGGTCGACAAGGCCGGCAAGCGCCGCGCGTCGTACGGTGAATTGGCCCAGACCGCGGCCGGCCTGACCGCGCCTGATCCCAAGACCCTGACGCTGAAGGACCCCAGGACCTACCGGATCATCGGCAAGTCCCAGCCGCAGTCGGACACGCCGGCCATCGTCGCGGGCAAGCCGCTGTACGGCATCGACGTGCAGGTTCCGGGCATGCTGTACGCCACCTTCCTGAAGGCCCCGGTGTTCGCCGCCAAGGTGGCCAAGGTCGACCTGGCGCCGGCCAAGGCGGTCAAGGGCGTGCGCCACGCCTTTGTGGTCGACGGCGGAACCGAACTGGAAGGCCTGCTGGGCGGCGTGGTCGTGGTGGCCGACACCTGGTGGGCGGCGCGCAAGGGCCGCAACGCGCTGGAGGTCACCTGGGCCGATCATCCGACCAGCGGCCAGAGCAGCGCCGGCTTCGTCGCCAAGGCGGCCGAACTGCACGGCCAGCCGCCGCATCGGAACCTCAAGACCGTCGGCGACGTCGATGCGGCGCTCAAGAGCGCGGCAAAGGTGGTCAAGGCCGACTACAGCTATCCCTTCAACGCCCACGCCACGCTGGAGCCGCAGAACTGCACGGCCAGCTTCAAGGACGGCAAGGTCGAGATCTGGGCCCCGGCCCAGAACCCCGAGGACGGCCGCGAGCTTGTGGCCAAGACCCTGGGGATCAAGCCCGAGGACATCACCATCCACTTCACGCGCAGCGGCGGCGGCTTCGGTCGGCGGCTGATGAACGACTTCATGGTCGAGGCGGCGTGGATCTCCAAGACGGTCGGGGCGCCGGTCAAGCTGCTGTGGACCCGCGAAGACGACATTCAGCACGACTTCTACCGTCCGGCCGGCTTCCACCGGCTGACGGCGGGGTTGGACACACAGGGCGGACTGACGGCCTGGCGCAACCATTTCGTGACCTTCGGCGAGGGCCAGAAGTTCGCGCGGGGCGCCAATATCGGCGGTACGCAGTTCCCGTACGGCGCGGTGGAGAACTATGCCCAGGACGTGTCGGTCATGCCGCTGGGCGTGCCGACCGGCTGGCTGAGGGCCCCGGGCAACAACGCCTATGGCTTCGTCTACCAGGGCTTCATCGACGAGGTCGCCCACGCGGCGGGCGCCGACCCGGTGGCTTTCCGCCGCAAGCTGCTGGGCGAACCCCGGCTGATCGGCGAACCGGGCAAGGGCGACAGCTTCCACACCGGCCGCATGCGCGCCGTGCTCGACCGGGCCGCCCAGGCGTCCGGCTGGGGCCGCAAGACCCCCAAGGGCGTCGGCCTGGGCGTCGCCTGCCACTACAGCCATCGCGGCTATGTGGCGGTGGTCATGGAGGTGGCTGTCGCCGACGGAAAGGTCGAGGTCCGCAAGGCCTGGGCGGCGGTCGATGTCGGCCGGCAGATCGTCAACCCGAACGGCGCCGAGCAGCAGGTTCAAGGCTCGGTCCTCGACGGGATCGGCAGCAGCCTTGGCCAGGCGATCACCATCGAGAACGGCGCGGTGACCCAGAGCAATTTCGGCGATTTCCCGATGCTGCGCCTGGCGGACGCGCCCGACGTCGAGGTGCATTTCGTCACCAGCGACAACCCGCCGACCGGCCTGGGCGAACCGGCCTTGCCGCCGTCGCCCGCCGCCTTGGTCAACGCGATCTTCGCGGCGACCGGCAAGCGCATCCGGACCCTGCCGATCGGCGACCAACTGGCCTAGAGGAGACGCCGCGCGGCATAGCGCCCCATGGGCGCGTTTAGAGCTATTTCACCATGTCCGGCGGGGTGATCTTAACCTTATTGCGCGAAGGTGTTTCTCGAACGGGGACCATCGCGTCATGGGGCAGCACGTCGAAACCTTGGTGATCGGGGCCGGGCCGGCCGGCTTGACCGCCGCCTACGTCCTGGCCAAGGCAGGGCGCGACGTCGCCGTGCTGGAGATGGACCCCAGCCAGGTCGGCGGCTCAAGCCGCACGATCGACCACAATGGCTTCAAGATAGACCTGAGCGGCGGGACCTACGCCTCGACCTCGCCCCGCGTGCTGGACCTGTGGTCCGAACTGCTGCCGGACGGCTTCGTCGAGCAGCCGCGCGCGGCGCGAATCTATCACCGCGACCACCTCTACGCCTATCCGCTGAAGAACCTGGAGGCCCTGGCCCATCTGGGGCTGCGCGGCGCGGCGGCCTGCCTGGCCTCGTTCGGCCTGGCCAAGATCCGCCCGATCAAGACGCCCAGGACCTTCGCCGACGAAATCCGCAACCGGGTCGGAAAACGGCTGTCGACGATGCTGTTCCGCCCCTTCGCCGAGAAGGTGTCGGGCCTGATCAGCGACCAGATTCCGGCCGGCCGCGTCAACGCCGCCAAGCCGACGGCCAGCCTGCGCTATCCCCGCGACGGGGCCGGCTCGGTGTGGCGAGCCTGCGCCGACGGGATCGCGACGCTAGGCGGTGAGGTGGCCCTGGGTCGCCGCGTGGAGACCCTGAAGTTCGACGCCGCCGCCAAGCTGTGGACGGTGACGATCCGGCGCGAGGACGGCGCCCACGAAGTCCGCACCGCCGACCATGTGGTCTCGACCGCGCCGCTGCGCGAGCTGATGAGCATGCTGCGGCCGACGCCGATCAGCCTGTTCCACGCCGGCGAGCTGATGTACCGCGACCAGATCACGGTCGCCCTGGTGGGCCGCACGCGCAAGCCGCTGCGCGAGACCGCGATCGACGTCCACGACACCGAACTGCAGGTCGGCCGGGTGCAGAACTACCGCGCCTGGTCGCCGGCCATGGCTCCGGAAGGCGAGGCGGCCAGCTGCCTGGGAATGGACTATTTCTGCTTCGAGGGCGACGGCCTGTGGTCGGCCAGCGACGCCGACCTGGTGGCCCTGGCCTGGCGCGAGGCCGCGGTGATGGGGCTGATGGACCCGACCGCCGTCAGCGACGCCCTTGTCGTGCGCCAGCGCAAGGTGTTGCCGATCGAGGACGAAGAATGCGCTGAACACCGGGCGATGATCCGCCTGGATCTGAAGATGCAGTTCCCCAGCCTGCACCTGGCGGGCCGCAACGGCCTGCACCGCGACGGCGAACGCGACTACGCCACGCTCAGCGGTCTGTTGACCGCCGAGAACATCCTGGCGGGCGAAGCCGCTCACGACGTGTGGAACACCTCGACCGCGCCGAGTCCGAGCCGCAAGGCCGCCTAGGCGACCAGACGGTCGCGGCGCGCCACGTCGGCGGAAGGGCCGGAGACGCGCATCGCCTCCGGCTCCCTGAGCGACCGCGCCGACCAGCACAGCAGATGCGTAAAGGCGTCGGCCAGACCGATCACGGCGATCACGGTCACCAGGCCCGAGACCAGCAGAATGGCGATCATCGACATCATGGTCTTCCCATCCGAAGGGATTTGTCGGAGTTTTCGGCGTAACCGTCGAATCGAGTGATCGGTTCCTGGCGGTGGATCAGAGTGGCCGCCTTTTGCCCTCGACGCTTGACAACGTTGTCACCGTTGGGGTGGATGTCGCGTCCCGCAACGTCGGACAGGGGAGTAAACAACATGGCAGGTAAGGGTGCGGCGCAGGCTCCGACGACCGGAGCGGCGCCCAAGACCGGGGGAGGCGGCCTGATCTTGGCCGTCGTCTACGTCACGGCGCTGTTCTTCATCTGGGCGTTCGTCACCAATCTGATCGACCCGCTCGTGAAGAGCATGAAGGTCATCTACACGCTGACGGACTTCGAGACCCAGCTGAACCAGTTCGCGTTCTTCATCGCCTACGGGATCATGTCGATCCCCTCGGCGGCCTATCTGGCCAAGAACGGCTACGCCAAGTCGATCGTGCTGGGTCTGACGGGCATCGTCGCCGGCTGTCTGATCGCCTGGTCGACGACCTTCTCGCACAACTTCATCACCGTGCTGCTGGGACTGTTCGT
The DNA here is from genome assembly GCF_049283275.1 of Caulobacter sp. Taxonomy (GTDB): domain Bacteria; phylum Pseudomonadota; class Alphaproteobacteria; order Caulobacterales; family Caulobacteraceae; genus Caulobacter. The sequence continues at coordinate 44,153 of NZ_JBAPVS010000220.1, read as the reverse complement.
GGCCGCTTCGGGCATCACCCTGCTCCAGGTCGCGGCCAATCCGCTGATCGCCTCGATGGGCGAGGCGAAGAACTCGCACTTCCGCCTGAACCTCTCCCAGGCCTTCAATTCGATGGGCGCCTATGTCGGCGGCATCTTCGGCGCGAAGTTCCTGCTGCAGGGCCCGCTGTTCGAGAAGGACGTCGTGGTCACCGAGAGCATGAGGGCCATGGGACTGGGCTTCGTGACTAACGTCTACCTGCTGATCGCGGTGGTCCTGGCGGTGTTCACCCTGGCGGTGTTCATGGTGCGCAACACCATCACCCACCACGCCCCGAAGATGGCCGAGCACGCGGAGTCGCCGTTCAAGGCCCTGCAGTCCAAGTGGGCCAACCTGGGTTCGATCGGCATCTTCCTCTATGTCGGCGCCGAGGTCTGCGTGATCTCGGGCATGATCTTCTTCCTTGAGCAGAAGCAGATCATGAACCTGCCCTCGCAGGTGGCCGGCTATGTCGGCCCGATCTTCATGCTGTTCGCGATGTTCGGCCGGTTCGGCGGCTCGGTGCTGCTGCGCTACGTCAAGGCCACGACGATGCTGGCGATCGTGGCGGCCTGCGCCGCGGGGCTCTGCACCCTGGTGGTCGCCACCTACCACATGCCCGCCACGCCGCTGGCCGGCAGCGTCCATCTGCCCGGCGACTACATCGCGCCGCTGACCATGGGCTTCATCCCGGGCGTCGCGGCGATCCTGATCGGCCTGTTCAACTCGATCATGTTCCCGACCATCTTCACCATCACGCTGGAACGCTCGTCCGCCCCGGCCTCGGCGACCTCGGGCCTGATGTGCATGGCCATCTGCGGCGGCGGGTTCATCTCGATCCTGTACGGCTTCACGGTGGACCAGTTGGTGGCCCACTTCCCGATCGGGGCCCGTTCGCTGGCCTTCATCGTGCCGCTGGTCTGCTACCTGTACGTCCTGTGGTTCTCGTTCGCGGCCAAGGGTGCGACGATCCACCAGATCCAGGAGGACGCGGTGGCCGGCGGCCACTAGCTCCGGCCATCAAGCCAGACGGAAAAGCCCGGGCGTTTCGCGTCCGGGCTTTTTCGTGCGCCGCACCTTTTTGAGAATAATTATCGAATAATCTTCGTCGAGAACTCGACATGCTTTGCAATACTTGGGCGCTTAGGCTGCTCGGCGGGAACGCCCCCTGAACTGAAGTGTTTTTGTGGTCCGCCGCCTTCGGCGACCAAGCATTCAGGGAGAGACACCATGGCGACCTCCGCCAAGAGCTCATCGACCAAGGCCAAGGCCGGTCGCACGCGCCGCACCGGCCGTCGCGATCCGCTGGCGATCACGTTGCTCAAGAAGGATCACCGCGAGGTGGAGAGCTGGTTCGACGAGTACGAACAACTGGAAGCCGACGCCGAAAAGCTGGCCCTGTTCAACAAGATCGCCCTGGCCCTCAAGGTCCATACCCGGATCGAGGAGGAGATCTTCTATCCGGAGGAACGCGGCGAGGTCGAGGACGACATGCTGGACGAAGCCTATGTCGAGCACGACGGCGCCAAGAAGCTGATCGCCGAGATCGAAGCGATGAAGCCCAGCGACGACTACTACGACGCCAAGGTCAAGGTTCTGGGCGAGTACATCAAGCACCACGTCAAGGAAGAGGAGCAGCCCGGCGGCATCTTCGCCCAGGCCAAGAAGGGCGACGAAGACCTCGAGGCCATGGGTCAGCGCATGAAGGCGCGCAAGGAAGAGCTGATGGCCGAAATGGGCGGCAAACAGCCGAACTGACGTTCCGGGGGAAGGCCTTCGGGCCTTCCTCCACTTTCGGAGGGCCCATGGCCGAGGCGCTTGATCCGATCCTGCCATCGGACATCGACGACCTGACGCAGGCGGTCCTTGAGGCCGCCTGCGCGCGCGCGCTGACCTTGGCCACGGCGGAGAGCTGCACCGGCGGCCTGCTGGCCTCGTTGCTCACCGATGTGCCGGGCTGCTCGCACGCCTTCGAGCGCGGCTTCGTGGTCTATACCGACGCCGCCAAGATCGAGCTTCTGGACGTGTCGCCGGCCCTGTTGTCGCATGGCGGCGCGGTCTCGCAGCCGACGGCGATCGCCATGGCGGAAGGGGCGATCAGGCGGTCGAGCGCCGATGTGGCGGTGTCGATCACCGGCTGGGCCGAGGAGGTTGGCGATCCCGAAAGACCCGGCGGTCTCGTCCATTTCGCCTGCGCTCGGCGTGGCGGCTACACCCATCATCGCCAGGCTCAGTTGGGCGACATCGGGCGCGGCCCGTTCCGGATCGAATGCTTGCGGGTGGCGCTGAAGATGCTGCAGCAGGCCGTGATGCTCTGACAAAACGGCAGGCATGAAAAAGCGCCTCCGGCTAGGCCGAAGGCGCTGTTTCTAATCGCGTCTTGAACGCTAGAGCGCTCGGCGACCGGTGAAGGCGTGGTAGATCGCCAGGACGACGACCGCCCCGATCACGGCGACCAGCAGGCTGTAGAGATTGAAGCCCGTGACTCCGGCCGAACCAAACTGATTGAACAGGAACCCGCCCACGACGGCGCCGACGATCCCGAGCACCAGGTCCACCACCAGGCTGCCGCCGCTGCGGGTGACCAGCTTGCTGGCGATGAAACCGGCGACTAGGCCGAGTACGATCCACGCAAGAATAGACATGTACGCCTCCTTGGCATCAAAAGGCGCGCGAGCCGCGTGCCGATGCGGAATAAAGGCGTTGGCCAAGACTTTCGTTCCGACACGCTCGCGTGTCTGGACATTAAAGTGTGGCGAAGACTTTTCAGCGCGTTTGTGTTGTTTCCGATCGCCCCTAGCGCGGCTTGCCGATGCGAGCCTGAACGACCGAAACCAGCTTCTGCGCCGGCGCGCGGCCCAGCAGGATGAAGATCCCCGAGCCAATGACGGCGCCGAAGAGGAAGGACAGGCTCATGGGGTTTCTCGGGGGCTAAGGCTGCGACTGAAGCCTATCTAAAGCCGGTGTCTGGGCGTTGGCCATGTGACACGCCGACGCCGGGCGCCGTTTTGCGCGCTTGATCGATTCAGGGGCTTTGTCGGCTTAGCGCGCGGGCTTGCTCGGCGAGGGCGCGTTGGGCGAGACCCGCCAGATCGTGTTGCCTACATCGTCGGCCACCAGCAGGGCGCCGAACTTGTCGACCGCCACTCCGACCGGTCGGCCCAGGGCCTGGCCCTTGGCGTCGAGGAAACCAGTCAGGAGCGGTTCGGCCGGACCGGACGGCATGCCGCCGGCGAACGGCACGAAGGCCACGCGATAGCCGTTGACCGGCTTGCGGTTCCACGAGCCGTGCTGGCCGATGAAGGCTCCGCCTCGATAACGGGCCGGGAAGGCGTCGGCCTTGTAGAAGGTCAGCCCCAGCGAGGCGGTGTGGGCCCCCAGGGCGTAGTCCGGCTTGATCGCCCTGGCCACCAGGTCCGGCCGCTGCGGTTTCACGCGGGCGTCCACCGTCTGGCCATAGTAGCTGTAGGGCCAACCATAGAAACCGCCGTCCTTGACCGAGGTCATGTAGTCGGGGACTAGGTCGTTGCCGATCTCGTCGCGCTCGTTGACGCTGGTCCACAGCGCGCCGCTGGTGGGTTGCCAGTCCATGCCGTTGGGATTGCGCAGGCCCGAGGCGAAGACGCGGCTGGCGCCGGTGGCCGGATCTATCTCCAGGATCGCGGCGCGGCGCTCCTCGGCGGCCATGCCGTTCTCGCCGACATTGCTGTTGGAGCCGACGGTCACGTACAGCTTGGAGCCGTCCGGACTGGCGATGACGTTCTTGGTCCAATGGTGGTTGATCGGCCCGGCGGGCAGGTCGGCGACCTTGCGGGCCGGGGCGGTGATCTGGGTCTGGCCGGTCTGGTAGGGGAAGGCCAGCAAGGCGTCGCTGTCGGCGACATAGAAGGTGTCGCCGACCAGGGCCATGCCGAAGGGCGAGTTCAGGCCCGACAGGAAGGTGGTGCGCGCCTCCAGCGTGCCGTCATTGTCGGCGTCGCGCACCAGGGTGATGCGGTTGGCGGAGGGCACGGTGGCGCCGGCCCGGCCCATGATGATCTTCTCGAACCAACCCTTGATCCCCTTGCCGTCCTGCGGCTTGGGCGGGGCGTTGGTCTCGGCGATCAACACGTCGCCGTTGGGCAGCACGTACAGCCAGCGCGGATGGTCGAGGCCGCGGACCAGAGCGGTGGCGACGAAGCCCGGAGCGGCGTCCGGGGTCTGGCCGTCGGCCCAGCGCACGGCCGGCGCGATCTTAATGACCGGGATCGTCTGCTTCCTGGCGGCGGGCAGGACGGGGTTGGGGCCGTAGCCCTGCTCGGGCGGCAGGGCCGGTCCAGAACTGCAGTTCGACAACAGCAGGGCAAGGGGAGGCAGGGCTATCAGGCCGAGTTGCTTGAGCATCGCGATCGTCCTGCGGGTGGATGCGTAGGACCTGAAAACGCGCCGAGGCATCTTAAGGTCCGCGACGCCAGTTCAGCCGACGGGCGCATGCTCGTCCAGCCAGCGACGGAAGAAGCCGGGGTCGGGCAAGCCGGCCTGGTTCGCGGCGACCTTGCCGTCCTTGAACAGGAACAGGGCGGGGATGCCGCGCACGCCATAGGCTTGGGCCAGGGCCGGCTCGGCGTCGACGTCGATCTTCACGAAGCGTGCGCGCGGCTCCAGTTCGGCGGTCGATTTGGCGAAGATCGGCGCGATGGCCTTGCAGGGGCCGCACCAGGCCGCCCAGAAGTCGGCGATGATCGGGATCTGGCTTGCCGCTACATGCTTGCGAAAACGGGCGGTGGTCAGGTCGACCGGCCGGCCGGTGAACAACGGCTCCCCGCAACGGCCGCACTTGGCGGCCTTGGCGTCGCGCTCGGCCGGCAGGCGGTTGGTGGCGTCGCAGTGCGGGCAGACGATGTTGACGGTTTCGGCCATGGCTGTCTCAACGAAACGAGCTGCTGTTGGGTTCTATCGCGCGCCGACCTCGGAAGCCGCCAGCAGGAAGGCGCCGACGCCGTAGAGTTGGGTGTCGTCGGCTTCGACATGATCAGGAGCGTAGCCGATCTGCTGCACCCAGCCCAGCTTGCCGTCGGGCTGGACGGCGACGTCCAGGGCGTTCCAGCCCTTGGTCATGGCGGTCTCGTACCTGGCGCCCTTCAGCAGTCCATGGTTCAGGCCATAGGCCAGGCCGTAGACGAAAAAGCCGGTGCCGCTGGTTTCGGGTGGGGTGTTTTCGGGCGCCAGCAGGGACGGGGCCCAGTAGCCGTCCGTTTTCTGCAGCGAGATCAGCCGATCCGACATCCGCCGGAACAGGGCCTCGTAGCGCGGCCGCGACGGATGGTCGGCGGGCAGGGTCTTCAGGATGTCGACAATGCCCGCATAGGCCCAGCCGTTGCCGCGGCTCCAGAAGATCTTGCGGCCCTTGTCGTCCCGCCGGTCGAAATAGCGGCTGTCGCGGTAGTAGAGGCCTTCGTCCTTGTCGAGCAGCCAGTCGGTGGAGGCCCAGAACTCCTTGTCGCCGTAGGCGGCGTAGCGCGGATCGCCGGTGGCCTGGGACAGGCCTGTCCAGGCGGCGGGACCCATGAACAGGGCGTCGCTCCAGCACCAGCGGGCCTGGCAGGGCTGATCCTCGGTTCCGTCGATGAACCTCAGGTCGGCCTTGGGCGGATCGGCCAGGATGGCGTCGAAGCGGGCCTTCAGCGGGGCGATCTGGGCCGGATCGTGGTCGCGGCCGTGCACCCACAGCCAGGCCTGGCCGATCACATGGTCGTCGGCGTGCAGCGGGCGGCGGCCCAGGCCCCAGGCTTGCTGGACGCCGTGATCGCGAACGGCCTGGATCAGGGCGGGATCGCCGGTGCGTTCGGCGAACGCCGCCAGGCCGACGAACAGGGCGCCTTGCACCCAGCCGCGCGGATCGGGCGTGGCGCGGTGGCCGTGGGTGTAGTCGAAATTGTCCATGTGGGTCAGCTGCCAGGCGGCGACCTTGCGGCCCAGCGTCGGAGCTTGGGCCGCTATCGCTGTCTGCTCGCTCGCCGGCTCAGGGGAGGGCGCCGCAGCGGCGGCGGAGGTCAGGGCCAGCGCGAAAAGGACGATGATCAGGCTGGCGCGCATGGCGTCTTTCTTCCCCGAGGCGCGTGACCTATGCCGTCACGTCGCCGGCCAGTGCTAGGTCGGTTTGGCCGACGGTCAAGTCAACAGAGAGCGGTTTCGCCGTGTGAGCGCGATCGGCCTGACCATACGCTAACTTTGTGCGATTAATGGTCAGGCCAATTATCTTGCATCAGGCCATGACTGAGCTAAGCTGGGTTCTGACGAACCTCGTCGGCCTACGCGATGAACTTGTCCTTCATCGCAACCTCCTCCCGGGGCCGGCCGGCGACGGGCGGCTGGAGCCTTCCTCCAGCCGCCCATCCATCGGGTTTACGTGTCTAGATCAGGGAGCGACGGGCCAGCTCGTTGCGACGGGCCGCGACTTCGCTGCGAGCCTGCTGCATCGCGTCGATCTCGGTGGCGGTCAGCAGGTTGTCGATCACCCGGCCCAGGTGCTCGCGCATGGCGTTGCGAGCCTTCTTGGGATCGCGAGCCTTCAGGGCGCTGAGGATTTCCTGATGGTCGTCGATCAGCGGCCGCACCCCGACCTGACGGGCGCGTTCCAGCATCGCCCGGCACAGCGGTGACTTGTAGCGGAGGTCCCAGAGGTTCTCGATCACCGTGACCAGGGCGCTGTTGCGGGTGGCGCGGGCGATGGTGACGTGAAACCGGCGGTCGGCCAGATCGCCGCGCACGTCGTGCTCGTTTTCCTCGACCATGTCGTCGAGGATCTTTTCCAGGTCGATCAGCTCTTGGTCGGTGACGGTCGTGGCGGCCAGGGCGCAGGATTCGCCCTCGATCAGGCGGCGGGCCTCGGTCAGCTCGAAGGCGCCGATGTCCAGCTCGGGGGCGGGGATCTCGACCGGCGCGGCTTCGGTGACATAGACGCCCGAGCCGTGGCGGGCTTCAACCAGGCCGCGGATTTCCAGCGCGATCATCGCCTCGCGCACGGTGGGGCGGCTGACCTTGTAGTCTTCGGCCAAATCGCGTTCCGAGGGCAGGCGGTGGCCAGGCTGATACGAGCCTTCGCGGATCGATTCGGCGATCGCGTTGGCGACCTGCTGATAGAGTTTGCGAGTTTCTGCGGTCGACGTGGTCATGCGACTTTCCCGCCCAACGCGCATCGCCGGGCCGATGACAGCCTAGATCATGGCCGCGAAAGACGCCACGTCGCTCTGGCGCGTTCATATTATCTTGTCTATGGATTGGTCAGGCCACTTAAGCGATCCAGGTAGACCAACACTCCATGCTCAAGATCATCGACGCCAAGGTCATCATCACCTGCCCAGGGCGGAACTTCGTCACCCTGAAGATCACCACCTCGGACGGCGTCACCGGCGTCGGCGACGCGACGCTGAACGGACGCGAGCTGGCGGTGGTCAGCTATCTTCGTGATCACATGATCCCCTGTCTGATCGGCCGCGACGCCCACCGCATCGAGGACATCTGGCAATTCTTCTATCGCGGCTCGTACTGGCGCGGCGGCCCGGTGGCCATGACCGCCCTGGCGGCGGTGGACATGGCGCTGTGGGACATCAAGGCCAAGGTGGCCGGCCTGCCTCTGTATCAACTGCTCGGCGGCGCCTGCCGCGAGGGCGTCACCGTCTATGGCCACGCCAACGGCGAGACCATTGAGGACACCGTCGCCGAGGCGGTGAAGTACAAGGGCCTGGGCTACAAGGCCATCCGCCTGCAGACCGGCGTGCCCGGCCTGGCCAGCACCTATGGGGTGTCGGGCGACAAGATGTTCTACGAGCCGGCCGACGGGAACCTGCCCACCGAGAACGTCTGGTCGACAGCCAAGTACCTCAAGCATGCGCCCAAGCTGTTCGAAGCCGCGCGCGAGGCGTTGGGCGACGACGTCCACCTGCTGCACGACGTCCATCACCGCCTCACGCCGATCGAGGCGGCGCGCCTGGGCAAGGATCTGGAGCCCTACCGCCTGTTCTGGCTGGAGGACGCGGTGCCCGCCGAGAACCAGGCCGGCTTCCGCCTGATCCGCCAGCACACCACGACCCCGCTGGCCGTGGGCGAGATCTTCAGCCACGTCTGGGACGCCAATATCCTGATCCAGGAACAGCTGATCGACTATCTGCGGGCCACGGTCTTGCACGCCGGCGGCATCACCAATCTGCGCAAGATCGCCGCCTTCTGCGACCTGCACCACGTACGCACCGGCTGTCACGGCGCCACCGACCTGTCGCCGGTGACCATGGCCGCGGCCCTGCACTTCGACATGTCGATCCCGAACTTCGGGCTGCAGGAATACATGCGCCACACGCCGCAGACCGACGCGGTGTTCCCGCATGCCTACAGCTTCAAGGACGGCATGTTGCATCCGGGCGAGCAGCCGGGTCTGGGCGTCGACATCGACGAGGCCCTGGCCGAACAGTATCCCTATCAGCGCGCCTACCTGCCGGTGAACCGGCTGGAGGACGGGACCATGTACAACTGGTGACGCCTGTGCTCCGCGTCGTCTCGCGGCGGCGCGGAGTGGTCTCGCATTCTAGATTTCCAATTGTTGAAATTGGCCTGACCTATGTTGCCACGACAAGCCAATTGGCTTGACAATGGTTGTAGCGGCGATAGCTGATAGCCCGGCCATACAAGAAGTCGTCTCCGCCAAAGGTTGACGAGGGCGGGGGAAACGATGTCGCTCAAATCCATCCGCAAGCGCCTGATCCTGGCCGCCGCCCTGGGCTTGACCGCGGCGCCGGTTCTGGCCGCCACGCCTTCCGTCGATCCCGGCGGGCGTGGACAAGTCTATGCGACGGTCGCGCCGATGAACCGCACCGTCGAGACCCGACTGCTGCCGCAAATGGCCGTCCTGCTCGACAAGCTGATGGTCGAGAAGCACGACACGACTTTGGATGGCGTTCGCGTGTTCGACGCCCACGACAAGTTCCTGCCCGGCAAGGTGGCGATCGGCCTGGCCTACCTGTTGATCGACACCCCGCGCGCCGATCCAAAGTTCGCGACCTACCTGGCCGGCTATCGCCAGATCGCCGACATGACCATCGACGACACCAACAGCACCTGGGGCATCTATTATTACTGCCAAGCCCTGCACATGCTGCAGGAGGCGGGTCTGTTGGAACAGGCGGTGTCGCCGCAGACCCTGGCCAAACTGAAGGCCAAGCTGGACTGGCGCGAGTTCGTCCGCGCCGACGACCTGACCCTGATCGATCTGCCCAACAACTATTACGGCGTGGCTTTCAGCGTGGCGCGGCTGCGCCACCAGCTGGGATGGGAGGACGCCTCGGCCAGCGAGGCCCTGCTGGAGCGCACGCTCGACCACTATCGCAAATATTCCGGCGAATACGGTTTCGCCGACGAGACCGACGGGGAGGGGCGCTTCGACCGCTACAGCGTGCTGCTGATCGGCGAGATCAGTCATCGCCTGATCGAGGCCGGCATGCCGGCGACGCCCGAGGTCAAGGGCTGGCTGCGCAAGTCGGTCGACCTGATGCTGCCGCGCCTGAATATGCAGGGCGAGGGTTTCGAATACGGCCGCAGCATCGGGACCTATGGCGAGACGGCGTTCCTGGAGGTGCTGACCGCGGCGGCCAAGCTGGACGTGCTGACCCCGAAGGAAAAGGCCATGGCCTACGCCTTCTCCTCGCGTGTCACCGCCCGCCACATGGACTTCTGGTTCGATGCCGAAATGGGTTCGGTGGACCTGTGGGAGCATGGCCGGCGCACCGACGCCTATCGGGCCAAGCACCGGATCCTGGGCGAGAACCTCAGCCTGGCGCGTCAGCACATCTATACCAACGCGATCTGGAACGAGCTGGGCTTCAAGGACAAGGCGCCGGACCCCGGCTACGCCGCCTGGCTGGATACGCTGCCCAAACGCTCGGTCACGTGGTTCGCGCGCGGGGAACACGATCGGCTGGTGGTGACGCTGCGGGACAGGGGCAGGGTCATAGGTCTGCCGATCATCAACGGCGGCAAGGGCCAGCATGAGAACACGCCCTATTATCCGATCCCGTTCTCGCCGGGCATGCTGGCCGGCGTCGCCGATGGCGAGTTCCCGCAACTTCTGCCGCGCCTGACCCTGAACGACGGCTCGCGGCTGATGCCGCTGGCCTATGCCCGGAACGTCAAGGTCACCGAACAGGGCGCGCGGACCATCGTCACCTATGAGCAGGGCCAACTCGACAGGCTGGGCGCCGGCGCGCCGATCGCCGACAACCGATTCAGCGTCAAGACGACCTATGTGCTGGAGCCCGGCAGAATCAGCCGCACGGACGTGTTCACGCCCAGCAAGCGGCAAGCGATCAGTGCCGTGGACCTGTCCTTCGCCGCGTTCTCGACCACGCCCAGCACCACGGGCGGCGTCACGACCTACGGCCAGGGCGAGGTTCGGAGCTTCAAGGCGACGGGGCTGAGCTGCGCGTCACGTCCGCTAGCGGACGAAGAGGCCTACCGCACGCCCACCGGCGCGTTCCAAAGCCTGACCGAATGCACGAGCGGGCCGTGGGCGTCGTCAAGGCCGCTGACCGTGAGCTGGAGCCTGAGCTACCGATAGACGGCGATTGCACCCAGGGCAGGATCGACGTCCGGTCCGGCGGTCCGGACGTCGATGACCAGGTCCTAGAACGGCGAGAATTTCTCGACCAGAGCTTGACCGCCCGGGGTCTTTTGGACGCGGCTGATGTCGCCGCGGCCGCCGTAGCTGATGCGGGCTTCGGCGATCTGGGTGTGCTTGATGGTGTTGGCCGAGGAGATGTCCTCGGGCCGCACGATGCCGGCCACGGTCAGCTGGCGCAGTTCGGCGTTGGTGCGCACCTCCTGGGTGCCCTGGATCACCAGGTTGCCGTTCGGCATCACGCCGGAAACGACGGCGGCGATGGTCAGGGTGATCTTCTCCGCGCGATTCACCGCGCCTGCCCCGGCGTTGGCCGAGCCCGACTTGGTGTTGATCATGTTGGACGGATCGAAGCCGCCCGGCAGAACCTTCCCGAGGCTCGACTCCAGGCCCAGGAAGTTCGGCACGCCCAGATTGCTGTTCGAGGTGCGCGACGACGAGGTCTGGTTCTTGGTGTTGGCGCTGTCGTCGATGTCGATGTTGACGGTCAGGATGTCGCCGACCTTGCTGGCCCGCTGGTCATTGAAGAAGGTGCGCGCGCCGGTGCGCCACAGCGAGTTGGCCGAAGCGGCCTGGGGCGGGGCGACGAACTGCTGGGTCATCGGCGCCAACTGGGCGGGATAGCCGACGGGGGCCAGCTCAGGACCCTTCACCGCTTCGGTGACGGTCGAGCAGGCGGCGAGCGGGGCGAGAAGCAGGAGAGCGGCGAGGGCGGGGCGCATCGTGTGTGACCTTCTCAGCGAGCGGCGTAGCGCAGCGTGTTGTTACGGTTGGCCTTCAGGCGCATCGCCTGGGGGCCGACGGCGGTCGAGCCGGGTCCGGTGACCACGGTTTCGATGATTTTCTTGCTGGCGGTGTTCTGGACCATCAGGCTCTCGCCGATGGCCGCCGCCGCCATGGCCTTGCCTTGCAAGGTCAGCGCCACGCCGGCGTCCTCGTAGGTGACTGCGACGATATCGCCCGCCTTGATGACCTGAGGGGTCGAGACGTCGCGCAGGCTGGCGGCCGAACCCTGGCGCAGCGGGCGTTTGGCGGTCATGCCGATCACCGCGTCCGCGTCGCGGGGCGCGTCCGACGGGCTGGCGGCCATCTTCGTCCAGACCAGGTCCTCCGGTTGGACCATTTCACCGGTCGCCAGGCTGCGGGCGTAGGCAAGAACTTCCACGTTGCCGCGCGGAGCCCCGGCCAATCCGCCATTGGAGCCGCTGTCCGAGCCTTGGCGGACAATGATCCGACGCACGCCGGCGTCGTTGGTCCAGTCCAGGCCGGCCCGGCGGGCGGCGATTTGAACCGCACCGGCGTCGAGCACGGCCGACGGGCCGATGCGGGCGGCGACCACCACGTTCGAGGCCGCGCCGGCCCCGTCGAACAGCTCGCCCAGGGTGATCTTGCCGTCGGCATCGGTGGTGTCGGACCGCAGCGACACGGCCTGACCGGCCAAGGCCGGGGTGGCGATCAGCAGGGCGGCGACGGAGAAGGCGAGGGCTTTCATGAGCTTAGGACCTCAGGTTCGAGGTGGCTTGAAGCATCTGGTCGGCCGTGGTGATGACCTTGGAGTTCATCTCGTAGGCGCGCTGGGCGACGATCAGGGCGGTGATTTCGCTGACCGAGTCGACGTTGGAGGCTTCGGTGTAATTCTGCAGCAAGGTGCCAAAGCCCGGTTGGCCGGGGGCGGCGATGTTGGCGGCGCCCGAGGCGGCGGTTTCCATGAACAGGTTGTCGCCGATGGCTTCCAGGCCGCCTTCGTTCATGAAGTTGGCCAGTTCAAGCTGACCGACCGTCTGGGGGACGGGATCGCCTTCCAGCTTCACCTGCACCAGGCCGGTCTTTGTGATCGTGGTGGCGACGGCGTTCTGCGGGATCGTGACGCCGGGCTGAACAGTGTAGCCGTCCTCGGTGACGATCTGGCCCTGGTCGTTGGTCGCGAAGTTGCCGGCCCGGGTATAGGCCGTCTCGCCCGACGGCAGCAGGATCTGCAGGAAGCCCTTGCCCTGGATGGCCACGTCGAACTCGTTGTTCGTCATGGACGGCGTGCCCTGTTCGTGGATGCGATAGACCGAGCCGGCCTTCACGCCGCCGCCGATCTGCACGCCCGTCGGGACCACGTTGCCGTCGCCCGACGACTGCGAGCCGGCGCGTTCGATGGTCTGATAGATCAGGTCCTGGAACTCGGCCCGTTGGCGCTTGAAGCCGACGGTGTTCATGTTGGCGATGTTGTTGGAGATGACTTCGACGTTCAGCTGTTGGGCTGACATGCCGGTCGCGGCGGTGCGAAGAGCTTGCATCGTGAGTTATCCTTACGCCTTGCCCAGGCGCTCGACGGCGCTCCGGGACAGTTCCGAGGTTTGATCCATCATCTTGGCCATGCTCTCGTAGGCGCGGCTGACCTCGATCAACTTGGTGATCTGGGTGATCGATTGGACGTTCGAGGCCTCAAGCATGCCCTGATGGATCACGGCGTCGGGGGCTGCTTGGGGGGTGTCGTTGGTGGTGTTGCGGTAGAGGTTGTCACCGTCCTTGCGGAAGGCGGCCAGGTCGGTGGGACGCACCACGGCGATCTGACCGAGGCGCTCGGCGCCCTGGCTGACCGTGCCGTTCTTGCCGATGGTGACCGGCCCCTTGAGGGGGTCGATGTTGATCTCGCCGCCGCCTGCGTCCAGCACGGGCTGGCCGGCCTGGGTGACCAGCTTGCCGTCGGGGGCCATGGTGAAGCGGCCGTCGCGGGTGTAACGCTCGCCGCCGGGGGTCGAGATCCTGAAGAAGCCCTGGCCTTCCAGGGCGAGGTCGAAGTCGCCTTCGGTCTTGTTCAGCGCGCCCTGACCGAAGTCGCGCGCCACGCCGTCGTCCAGCACGAACTTCACGGGGTTCGCCCCGCCGACGGTCCTCGCGGGTTTCGCGGGTTCCGTGCGGACCATCAGCTCCTCGACCTTGAAGCCGGTCGTGTTCGCGTTGGCGATGTTGTTGGCCACGATGTCGAGTTCGCGGCGCAGAGTCATCTGCCGCGAAAGTCCTACATACAGCGCGTTTTCCATGACGGTTACCGAGACGGCTGGCGCGACAAATGCGCCGCAAGTCTGTAAGCAACCCTCGTGCCAACTCGAAAAGTTCAGTAATTTCAACGGAAAGAAAGGTTAATGGACCTCCGGTGGCCGAGTCTGCCGGGCAGATTCAGCCTGCGGCGAAATGGCCTTCAAAAGACATCGTTAACCATGCCCGCCGCATGAGTAGATCCGTAGATTCCAAGGAACCGCGCGCGTGGCCAACACTCCCCCCCAAGATTCCGTCCCGGAAGGTGAAGAGGGCGTCGTCGAGGGCGAAGCTTCGACGAAAAAGAAGCCGCCGATGATGATGATCATTATCGCGGCCGCGGCGGCCGTCGTGCTGATTGGCGGCGGCGTGGCCGGCTTTCTGCTTCTGAAGCCCAAGCCCGAGGCCCACGGCAAAGCGGGCCACGAGAAGCCGAAGAAGGAAAAGAAGAAGGACGAGAAGGGCCATGGCGGCGCCGAGGGCGGCGCGCCCGTGGCCGGCGGGCCGGTGATCAAGGAAGGCCCCGACGGGGTAATTTTCTACACCCTGCCGGACATCGTGGTGAACATGCAGGCCGCCGACGGCCGCTCGACCTTCCTGAAGCTGAAGCTGACCTTCGAACTGCCTGACCAGGAGACGGCCGACGCCCTGACGCCGAACCTCCCGCGTCTGCAGGACATGTTCCAGACCTTCCTGCGCGAACTGCGTCCGGAAGACCTCAACGGCAGTCAGGGCAGCTATCAGCTGCGCGCCGAACTGCTGCGTCGCGTTAATCTGGTCGCCGCGCCCTCCAAGGTGAACGCGGTGCTGATCGAGGAGATGCTGATCAACTAGTCCCTAGGGCTGGGTGAGGCGAACCGACATGGCGGAAGAAAACGACGATCAGGCCGCGATGGCCCAATGGGCCTCGGAGAACCCGCCCGCCGACGACGGCGGCGCGGGCGACAATCAGTTCGGCGACTTCAGCGGCGGCATGGGCGGCTGGGACGACGGCGGCGGCGACGGCATGGGCGCCGAGCGCATCCTGAACCAGGACGAGATCGACAGCCTGCTGGGCTTCGACATGTCCGGCGACGGCAACGACGACCGCACCGGCATCCGCGCGATCATCAACTCGGCCCTGGTCTCTTACGAGCGCCTGCCGATGCTGGAAATCGTCTTCGACCGCCTGGTGCGGTTGATGACGACGTCCTTGCGGAACTTCACCTCCGACAACGTCGAGGTCAGCCTCGACAACATCAGTTCGATCCGCTTCGGCGACTATCTGAACTCCATTCCGCTGCCGGCCATCTTGGCGGTGTTCCGGGCCGAGGAGCTGGACAACTACGGTCTGCTGACCGTCGACTCCAACCTGATCTACTCGATCGTCGACGTGCTGCTGGGCGGTCGTCGCGGCACCGCGGCCATGCGCATCGAGGGCCGTCCCTACACCACCATCGAGCGGGTGCTGGTGCAGCGGATGATCGAGGTGGTGCTGCATGACTTGAAGAGCGCCTTCGAGCCGCTGCATCCAGTCGACTTCTCGTTGGACCGCCTGGAGACCAATCCGCGCTTCGCCGCCATCGCCCGGCCGGCCAACGCCGCGATTCTTGTGAAGCTTCGGATCGACATGGAAGACCGCGGCGGCAGAATCGAGCTTCTGCTGCCCTATGCGACCCTCGAACCCATCCGGAAGATGCTGCTGCAGCAGTTCATGGGCGAGAAGTTCGGTCGCGACAACATCTGGGAAGGCCACTTGGCCACCGAACTTTGGACCACGCAGATGGAGGTGCGCGCCGTGCTCGATGAGCAGCAGCTGCCGCTCAGCAAGGTGCTGAACCTGCAGGTGGGCGACATCCTGATGCTCAACGCCACGCCGGACAGCCCGGTGGAGCTGCGCGCCGGCGCCATCCCGCTGACCCGTGGGCGCATGGGCCGCCGCAACCATTCGATCGCGATCCGGGCCGACGCGCCCCTGACCACGGCGGCCAGGAAAGCGGTTCAGAAGATCAAATGAGTCTGACGGCCATCGCCCTCAACGGTCTGCTGGCGATCCTGCTGCTGATCGCCCTGGCCTTCGGCGTGCGCCTGGAGCGTCGGCTGAAGGCCCTGCGCGACAGTCACGACGGCTTCGCCAAGGCCGTGGCGGACCTCGACCGCGCCGCCATGCGGGCCGAGCAGGGTTTGGCCGATCTGCGCGCCGCCACCGACGAGGCCGCCGACACCCTGGCCGACCGCATCGCCCAAGCCCACGCCCTGGCCGTTCAGCTGGATGAGCGTCTGAACCGGCCGATGGTGACTCCGCCGCCGGCGACCGCCTCGCGCCCCGCCGCCCCGATGCGTCCTACGCGAGAAGCCCAGCCCGAGCTTCCCTCGGAAGCTCAGCGCCGCTTGCGAGCCGAGGATTTCGAGAAACTGCTGGACCGGGAGGCCCGCATACCCCGCGACGCCCCGTCACCTTCCGCCGCCCGGTCTTCTGGGCCAAAGGAAACTCCGCGTTCACGAGCGCGGATAGATGATGACCTGTTCGAGGGCCCGGAAGATCCGCCGCGCCCCGGCTCTACCTTTAGAGGCCGTCGATGAAAAACATTCCGCGTATCCTGCCGATCATCGGGGTCACCGTGGTCGGCGTGCTCGCCGTCAACGCCTTGGCCGGCGCGAAGTCGATGCCGGACATGCTGAGCGGCGCCAAGGCTTTCGCCCAGGACATCGCCAAGCCTGACGCCAAGGCCGCGGCCAAGGCGCCGCCGCCGGTCTGCGCGCCGTCATCGGCCCAACTGGCCAAGGACGCCGGTCTGTCGCCGGCCGAGCTGCGCGTGCTGCAGAGCCTGGGCCAGCGTCGCGGCCAACTGGACCAGCGCGAACAGGATATCGACGTCCAATTGCAGCTGCTGGCCGCCGCCGAAGCCAAGCTCGACAGCAAGATGAAGACGTTGAGCGGCATGAAAGGCGAGATTCAAGGCTTGCTGGGCCAGGCCGACGCCCAAAAGGAAGTCGAAGCCAACCGCATGGTGCTGGTCTATTCGGCCATGAAGCCCAAGGACGCCGCCGCCCGCATGAGCGTGCTGGACGATTCCGTGCGCCTGCCGATCGCGGCCAAGATGAAGGAGCGCACGCTCAGCATGATCCTGGCCAACATGTCGCCTGGCGACGCCAAGATCCTGACCGAGCGACTGGCCAATCGCCTGTCGGCTGACGCTATCGCCAAGCAGCGCGCCGCCCTGGCCGCCGCCGATAAACCCGCCGCCGATCCGACCGCGCCGCTGGCGGGCGCGAGTCCGGCGGATGGCAAAAAGGCCGGCTAGGACAGGAGTGAAGGCGGGGGCATGAAGCTGGGGGCGTTTCTGAGATCGACCGTCGTGGCGATCTGCATCCTCGGGGTCGCAACCCCGACGGTGTCGATCTCCGCCGAGCCGCGTCGTGTCTCGAAGTCCGCCCAGCAAAAGCCCAAGCCCCGCAAGGCCGTGGCCCGCAAAGTCGCCCCGGCGCCTGCGGACGTCCGTTCCGTGACTTCGACCGGCCTGCAGGTTCGGGTCGCCCAGGCGCCGGACTTCACGCGGCTGGAGTTCCCCGGTTCGCGTGGCATGCAAGCCCGCCGCGAGGGGACGGCCGTCGTCCTGCGCTTCTCGCGCGACGCCAGTCCCAATCTTTCATCCCTCAATCTAGGTCCGCCGCGCTGGGTCAAGAGCGCCCAGGCGCGACATGTCGGCGGTGTGGTCGAGATTGTGGTCGCCCTCAGCGACGACGCCGACTTCCGGGTCGGCAACGACGAGGGCGACGACTTCATCAATCTGTTCGCTCGCCAGCAGGCCGTTCAGGCTTTGGCTCCCGTCGCGACGGGCGCCGCGAAGCGCCTCAACCCGATGCCGGCCAACGGCGTGGTGCCGGTCAGACTTTCCAGGGTCTCGAGCCAGGTCCAGCTCAGCTTCGAGTGGGCCAATCCGGCCGGGGCGGCCGTGTTCCGCCGGGGCGAGGCCGTCTGGGTGGTGTTCGACACGCCGGCCCGGCTGGATATCGGCAAGCTGCCCGCCAGCACGCCGCAATACCGCAACATCCAGGCTTTCAAGGGGCCCGACTACACGGCGCTGCGCATCAGCACGCCGCAGGGCACGCCGTTCTACGCTGACGGCGTGGGCTCCAGCTGGACGATCGCGCTCGGCGCGGGGACGCAGGACTCGCCCGATCTCGTCCGGGTGGCCCGGGACGAAAACGTCAGCCCCGCCACCCTGAGCGCCAACTTGGCCGGCACGACCAAGATCGTCTGGGTCAGCGACGCGGCGGTCGGCGACCGAATCGGCGTGGTCACCGCTCTTGCGCCGTCCAAGGGCCTGCCGTCGCGTCGCGACTATGTCCAGATGGCCCTGCTGCAGTCGGCCACCGGCCTGGCGGTCGAAAGCTATTCCGGCGATCTGCAGATGACCGCCGTCGGCGACATCGTCCGCATCGGCCGGCCCAATGGCCTGCTGCTTTCCTCGTCGTCCAGCGGCCAGGTCCTGGCCGACGCCGGCGCCGGCGCGCCTCAGGCCATGTCCATGCCGGCCCTGATCGATCCCGAGCATTGGTCCAAGACCGGCTCGGGCGGCTTCATAGCCCGCTACGACGCCTTGCTCAGCGCGGTTTCCACAGCCGGGGGCGTCGACGGCAAGAGCGACGATACGGCGGCCCGCATGGCCTTGGCCCGCTTCCTAGTGGGCTCCAATCTTTCGTTCGAAGCGATCGGCGTGCTCAACGCCGCGGGGCGCGCCCACCAGAATCTGATGGGCGATGGCGAATTCCGCGGCCTGCGCGGCGCGGCCAAGGCGATGGCGGGCCGGTACGCCGAGGCCGAGACCGACTTCGCCTCGCCCGTGCTGACCGGCGATCCGTCGGCCGCGATGTGGCGCGGCTATATCGCCAGCAAGACCGGTCAGTGGGTCGACGCCAATCAGCGGTTCGCCGAAGGCGCGTCCGTGCTCAACATGTTCCCCGCCGTGTGGCAGGCCCGTTTCCTGGGCGCCCAGGCCGAGGCGGCGGTCGGTGTGGGCGCGCCCGAGACCGCCATTCGACTGATCGGCCAGGCGCTGAAGCTGCCCAATATCCCGGTTGAGGACCAACTGGAGCTGCGCCTGACCCTGGCCAAGGCCTTCGAGGCCAAGAACGACTCCCGCGCCCTGCCGATGTTCCAGGCGATTTCCCGCAGCGGCGTCGACCGGTTGGCCGCGCCCGCCGCCCTGCACGCCATCCAACTTCGCCTGGCCAAGAACCAGATCAACGCCGACGTCGCCGCCAAGGGGCTGGACCAGCTGCGTTTCCGCTGGCGCGGCGATGGCGTAGAGCTGGACACGATCCGCGCGCTCGGCCAGCTGCAGATCCGCCAAGGCCGCTATCGCGAGGCGTTGGAGGTGCTGCATTCCACCCGCAACGTGCAGTCCGACCTGCCGCAGGCCGTCGCCCTGCGCAACGACCTCAACATCGCCTTCCGAACCCTGTTCCTGGACGGTCTTGCCGACGGCATGCAGCCGATCCAGGCGGTGGGGCTGTTCTATGACTTCCAGGACCTGACCCCGCTCGGCGCCGACGGCGACCAGATGGTCCGCAATCTGGTGCGCCGCCTGGTCGACGTCGATCTGCTGGACGAAGCCGCCAAGCTCTTGAAATACCAGGTCGACAACCGCCTGAACGGCGTGCCCAAGGCCCAGGTCGCCACCGATCTGGCCTGGATCTATCTGATGGACCGCAAGCCCGAGAGCGCGCTGGACACCATCAACGCCACCCGCACCACGATCCTGCCGCCGGCCCTCAACGCCGAGCGCCGGCTGGCCACCGCCCACGCCCTGATGGGTCTGGGTCGCTACGACGCCGCCCTGGAGGTGATCGAAAGCGACAAGAGCCGCGACGCCGAGGATGTCCGCGCCGAGATCGCCTGGAAGCAGCGCACCTGGCCCCTGGCCGGCGCCCTGTACGAGCGCGTCTTGGCCGATCGCTGGAAGACCCCCGGGCTCCTGAGCCCCGCTGACGAATCCAAGCTGCTCCGCTCGGCCGTGGCCTTCAGTCTGGCCGACGACGACGCCTCGCTGGGGCGCCTGCGTCAACGCTATGGCGGCTTCGTCGAAGGGGCGCGCAATCCGGACGGTCTGCGCGTGGCCCTGGCCGGCGCCGATTCCGGCAGCCTCTCCAGCGACGACTTCAGCAAGGTCACCGCCGACAACGAGGCCTTCAACGGCTGGGTGGGCAAGATGAAGGATCGCTTCCGCGCCCAGGCCAGCAAAAAGGGCGCCTAGGCAGCCGGCGCGTTCCCCTCTGGCGAAGGCGACCGCGTCTTGTCTGCTCAGCGGCGAACCTTCAAGCGCGAAAAGCGATTGGTCTTCTGGCGGCGCCGTCCCAAACCCCTTAGTTAGACGCCGCGCGCGCAGTCTGTCAGGGCGTCGATACGAGACGTTGGCTCCTGGCGAATAGGGCTCGCTTGCATTGCTCTGAGGGGCGTGTCATGACAACGTTGTCATAGGGTGGAAGCATTGACTAAAGAGACGAACGCCGACCAAGCGGGTCGAGAAGTGCTGGTGCTGCTGGGCGGCGCGGGCGACTTGGCCCTGCGCATGTTGCTGCCTTCGCTTTATTTTCTTGAGGTCGATCGCCTGCTGCCGCACGACCTGCGGATCATCGGCCTGGCGCGTCACGACCACACCCCCGACAGCTATCGGCAGCTGGTGCGCGAGCAACTCGGCAAGCGGGCCGCCGTTGAGGAATCGGCTTGGAATCGCCTAGCCGCCCGCCTGGACTACCTGTCGGTCGACATCACCCAGGAAGACGGCGCCAAGGCCTTGGCTGAAAAGGTCGGCAAGCACGGCGATCTGGTCGTTTATTTCGCCCTGTCGCCCAGCCTCTACGGCTCGGTCTGCGCCGCCCTGCAGTCGGCCGGTCTGACCGGCCCTCGGACCCGTCTGGTGCTGGAAAAGCCGATCGGCAAGGATTTCGCCAGTTCGTGCACCATCAACGGCGCGGTCGGGGCCGTGGTCGACGAGAGCCAGATCTTCCGCATCGACCACTATCTGGGCAAGGAGACGGTTCAGAACCTGACCGCCCTGCGCTTCGGCAACGTGCTGTTCGAGCCGCTGTGGGACAACAAGCACATCGACCATGTGCAGATCACCATCGCCGAGACCGAGAAGGTCGGCGAGCGCTGGCCCTATTACGACGAGTACGGCGCCCTGCGCGACATGCTGCAGAACCACCTGCTGCAGTTGCTGTGCCTGGTCGCCATGGAGGCGCCCTCGGGCTTCGACCCGGACGCCGTCCGCGACGAGAAGGTCAAGGTGCTGCGCAGCTTGCGCCCCTTCACCAAGGCCAATGTTGCCCACGACACCGTGCGCGGACAGTACGTGGCCGGCGTGGTCGAGGGCACGGCGCGTGAAGCCTATCTGGAAGAGGTCGGCAAGGCCTCCAGGACCGAGACCTTCGTGGCCATGAAGGTCGATATCGACAACTGGCGCTGGGCCGGCGTGCCCTTCTTCCTGCGCACCGGCAAGAACCTGCCCGACCGTCGCACCCAGATCGTCGTGCAGTTCAAGCCCGTGCCGCACAACATCTTCGGCGTCGCCGCCCAGGCCGAGACCAAGGCCAACCGTCTGGTCATCGACCTGCAGCCGGACGAGGACATCTCGCTGACCGTGATGACCAAGCGTCCGGGCCTGTCGGAAGAGGGCATGCGCCTGCAGTCCTTGCCGCTGTCCCTGGCCATGAGCGCGGCGGGCGGTCGTCGGCGGATCGCCTATGAGAAGCTGCTGCTGGATGTGTTCCGCGGCGACCGCACTCTGTTCGTGCGTCGTGATGAGGTCGAGCAGGCCTGGAAGTTCGTGGACGGCGTCTCGGCCGCCTGGGCCGAGGCCAAGATCGAGCCCGCGCCCTACGCCGCCGGCACCTGGGGGCCGCACGGCGCCACGGCCTTGATCTCGCCCCAGGGCCGGGCCTGGAACGAATAGGCATGGCGGCCGTGACCCCACCCGAGATCGAAGCTTTCGCCACGCGCGAGGCCTTGTACGACGCCGCCGCTTCGGTGGTGGCTTCGGCCCTGACCGAGGCCGTGGCAAAGCGCGGTCAGGCCGGTTTCGCCGCCACCGGCGGCTCGACGCCCGCCCCGGTCTATGATCGGCTGGCGACGATGACGGTTCCCTGGAACAAGATCGTGGTCACCCTGACCGACGAGCGTTTCGTGCCGTCATCCGATTCCAGCAGCAACGAAGGCCTGGTTCGCCGGCATCTGCTGCGAGGGGAGGCGGCCGAGGCCAGCTTCGCACCGCTTTATTTCGACGGTCTGGCTCAGGATCAGGTCGCGGCCAAGGCTGAGGCCGGCGTCGCCGGGGCCCTGCCGTTCGGCGTCGTCCTGCTGGGCGTCGGTCCCGACGGCCACTTCGCGTCGCTGTTCCCCGGCAACCCGAAGCTGGCGGAAGGGCTGGACCCCAAGTCCGAAAGGACGGTGATCGCGGTCCCGCCCGGCCAGCCCGCCCCGGACCTGCCGAGGATCAGCCTGACCTTCCAGGCGTTGATCCAGTCGTCGCTGATCGTCCTGCTGGTCACCGGCGAGGCGAAGAAGGCTCTGCTGGAAGGGCCGGTCGATCCGAGCCTGCCGATCGCCGCCATCCTGAACCAAGACCGTGCCCCGGTCCGCATCCTCTGGGCGGAGTAATCCTATGGCCTTGCATCCTGTCATCGCTGAAGTCACCGCGCGGATCATCGAACGCAGCCGCGAAAGCCGCACCACCTACCTGGCCAATCTCGATGCCGCCGCCGCCGCTCAGCCAGGCCGCGCCAAACTCAGCTGCGCCAACTGGGCCCACGCCTTCGCCGCTTCGCCGGCGGTGGACAAGGTCCGCGCCTTGGACGTCAACGCTCCCAACCTGGGCATCGTCTCGGCCTATAACGACATGCTGTCCGCCCACCAGCCGCTGGAACAGTATCCGGCGCTGATCAAGGAGGCCGCGCGCGAGGTCGGGGCCACCGCCCAGTTCGCCGGCGGCGTGCCGGCCATGTGCGACGGCGTCACCCAGGGCCGTCCAGGCATGGAGCTGTCCCTGTTCTCGCGCGACGTGATCGCCATGGCCACGGGCATCGCCCTGACCCACGACGCGTTCGACGGCGCGCTCTACCTGGGCGTCTGCGACAAGATCGTGCCGGGCCTGCTGATCGGCGCGCTGACCTTCAGCCATCTGCCGGCGATGTTCGTGCCGGCCGGGCCCATGACCTCGGGCCTGCCCAATTCGGAGAAGGCCCGGATCCGCGCCCTCTACGCCGAGGGCAAGGTCGGCCGCGAGGAACTGCTGGCCGCCGAGAGCGCCAGCTATCACGGTCCCGGCACCTGCACCTTCTACGGCACGGCCAACACCAACCAGATGCTGATGGAGCTGATGGGCCTGCACCTGCCGGGCTCGGCCTTCGTCCATCCGAACACCCCGCTGCGCACGGCCCTGGTGAAGGAAGCCGCCAAGCGCGTGGCCGCCATCACCCACAAGGGCAACGACTGGATCCCGGTCGGCCGGATGATCGACGAGAAGGCCGTGGTCAACGGCGTGGTCGGCCTGATGGCCACCGGCGGTTCGACCAACCTGGCCCTGCACCTGGTCGCCATGGCCCATGCGGCCGGCATCATCCTGACCCTGGAAG
Source organism: Caulobacter sp. (assembly GCF_049283275.1). Classification (GTDB taxonomy): domain Bacteria; phylum Pseudomonadota; class Alphaproteobacteria; order Caulobacterales; family Caulobacteraceae; genus Caulobacter. The sequence continues at coordinate 20,847 of NZ_JBAPVS010000220.1, read as the reverse complement.
ACCTGGACGACATCTCGAAGAACACGCCGCTGCTGGCCAAGGTCTATCCGAACGGCTCGGCCGACGTGAACCAGTTCCACGCCGCCGGCGGCATCCACTTCGTGGTCCGGGAACTGCTGAAGGCCGGTCTGGCCCACGAGGACGTCCTGACCGTCGTCGGCCCAGGCCTGTCGCGCTACACCCAGGAGCCGGTCCTGATCGACGGCGAGTTGGCCTGGCGCGAGGGCGCCGAGCAGTCGCTGGACCTCAACATCCTGCGCCCGGCGTCGGACCCGTTCAGCCCGGAAGGCGGCCTGCGCCTGCTCACAGGCAACCTCGGTCGCGGGGTGATCAAGGTCTCGGCCGTCAAGCCCGAACACCAGGTGATCACCGCCCCGGCGGCCGTGTTCCAGGAACAGGAAGACTTCATCGCCGCCTTCAAGCGCGGCGAGCTCGACCGCGACGTGGTGGTGGTGGTCCGCTTCCAGGGCCCCTCGGCTAACGGCATGCCCGAGTTGCACAACCTGTCCCCGTCGATCTCTGTGTTGCTGGACCGCGGCTTCAAGGTGGCCCTGGTCACCGACGGCCGGATGTCGGGCGCCTCGGGCAAGACCCCCGCGGCCATCCACCTCACGCCGGAAGCCGCCAAAGGCGGCCCCTTGGCCTATGTCCAGGACGGCGACGTGATCTCCCTGAACGCCCACACGGGCGAACTGAAAATCCTGGTGGACGAGGCGGTTCTGCGCGCCCGCACGCCGGCGAGCGTCCCGGCGTCCAAGCCGGGCTTTGGGCGGGAACTGTTCGGCTGGATGCGGGCGGGGGTCGGCGCGGCCGACCACGGCGGCTCCGTGCTGTTTGCTTAGGATGAAGACGAAGATGAGCGGCTTGAACTCCATCGGGCTTGGCCTGGTCGGCGACATCGGCGGAACCAACGCGCGGTTCGCCTTGGTCGATTTCGACGGCGCCGATCCCCGGCTGATCGAGCCGACCTCGTACAAGGGCGAGGATTACGATCAGGCCGAGGACGCGGTCGAAGCCTATCTGGCGAAGATGGGCCTCAAGCACCCCGACCAGGCGGTGGTGGCTGTCGCCGGGCCGATCGAGCACGGCGCCGTGCACTTCACCAACAGCGACTGGAAGCTGTCCGAAGACGGCCTGCGCCGGGCCGGTGGTTTCCGCACGGCCAAACTGATCAACGACTTCACCGCCCAGGCCCTGGCGGCCCCGCGCCTGACTCCCAAGGACCTGCGCCAGATCGGTCCGCACCAGACCTCGGGCGAGGGCGACCTGGCGATCCTTGGTCCAGGCACCGGCTTCGGCGCGGCGGGCATGGTGCGTCGGCACGGCGTCGAGACGCCCCTGACCACCGAAGGCGGCCACATCGCGTTCGCGCCGTTCGACGAGGTCGAGATCGAGATCCTCCGCATTCTGATGAAACGCTTCGGTCGCTGCTCGATCGAGAGGATCCTGTCGGGCCCCGGCATGGAGGATCTCCATATGGCCTTGGCCGAAGTCGAGGGCCGCAAGGCCGACGAACTGACCGCCAAGCAGATCACCGAGCACGGCTTGACCGGCGACGAATGCTGCAAGGTCACGATCGACCGGTTCTGCGCCATCCTCGGCTCTGCGGCCGGCGACCTGGCCCTGGCGCTGGGCGCGCGGGGCGGCGTGTTCATCGCCGGCGGCATCGCGCCGCGGATCATCGACCTGCTGGAAAAGGGCCAGTTCCGCGAGCGATTCGAGTCGAAGGGCCGGCTCAGCGACTACACGCGCGCCATCCCCACCCATGTGGTGATGAACCCCCACACCGCCCTGATCGGCGCGGCCGTTGCCATGACCCCGGACGGTCGAGCGGCCATTTCGTAGGGCTTTTCGTCCGGAACGGACCCGTTCCGGTCACCCAAGGCGAGTTTTCCACCTGAAGTGGGCTCGCCTTGACAAGGCTGTCATGCCTTTATTGCGTCGCTTGTCGATATTTCCGACGTTTCGCGAGGCCGGTCTTGAGTTCCAAGGTTACGATCCACGAGGTCGCCCGCATGTCGGGCGTATCGATCAAGACCGTTTCGCGGGTGCTGAACCGCGAGCCGAACGTCAAGAACGACACCCGCGTCCGCGTGCAGGAAGCCGTCGCCGCCCTGAACTATCGGCCCAACATCTCGGCCCGCAGCTTGGCGGGCTCGAAGGCCTATCTGATCGGGGTGTTCTTCGACAATCCCAGCCCAGCCTACGTCACCGACGTGCAGCTGGGCGCGATCGCCCGCTGTCGTCAGGAGGGCTACCACCTGATCGTCGAACCGCTGGACTCGACCGGCGACGTGGCGGCCCAGGTGGAGCCTATGCTGCACACCTTGCGAATGGACGGGGTGATCCTGACGCCGCCTGTGTGCGACAACGTCGCCGTGCTGGACGTGCTGGAGGCCGAGGGCGTGCCCTATGTGCGGCTGTCGCCGGACCAGGACCTGGACCGCTCGGCCCACGTGCGCATGGACGACGTGCGCGCCGCCTATGAGATGACCGCCCACCTGATCAGCCTGGGCCACACCGACATCGGCTTCATCAAGGGCCACCCCGAGCACGGCGCCTCGCACCTGCGTTACGAGGGCTATGTGGCGGCGATGAAGGAGCACGGCCACGCTGTGCGTCCGGAGCATGTCGAGCAGGGCTGGTTCTCGTTTCGCTCCGGCTTCGAGGCGGCCGAGCGGCTGTTGAACCGCAGCGATCGGCCCACGGCGATCTTCGCCTCCAATGACGACATGGCCCTGGGCGTGATGGCGGTGGCTAACCGCCTGCGCCTGGAAGTGCCCCAGACCTTGTCGGTGGCCGGCTTTGACGACACGCCCGGCGCCAAGGTCGTCTGGCCGCAGCTGACCACGGTGCGCCAGCCGATCCAGGCCATGGCCGCCGCCGCCGCCGACCTGCTGCTGAGCGGCGCGACCCGCGCGGAGGGCGATGCGCCGCCGCCATCGCGTCTGCTGGACTTCGAGCTGGTGGTCCGTGAGTCCACCGGTCGGATCGGCGGTTAGGCTCGAGTCCTTCGACGCGACCCGAAGTCCGCCTGAGCGTTCAAAGCCCAAGTCCGCCACGCGCCATATTTCTTATGGAGGTGGAAAGGCTTTGGAGTTGACGTTAAGTCAGCGATGGCGAATCCAGGCTCGGACCGTTAGACAACGTTGTCAGGTGCGAAATTCGAGAATGGCGTTCGCCCGAAGCAAATCCTTTCCGCTCTGCGGCATTTCTTGCCGCATTGCAGCATTTTATAGCCTCTCCGGAGCAGGTTCATGATCCGCGCGCGCCGCTCCCGCATTGTCGCCACCATCGGCCCGGCCAGCAACTCGCCGGAGATGATCGTCACGCTCGCCAGGGCTGGGGCGGACGTCTTCCGCCTGAACTTCAGCCACGGCAGTCACGACAACCACGCCGCCGCCTACGAGGCCATCCGCGCGGCTGAGAAGGTCGTCGATCGCCCGCTGGGCATCCTGGCCGACCTGCAAGGCCCCAAGCTGCGCGTGGGCAAGTTCGCCGACGGCCCGGTGACGCTGAAGGCCGGCCAGGCCTTCCGGTTCGATAATGATCCGACGCCGGGCGACGAGACTCGGGTGCACCTGCCGCATCCCGAGATCCTGGTGGCCATGCGGCCGGGCGCGACCCTGCTGCTGGACGACGGCAAGCTGCGGATGACGGTGACCGACGCCGGGCCAGGCTACGCCAACACCACGGTCGTCAACGGCGGCAAGCTGTCGGAACGCAAGGGCGTGGCCGTGCCGGATGTCGTGATTCCGATGTCGCCCCTGACGCCGAAGGATCGCGAGGACCTGGCCTTCGCCCTGCGCCTGGGCGTCGACTGGGTGGCCTTGTCGTTCGTGCAGGCGCCCGAAGACATGGCCGAGCTGCGCCGCATCGTCGAAGGGCGCGCCGCCGTGCTGGCCAAGATCGAAAAGCCGCAGGCCCTGGAAGTCCTCGGCCCGATCCTCGATCTTTGCGACGGGGTGATGGTGGCGCGCGGCGATCTGGGCGTCGAGATGGCGCCGGAAGAAGTGCCGGTCGCCCAGAAGGTCATCCTGCGGGCCGCCCGCGAGCGCGGCATTCCAGTGATCGTCGCCACTCAGATGCTGGAATCCATGACCAGCTCACCGACCCCGACGCGGGCCGAGGCCTCGGACGTCGCCAATGCCGTCTACGAGGGCGCGGACGCGGTCATGCTTTCCGCGGAAAGCGCAGCGGGCGATTATCCCGAGGAAGCCGTGACGATGATGAGCCGCATCATCGAGCGCGTGGAGCGCGACCCGCGCTGGCCCGAGCTGATGCAGGCCGAACAACCGCACGACGACGAGGACGCCGACGTCCTGGTGGTCGCCGCCGCCCAGGCCGCCAAGGCCGGCTCGACCAAGTGCCTGGTGGCCTTCACCACCACCGGCGCCACCGCCCGCCGCCTGGCCCGCGAGCGGCCGCTGCAGCCCGTATTGGCCCTGTCGCCGCGCATCGAGGCCGTGCGGCGCATGTGCCTGGTCTGGGGCGTGGAGGCCCGGGTCAGCGGTCAGCCCGACAGCCTGGAGGTGGTCACCTCGGACGCCGTCGCCAAGGCGGTCGAACTGAATCTGGTGGGCCCTGGCGAGCGCGTTCTGATCGTCGCCGGCACGCCGTTCGGAGCGCCCGGGGCGGCCAATCTGCTGCGCCTGGCTCACGCGCCGTTTCCGACGCGCAAACGGTAGCGGGCCTCAGCCGAAGGGAAGCGGCAGCAGGCGCTCGTAACCCCGCCGCACAGCGGCGTAGCACTCGCAGGTGATGGCCTCCAGGCCGGCGCGATCCAGGATGTCGACGACACCGCGACGATAGCGGATCAAACCCTTGGCCTGCAGCGAACCGGCCACCGCCGTGACGGTGGTGCGCTGGACGCCCAGCATGTCGGCCAGGAATTCCTGGGTCAGGCTGATGGTGTCGCCGTCGATGCGGTCGCGGCAAGACAGCAGCCAGCGACAGAAGCGGGCCTCGACGCCGTGCAGGGCGTTGCAGGCCACCGACTGGATCGCATGACCGAACAGCGCCTCGTTGTGACGGTCGATCAGATGTCGCAGAGTGGGACTGCGGATCCAGGCGTCATGCAGAGCTGAGGCGCTGATCCGCGAGGCGAAGCCGGGGGCCTGGACGATGGCCCGCACCAGCGACTGGCGCGGCGCTACGGCGGCCATCAGACCCAGGGCGCCTTCGCGGCCCACCGGCGCCGACTCGATCGCCGCGCCATTCTCCATCAAGGTCATCAGCGAGATGACACAGTCGTGCGGGAAATAGACGTGCTCGACCTGGTCGCCTGGATCATACAGATGGCGGCCCTTTTCCAGCTCATGATGAGTGAGTTGGGGGGAGATCAGCCCGAAATCCTCGGACGGCAGGGCGGCGAGCAGACGATTTTTCAAGGGTGCGACAGTCCCGTCGAGCGAATCGATCACCGGTATGCGGTAAAGATTCGAAGCTATAGGTTGGAACCCGGGACGGTGCTGTCGAGTAGTCGACACAAATGTAGAACGCTGCACAGCGTTCCGAAATCGCTATTGAATGCGTCGGAAACCCGACATTACAGGAACAGTTCACAACGCCGGCCTGGTGCGCGAACGTGCATCTGCGTGAACTTTCGTTGGCCAAGGCGGATGCGGTGTTTTCTTTCCTTGGAACGACACGTGATGTCTTAGCGGCGCGCCTCGGCCGTCGCCGTCGAGGTCTGGCGCACGGGCCGCTTGGTTTCCCCGCACACTGGCTCATCCCGCGTTCGCCGGGATGAGCCAGTGTGGACTAGAAGCCCGACAGCCTCGCGTAGCGGTCGCGATGGAACGAAGCCGAGCCGAACAAGGCTTCAGCGACGCGCGCGCGCTTCATGTAGAGGCCGGCGTCGTGGGCGTCGGTCATGCCGATGCCGCCGTGCATCTGGACCATCTCGTTGGACGCCAGGTGCAGCACTTCGGACGCCTTGGCCTTGGCCAGCGAGGCCAGCAAGCGGGTGTCCCCGGCCCCTGTAGAAGAATGGGCGTCGGCGGCTTCCAGGGCGGCCTCGACGCAGGAGCGGGTGGTCTCCAGGTCGGTGAACAGCTTGGCCACACGGTGCTGCAGGGCCTGAAAAGTACCAATGAGCTGGCCGAACTGGGTGCGGGTCTTGATGTAGTCGAGCGTGATCTCGAAGGCGGCCGTGGCCGTGCCCAGCATCTCGGCGGCCAGGCCCGCATAGGCGCGGTCCAGCACCAGCTCCAGGATCGCCCAGCCCTGGCCAACCTCGCCCAGCACCGCGTCGGCGCCGACCTCGACCTTGTCGAAGCTGATCTGGGCTGCGCCGCGGCTGTCGATCAGGGCCAGGTGCGTGCGGGTCACGCCCTTGGCGTCGCCGGGTACGAGGAACAGGGTGATCCCGTCGCTGTCGCCGGGCGCGCCCGAGGTGCGGGCGGCGACGATCAACAGGTCGGCGGCCTCGCCGTCGATCACGAACGTCTTGGTCCCGTTCAGGACGAAGCCGTCGCCGACCTTGTCGCCGCGCAGCGCCGTATTCAGCGGCGCGTGATGCGCGCCTTCGTCCACCGCTAGGGTCGCGACGGCTTCTCCCGCCGCGATCTTCGGCAGCCAGGCGGTCTTCTGGGCGTCCGAGCCGCCCAGCACCAGGGCCGAGGCGGCGACCAGGGCGGTGGAGAGCAGGGGGGAAGCCACCAGGTTGCGGCCCGTCTCTTCCAGGATCAGCCCCAGGCCCAGATAGCCGAAGGCCGAGCCGTCGTGGTCCTCGGGCACGACGACGCCGGCCCAGCCCATGGCTCCCATCTCGCTCCAGGTCGCCGGGTCGAAGCTCTGCTTAGAGCCGCTGTCGCGCAGCTTGCGCAGGGCCCCGACGGGCGCGCTGTCCTGCGCCCAGCCTTTGGCGGCGTCGCGCAGCATGGTCTGTTCTTCGGTCAGGACGGCCATGTCAGGCATGCTCCGGATTTTGATGACGGACGGCCCAGTCGAGGGCCTGTTCGAGACGGTCGTTGCCCCAGAAGAGCTCGCCGTCGGCGGTGAGGAAGGAGGGCGCGCCGAACAGGCCGCGCTCCTGGGCCTGGCGGACGTGATCCTTCAGGCGGGTCTTGATGGGATCGGTGGCCGCGGCGGCCAGCACCTCGTCAGGCCCGGCGCCGACCGAGGCGATCAGCGGGGCCAGCACTTCGGGCTTCGAGATGTCCTGGTCGTCGACGAAATTGGCCTGGTAAACCGCGCGGCTGAAAGCCGGGGTCCAGCCGTCGTCCAGCCCGCAGATCGCGACGCGAGCCGCCAGCAGACTGTTACGCGGGAACTGGCTGGGATGGACAAGCGGCAGGCCCTCCATGTCGCAGACCCGCTGCAGGTCACGCCACATGTAGTCGCCCTTGACCGGGAAGGCGTTGAACGGGCTGTCGTTCAGGCCCTGCTGGTCATGAAAGATCGGCCCCAGCAGGAACGGTCGCCACGCCACCGCCACGCCCGCGCGCTGGGCCATCGCCTCGACGCGCATGGCGGCGGGGTAGGAATAGGTCGAGGCGAAGTCGTACCAGAACTCGATCATCGGACTACTGATGGTCCAGCAGCCCGAGCACCCGCTTGGCCACGACGTTGAGGTTGACCTCGCTGGTGCCGCCTTCGATCGAGTTGCCCTTGGCGCGCAGCATGGCGCGCGGCACGGCCAGTTCGTCCTTGTCGAAGCCAGCGCCTTCCCAGCCCAGACCTTGCAGGCCCATGGCCTCGACCAGCAGCTCGGTGCGCTCCTGGTTCATCTTGGCGGCGGCGTACTTGATGATCGACACGGCGGCGCTGGGCCCCGAGCCCTGCTTGGACTCCGTCTCGGCGCGGCGCACGGTCAGCATGAAGGCATGGGCGTCCATGCGGTGATGGGCGATGCGGGCCCGCAAGTCGCCGTCGGCCAGCCTGCCCGAAGCGTCGACCCCGATCTCCTTCTTGGCCACGTCGACCAGGTCCAGTCCGCCGCCGCCGCCGAAGCCCGAGGCCGAAATGTTCTGGCGTTCGTACTGCAGCAGCCGCTTGGCGATGTCCCAGCCGCCGTTGACCTTGCCCACCAGCTGTTCCTTGGGGACCTTCACATTGTCGAAGAAGGTCTCGCAGAACGGCGAGGAGCCGCTGATCAGCTTGATTGGCCGGGCCTCCACGCCCGGCGAGGTCATGTCGAACAGCACGAACGAGATGCCCTCGTGCTTCTTGGTGGTGTCGGTGCGCACCAGGCAGAAGATCCAGTCGGCCTGGTCGGCGTAGCTGGTCCACACCTTCTGGCCGTTGATCAGCCAGTGGTCGCCCTTGTCTTCGCATTTGGTCTGGAGGGAGGCCAGGTCCGAACCGGCGCCCGGCTCGCTATAGCCCTGGCACCAGCGGATTTCGCCGCGCACGATCTGCGGCAGGAAGCGCTGCTTCTGTTCCTCGGTGGCGTATTCCAGCAGCACCGGCCCAAGCATCCATATGCCGAAGCTCATCAGGGCTGGGCGGGCCTTGAGGCGGCGGAGCTCCTGCTCCAGCACCTTGTTCTGAGCCTTGGACAGGCCGCCGCCGCCGTATTCCTTGGGCCACATCGGCGCGGTCCAGCCGCGCTCGGCCATGCGGTCCAGCCACAGCTTGGCGTCGGGGTCCTTCCACTTGAACTTCTTGCCGCCCCAGGGCGCGTCGTCCTCGCCCATCGGGGCGTTCAGCGACGCGGGATAGCTTTGTTCAAGCCAAGCGCGCGTCTCGGCTCGGAAGGTGTCCAGTTCGCCGCCGCCGAAATCCGCCATGGCCGTTCTCCCTAACCGGTTCGCCTTGTCGTTCGCGGCGCTTATCCGCGCCGTTCGGCCGGCAGACTACGCGATGAAACGATGGGGGCAAGTTGATTCAAACACCTGTTCGCCACGCGGCGGGCGCCCGCTGGGGGCGAGCCGCGCTATAGAAGGGCTGGTGACGTGTCCCGCCGGGATTCGCCGATCAGGGGTCTTGATGTCCGCGCCGCAACTGAGGCCAGCCTTCCTTGCCGTCGCGCCGACGCTGTCGGCCATCCTGGCGGCCTGCGCCGGGATCCTGCTGCTGGCCTCGGGCGCGACGCCGTCCGAGCCGACCCGCTTCGCGATCTGGGTGGCTGTCGCGCCCGGCCCGCTGATCGAGATCAGCCACTTCGTCTCGTCTATCCTGGGCCTGGTCCTGATCCTGCTGGCCTTCGGCCTGCGCGCGCGCCTGGACGCGGCCTGGTGGGCGGCGCTGTTCACCCTGGCCGGCGGGGCCGTCCTGGCGCTGTTCAAGGGCTTGAACTGGGAAGAGACCGTCATCCTGGCGGCCATCCTGCTGGCCATGCTGCCGTTCCACGAAGCCTTCCCGCGCAAAGCGGCCCTGTCGCGGATGGAGATCACGCCTGGCTGGCTGTTGTCGGCGGCGGCGGCCCTGGTTGGAGTGGCCCTGTGCGGCTGGTGGACCTTCGCCCACACCGAATATGCCGACCAATCTGTGATGAAGACGATCGGGGACCGCGAAGTGGCCCGGGCCATCCGCTCGTCGGCCGCCGCCGCCATCGTGCTGATGGCCATCGGCGTGTGGCGGCTGATCGCGACGCCGGCCACCCCGCCGGTGGTCGACGACACCGATCCGGAGTTCGATCGCGTCCGCGCCATCCTGGCCAAGGCCGAAAACGCCGAACCGTCCTCGAACCTGGCCCTGCTGGGCGACAAGCGCTTCCTGTTCTCGGCCTCGGGCGAGAGCTTCCTGATGTTCGGCGTGCGCGGCCGCTCGTGGATCGCCATGGGTCCGCCGATCGGGCGCGACGACGAGCGCATGGAGCTGTTCTGGCGGTTCCGCGAACTGGCCGACGCGCATGCCGCCCGCGCCGGCTTCTACGCCCTGGGCCCCGCCGACCTGCCCGACAGCGTCGACCTGGGTTTGGCCATCCAGAAGACCGGCGAGAGCGCCGCGGTGCCGCTGGAGGCCTTCTCCCTGGCCGGCCGCCGCCGCGAGGTGCTGCGCCGCAACTGGCGCAAGGCCGGGGAGGGCGGGGCGGCCTTCGAGGTGCTGCCGGCCGAGCAGGTTCACACGGTCATGCCGCAGCTGAAGGCGATCTCCGACGCCTGGCTGGCCCACCATGCCGGCGGCGAGAAGGGCTTCTCGATGGGCGGCTTCGACGAGCGCTACGTGGCCGAGTTCCCGGTCGCCCTGGTGCGGGTCGAGGACCAGATCGTCGCCTTCGCCACCCTGTGGACCACCGCGGGCAAGGTCTCGTTCTCGATGGACCTGATGCGCTATTCGGACGACGCGCCCAAGAACGTCATGGACTACCTGTTCGTCGAGCTCTTGGGCTGGGGCAAGGAGCAAGGCTACCAGGCGTTCGAGTTCGGGGTGGCTCCGCTGGCCGGCTTGGAAGACCGTCCGCTGGCCCCGATCATGTCGCGCGTGGGCCGACTGCTCTATGAGCGTGGCGAGGAAATATACAATTTCCAGGGCGTGCGACGGTACAAGGACAAGTACGATCCGGTCTGGCAGCCGCGTTACATTGCCGCGCCTCACAAGTGGACGATCCCATTTCTGCTCGCCGATATCGGCCTGTTGTCGTCCGGCGGCGTCTCCGGCCTGACGAAAAGGCCGCGACCTAGTAGCGCGGGTCGCCCGTCTTCATCCCCAGAAGATTGAGGATATGAGCCGCCAGAAGCAGGGTCGCCAGGGCGCCGGCCACCATCAGCGGACGCCACGGCATCATGCGCGGACCCTTTAAAACATTGATCGGACGGGCTCCGCGCCAGCCGCAGAACACGGTGAACAGCAGGGCGATGACGGCGCTGACGATGGTCGTAGAAAGGTCCATTCGCCTCTCATGGCCTGCGACAATCGGCCATGCAAATCGTTAACACGCGTTAACCACGTGCAGCCGAATCTTAGGTACACACGTTGAGAAGGTGTGCCTGTTAACCATCCACAGTTAATCTTGGCCGTAACTATATGTAGCGGTTGAGGTCGCGTTTACACGCTAGGAATCGGTGACTAGCGTTGGTTCCCAGGTGCATAGGGAACGATTCGGATGACGGCCGCTGCGCCATGGAGCGTTAAGGGGATCGACCCCAAGGCACGTGAGGTCGCCAAAGACCTCGCGCGTCGCTCCGGCATGACGCTCGGTGAGTGGCTCAACCGCATGATCATCGAGGGTGAGGGTTTCGACGCCTCCTCTCTCGAAGCCTTCGGCCAACCCAATCGTCCTTCCCTGGCGGTCAACAACGACCGCACCAACCCTTCCTATTACGAAACCGCCCGTGGCGGCGCGCTGTCGCGCATCGAAGCCCGCGAACATCCCGCCGACGAGGTCGGCCGCGTGGCTGTCGCCCTGGACCGCCTGACCGACCGCATCGAGGCGGCCGAGAAGCGTTCGGCCCAGGCCATCACCGGCATCGACGAGTCCGTGCGCGACGCTCTCCAGCGTCTCGTCGCCGCCGAGCGCGAGCAGGTCGCCGTGGCGGCCCGCTTCGAGGGCGCGGTGGGCGAGATCAAGACCGACCAGAACCGCGCCGCCGAACGCTTGCGCCGTATCGAGGCCGAAGCCGCCGGCCCGCGCTCGGCCGAGGCGCTGCGAGCGCTTGAAGGCGCCTTGGGCAAGGTCGCCGGCCACCTCTACGAAGGCGAAGCCCGCACACGGGAGACCATCGCCCATCTGGAACAGCGGCTGGACAGCCAGGCGGGCGTCGCGGGCGGCGATCCGTCGGCTCTGGTCGAAGAGGTCGTGGCCCGCCTGGGTCAGCGTCTGGAAGCGGCCGAGGCCCGCACCGCCGAAGCCCTGCATGCCTTGAACGCCTCGTTCAGCGCCCTGGACGGCCGTCTGCAGACCGTCGAAAACGGCGCGCCGGGCGAAGGCGTCCAGAAGCGCCTGGACGACCTGACCGGCAGCCTGACCGAACGCATGGAGGCCGCCCGCCTGGAAATGGCCGCCAAGCTGCGCGAATCCGCCGACGGCCGCTTCGACCGCATGGAGCACAAGCTGGGCGAGATGACCGCCCACGTGCAGGCCGCCGAGCAGCGCTCTGCCCAGGCCATCGAGCGCATGGGTCACGAGGTGGTCAGCATGGCTGACGCCCTGAACCGCCGCGTCCAGACCTCCGAAGCCCGCAACGCCGCCGCCATCGAACAGGTCGCCTCCAGCATCGACCAGAAGCTGAACCGCGCCGACAGCGTCCAGGCCCAGGCCCTCGAGAAGCTCGGTACGGAAATCGCTCGGATCACCGAGAAGCTGGCAGAGCGGATCGGCGCCGCCGAACGCCGCAACGCCCTGGCCATTGACGACGTCGGCGACCAGGTCACCCGTGTCACCGATCGCCTGAACCAGCGTCACGAGCGCACGTCCCAGGAGTTGGTCGACCGCATCCGCCAGAGCGAGGAGCGCACGGCGCGCCTGCTGGAGGAAGCCCGCGAAAAGATCGACGCCACATTGGGCGAGGCGCAACGCCGCCTGGCCGAACAGGCCGCCGTCGCGGCCGCGCCGCCCGAAAATCCCGTCTCGGCGTCGTTCGACGACGATGAGCACGCTTCGCCGGACGGCGAGACCGTTCTCGATGATGTTTTCGATCAGCCGGCCGCCGCCATTCCCGCCCGTAACGTCGCCTCGACCGCGTTCGAGGCTCAGGTGTTCGACTCCACAGCCTTCCCCTCCAGCGGGCCGTCCGCCCTCGAGTTCGACGAAGAGGATTTCGAGGCCGCCGACGGCTTCACCTCGGCCTTGGAACCGGAAACGGCGTTCGAGCTGGAAGCCGAAGACGCCAGCGATTTCTCGACTCCGCAGTTCGGCGTCCCCGAGTTCGCCGCCGCCGAGTTCGCCTCGGCTGAGTTCTCCGCCCCGCAAGAACCGTCCGCGCCGCCGCGCCCGCTGTCGACGCGCGAAGTCATCGAGCAGGCCCGGGCCGCCGCCCGCCAGGCGGCTCTGACCGGCGACGCCAAGGGCAAGGAAAAGATCAAAAAGGCCGGCGCCTCGCTGTTCGCCGGTTTCGGCGCCAAGGGCTCGGAGAAGAAGGCCAAGAAGGGCGGCATGAAGACCGCGCTGATGGTCTCGGCCGTCGCCGCCTTCACCTGCGCCGGCGCCGCCGGCGTCGTCATCAGTTCGCTCCACCCCACGGGCCCGCTCCCCGAGCGCGTGGCCCAAGGCGTGTCCGGCAAGTCGACGGGCGAGATCCGCACCGCCGAGATCGACGCCAATCTCGCCGGCGCCCGAGCCGCCGTGGCGCTTGCCTCTCCGACGTCCGTTGAGGCGATCCCGGCCGCGCCCGCCGCCGTTCAACCCGGCGAGAACGCCCAGCTTCTCTACGACGAGGGCGTACGCCGCATCGAGGCCAAGGACCGCACGGGTCTGGAAAGCCTGCGCAAGGCCGCCAATCTGGGCTTGCCGCGCGCCCAATTCTACCTAGCCAAGCTGTACGAAGCCGGCGAGGGCGGGGTGAGGAAAGATCTCGCCGAAGCCCGTCGCTGGACCGAGCGCGCCGCCACGGCCGGCGAAGCCCGCGCCATGCACAACCTGGCCCTCTACTACTACAAGGGCGACGGCGGCGAGCGGAACTCGACCAAGGCCGCGAGCTGGTTCCGCAAGGCGTCGGACCTGGGTCTGGTCGACAGCCAGTTCAATCTCGCCCAGCTCTATGAAGGCGGTTGGGGCGTCAGCCAGAACCCCACCGAGGCCTACAAGTGGTACCTGATCGCGGCGCGGTCGGGCGACACCGCTTCGCGCGCCCGGGCCATGGCCCTGCGCGCCCAACTGACCACTGAAGGTCAGCGGATCGCCGAGCGTTCGGCCAGCGCCTTCCGCTCGCAGGCCGCTGAACCCGTTCAGGCCGTCGCCTCGGCCGTCGCGCCCAGCGCGGGCCTGGCCACCGCCCAGCGCGCCCTGTCCAAGCTGGGCTACTATCAAGGCCCGCAGGACGGCGTCACCTCGCCGGCCCTGCAGATGGCCATCGCCGCCTATCAACGCGACCAGAATCTCCAGACCTCCGGGGCGCTTGACGGCGAAACCCTCAGCCATTTGTCGACCTGGGCTCGCTGAGTCCGGTCGGTTATTTCGTCCCCAAAGCCAAGTTCTGAAAGCCTTTGCGGTCGAACACCCACCCCGCCTTGTCCACAAGCCGCGGCCCGTTGCCGAATATCGTCCGTGGACCTATGGGCCGACCTCGGTAATAGTCGCCCCTTCCGGGGGGAAGGGCGCGCGTCGGAGCTCGCGCTCTAAGGAGTAGACATGGCGTTTGAAGCAGCAGCGGCCGATCATCCGCAAGATCGCGTGCCGGTTCCCCCGGCCGTATGGGTTTGCGGCCTGGCCACTCTGATACCCTTCGTCATCTGCTCGGTCCTGTTCTGCTACGGCCCGATCGACCTGCGTCAGGTCGCGCTGATCAGCCTGCTGGCCTATTCAAGCGCCATGATGTCTTACCTGGGCGGCGTGCGTTGCGGCCTCGAGATCGAACGCGCCAACCCCCGCTGGCTCACCCTGGGCCTGTCGCTTCTGTTCCCCCTGGCCGGTTTCGGCCTGTTGCTGGGCGGTCTGAAGTTCGAGCCGGCCTGGCAGCTTTCGGGCTTCCTGCTGGTCTTCATCCTGCAATGGCTGTGGGACGTGACCAACCATGACGGACCCGCCTGGCGCCCACGCCTGCGCACCCTGCTGACGTCCGGCGCGGCCATCTCCCTGGCCTTCGCCCTGGAGCAAGCCCTCCACCTCTAGGATCGACTACTGCGTGGTGGCCACCGTTTCGGTCGCAGCCGCGTTCACCGCCCCGGTCGTGGCGACATCGGCCACCGGCGCGGCGACCACGACCACCGGGGCCGCCTTGGCCTTCGGAGCGTCGACCACCGGGACGACCTCGGCTTTCGGCGCATTGATCAGCGGCGTTTCCTCGTTCAGCGGGTCCGAAACGCAGGCCACCGCCACCTGCTTGCTGAGCTTTTCTTCCTTGCCGCCCTGCTGCATGCCCAAAGCTGCCGAGGCCACGGTGCCGGCGAACGGCACGACGGCGTTGCCGCCCATGCTGAGCGCCTTGTTGAGCAGGCCGGGCTTCTCGTAGTCGATCGCCTTGGCGCGCAGCGCCTTACAAGCTTCGGTGTCGTATTTCGGGTCCTTGGCGTCGAGCTTGGCCACGGTCTTTACCGGGGCTTCGCCGGCCATGGCGGCCAGCGGCGCCGACAGGGCCAGAACAGCGCCGACGCCGATCAGGATCGGTCGCATAACGGTTCTCCATTTCCAATGTCCCGGGGATCAAACGCCCGGACGCGAAGGGTGATCCGTCCGATTGCGGCCTAGTCCGGGCGCAGCGACTTCCAACCGACCGCGTGCACGCGCCGAGGACCCAGGGCGGCGGCAAGGGGCGGGCCGCCGAACAGTGGCGCGAACGCCTGGTCCAGGATGTTCAGCCCGCCCGTGAAGGCCCCGAAGGCCGGCAGGATCAACCGCGCGCCGTCGGTGACGAAGCAGCGCCGTCGGATGGTGGCCCGGCCGCTGGTCACCTTGGCGGCCGGATGCAGGTGGCCGGCCACCTCGCCAGGCTGGGCGCCGGGCAGGGGCTCGTGGCGGAAGGTCAGGCCGGCGATCCTCGCCTCGTCGACGACGTCGCCGGGCAGGGCGCGGGGGCCGTCCGCGTCGTGATTGCCCACCGCCCAGACCAGTTGCCGGCCCAGGGCCAGGGCGGCGATGCGGGCCCGGTCATCGCCCGGCAGCCGATCCTCGCCGGCCCCGTCGTGGAAGCTGTCGCCCAGGAAGACCAGGGTCGCGGGCGACAGCGACGCCAATTCCCGCTCCAGCCGGTCCAGGGTCTCGCGCGTGTCGTAGGGCGGCAGCATCTGGCCAAAGCGGGCGGCGTAGCTGCTGCCCTTCTCGAAGTGCAGATCGGCCACGACCATCGTGCGCTCCGCTTCGAGCCATAGGGCTCCGGAGTGGCGCAGCACGGCGGGCGCGCCCGCGATCTGGATCCGCAGGCCGCCGCAATCGCCGATTTGGAACGCCAGACTGGTCACGTCGCCCACACCCTCACAAAAAGCCGCTCACTAAGCCATCGCCTCGGCGATCAGGTCTTCCTCGGCCTCGGCCAGGATCATTTCCCCGGCCGCGTCGCCCGGCGCGCGTTCACGGCCGATCTCCAGCATGATCGGCACGGCGAACGGCGAAACGTGATCCAGCGCCGCATGGCGAATCCGGCCGCCGCCGATCCGCGCCAGCAGGTCGCCCAGCCGCGCCACGTCCAGCGACCCTGTCGCCGCGTCCGCGCGGGCGCAGCGCAGCAGCAGGTGGTCGGGCTGGTGGCGGCGCAGGACATCGTAGATCAAGTCGGTCGAGAAGGTCACCTGACGGCCCGACTTCTCCTGACCCGGATGGCGGCGCTCGATCAGGCCGGAAATCAGGGCGCAGGCCTTGAAGGCCCGCTTCATCAGGAAGCTCTCGTCCAGCCAGGCCTCCAGGTCGTCGCCCAGCATGTCCTGGGCGAACAGCTCGTCCAGGTCGAGCCCGTCCATCGGCTTCAGCGACCAGATGGCGACCGCGTAGTCGTTGGCCACGAAACCCAGCGGGCCGACGCCCAGCCGATCCAGCCGCCGGGTCAACAGCATGGCCAGGGTGGTGTGGGCCAGGCGGCCCTCGAAGGGATAGCAGACCAGATGGAACCGTTTGCCGTGCGGGAAGGTCTCCAGCAGCATCTCGTCCTGCTCGGGCATGATCGAGCGGACCTTCTGGTAGTTCAGCCATTCCTGGACGTCAGGGGGCAGGGCGGGCCACTCCCGCTCGTCGTGCATCATCGCCCGCACGCGCCCGGCCAGATAGGTCGACAGCGGGAACTTCGACCCGCCCCAGCTGGGCATCATCGGGTCCTTGTCCGGGGCGGGGGTGACGAAGGCGTCGGCCCCGACCAGGCTGTTGAACCGCCAGACCTGGCCGGCGAAGACGAAGGTGTCGCCGGGCTTCATCGCCTCGAAGAAGCCTTCCTCGGCTTCGCCGACCTTACGCCCGCCCATCGGTCGCTTTCCACCGCCGATCCGCACATTGATCATGGCCGGCGAGACGATGGCCCCGATGTTCATCCGGTGGGCCAGCACGGCCTGGGCGTTTCGGGCCCGCCACAGCCCGTCCTGGCCGGGCACGATGCGGCGGAACTTGTCGTAGGTGCGAAGCGCGTAGCCGCCGGTCGAGACGAAGTCGACGACGGTCTCGAAGTCCTCCCACGACAGGTCGGCATAGGGGCCGGACGTGCGGATCTCGTCATAGAGGTCGGTCAGGGCGAAGGGTTCGGAACACGCGCAGCCCATGATGTGCTGGGCCAGGGTGTCCAGCGTGCCGGTGCGGGCCGGCTCGCCGTCCAGGTGGCCGCCCAGGATGGCGTCGGCGGCGGCGCGGCACTCCAGATATTCGAAGCGGTTGGCCGGGGCCAGGATGGCGCGCGAGGGCTCGTCCAGGCGGTGGTTGGCGCGGCCGATCCGCTGGACCATCCGCGAAGCGCCCTTCGGCGCGGCCAATTGGATCACCAGGTCCACGTCGCCCCAGTCGATGCCCATGTCCAGGGTCGAGGTGCAAACCACGGCCCGGATCTCGCCGCGCGCCATGGCGGCCTCGACCTTGCGCCGCTGCTCGGCCGCCAAGCTGCCGTGGTGCAGGGCGATGGCCAGGCCGTCATCGTTCAGTTTCCACAGCTCCTGGAAGGCGAACTCAGCCTGAAAGCGGGTGTTGACGAAGACCAGGGCGGTCTTGGCGCCTTTGATGATCTCGTAGATCTCGGCCATGGCGTGCTGGGCCGTGTGCCCGGCCCACGGCACCTTGCCGCCGGACACCAGCACCTCGACGATCGGCTGCGCGCCGCCGGAACCCAGGACGAGATCAACGGAATGAAGGTCCTCCCCCTGTGGGGGAGGTGTCGATGGAAGATCGACGGAGGGGAGAGGGGGTGGCTCATCAAGACTCCCCCCACCAACGCTTCGCGTCGCCTCCCCCACAGGGAGAGGGCTCGGACGGTTCCAGCCCAGCCACCGCCGCAACAGGTCCGGATCGTCCACCGTCGCCGACAAACCGACCCGCCGCAGGTTCGGGGCGAACACCTGCAGCCGCGCCAGGCCCAGCGACAGCAGGTCGCCGCGCTTGGACGGCCAGAGAGCGTGGGCCTCGTCGATGATCACGCACGACAGGTCGGCGAAATAGCCCCGGGCGCCCTCCCAGGCGCAGAACAGGGCCAGCTGTTCGGGGGTGGTCAGCAGGATGTCGGGCGGCCGCAGGCGCTGGCGCTGCTTGCGGGCCTCGCCGGTGTCGCCGGTGCGGCTTTCAGCGACGATGTTCAGGCCCATCTCGCGGATCGGCGTGGCCAGGTTGCGCTCGATATCGACCGCCAGGGCCTTGAGCGGCGAGATGTAGAGGGTGTGCACGCCGGCCGGGGTGTTGCGTGGCGGACGTTCGGCCAGTTCGATCAGGCTGGGCAGGAAACCCGCCAGGGTCTTGCCCCCGCCGGTGGGGGCGATCAGCAGGGCGTCGCGGCCCTGTCGGCCCTTCTCGATCATGGCCAACTGATGCGGCCGCGGCGCCCACCCGCGCGAGGCGAACCACTCTTGAAAGCGTGCAGGAAGGGCGGTCGCCGCGAGCATTGCCCAGGCCTATAGCATGTTCCCGTTCCGTTTCCATGCGGCTACCTGCCGCTTTCCGGTCTTTTGACAAGAATGATACGCGAGTCCATCCGTGGTTTCAGACCGTTGGGGGCGTGCGACGATGGGATGGATGGCGAAGAGCGGCCTGGCGGGCTTGGCCGTGGCGGCGATGCTGGCGACGGGCGCCCCGGTCTGGGCGGCGCCCGCAGGGCGCGACGAGCCCGCCCGCACCGAACTGCTGCGTCGCGCCCAGGCCGGCGACGTCAGCGCCTATGACCTGCTCGCTGACAGCTATCTGAACGCCAAGGGCGACCAGCGCGACGTCGACGCCGCGGTGCGCTGGCTCAACGTCGGAGTCAGGGCCGGCGACACCGACTGCATGATCGCCTTGGGCAACCTCTATTTCGCGGGCGAGGACCTGGACCAGGACGAGGCCAAGGCCCTGTCGCTGTACAAGGCCGCCGCCGCCAACGGCGACGCCCTGGGCGCCTACAACGCCGGCCTGGTCTACGAGGTCAGCTCTGACGACCTGACCCAGGCCCTGGGCTGGTACTGGCGCGCGGCCGCCGGCGGCGACGAGGGCGGCATGTACAAGCTGGCCCTGGCCTATCAGCTGGGCCGCGGCGTGCCCGCCAATGAGACTCAGGCCGTGGCCTGGATGCGCGAGGCGGCCGCCGCCGGCTCGGTCGACGCGATCAATGACCTGGGTTCGTACTATCTGCAGGGGTATGGCGTGCCGGTCGACGAGGGACAGGCCCTGACGCTCTACGCGGACGCGGCGCAGCAGGGCTCGGCGGTGGCCATGGCCAATGTCGCGGCCGCCTTTCGCAACGGCGAGGGGGTCGAGGTCGATCTGGAAAAGGCCCTGCGCCTCTTCGCCCTGTCGGCCAGCGCCGGCAACCTGGCGGCCTATTACGACCTGGGCCAGATGTACGAGGACGGCGAAGGTGTGAAAGCCAGCCGCGCCAAGGCTGTGCAGCTGTACCGGATGGCGGCCGAGAGCGACGACGCTGAAGTGGCCGAGATGGCCGAGGACGCCGTCGAGCGCCTTGAGGGCGGGTCGTCGGAAACCCCGATCGCCTGAACCTTCTAGGGCAGCAGGCTGTAGGTCACGCTCACCCGCGCCGCGCGCGTGATCGTCGGCGGCGTCATGGCCAGGGGCGCCGCAAGCTTGGCGGCGGAAATCACGATGTCCTCCCGGGCCTCGTAGGCGGGCGGTGGCGCTGGCGGTGGCGGCATCGGGAGAGGGCTGTTCACGCTGGTCTGCGAGTCCTGGATGCGCAAGATCGAACCCAGCGTGCGCCCGGATGCGTCTGCGATCAGCTGGGCCTGGCGCCTGGCGTCGGCGACCGCCAACCGCATGGCCTTGTCCTCCAGCGGCTGAGTGTCGGTCAAACCGCCATTGCTGACGTTGACGTCGGCGGCGCCAAGTTGGGCCGCCAGCGAGGCGACGTCGCCGACCTGCTTGGCCGGCGTGACCTTCACCTGAACGTTTGTGGTGGCGATGCTGCCGATCACCGCGCATTCGCCGGTGCTGAGATTGGGCGCGCCATAGTTGACCGTGCACGCCTTGGGGCGGACTTCCCGGATGGAGAGCGTGCCGTCGCGCGTCTCCAGCGCGGGCTTGCCCGGCAGAGCCCTGAAGCTGGCGTCCAGCTTGCGGTGGGTAGTGGTCAGGGCCGTGACCGCCTCGGGCGAGGTAGGACCTTCGCCGCGCAGGTTGAACGACAGCCAGGCGAACTCCGCCGGGGTCTCAGCGCGACCGTCGCCGATCACCGTGATCGTCGGCTTGGTCGGGTCCAGAGTTTGGGCCAAGAGCGGCGAGGGAGCGATCCCGAGCAGGCTGACGAGGACGAGGAGGCGCATCGATTTGTCCATTTGAGGTTGTAACCATGGCAGAGCCTTGGGCTCTCGCCAAGCTGTGGATTGTTCCCGTTCCGTTTCTGCCGCCGATCCGCTAAAAGGGCGCGTGACCGCACAGATTCCCGCCCTCGATCTTGCCCCCGCCCTGGTGGTTCTGCCCGGCCCGCGCGCCGGCGTGGCCGACGGCTCGGGCGAGGGGCGCGTCCTGCGCACGCCCGACGCGCGCGATCTGTTTGAATACGGGCCGGTGCTGGTCGCCCATGCCTCGATGACCGCCAAGCGGCTGAACCTGCAGACCCCGGCCCGGGCGCGCGGGATCTTTGACGTGCTGGAGCTCTATGCCTTCACCCGTCCCGCCACCTTCTGCGCGCCGTCGGCCGTGGGCCTGGCCACGGCCCTGGGTCTGCCCGAGCCCAAGGGCGCGGCGGCCCAGGCCCAGAC
>NZ_JBAPVS010000219.1:0-7140 GCF_049283275.1 Caulobacter sp. | reverse complement strand
CTTCCGGGGTCTCGTCGGCCAGCGAGGCGCTGATCGCGGCGCGCAGGGCGGCCTCCGGGCGCACGCCTGGGGCGGCGATCACTTCGGTGGCCATGCGGTTGCCGAAGGTGATGGTGCCGGTCTTGTCGAGCAGCAGGGTGTCGACGTCGCCGGCGGCCTCGACCGCCCGGCCCGAGGTGGCCAGCACATTGTGCTTCATCAGCCGGTCCATGCCGGCGATGCCGACGGCGCTGAGCAGCCCGCCGATGGTCGTCGGAATGAGCGTGATGAACAGCGCGCCCAACACCAGCGGATCCAGGGCCACGCCCGAGAACTTGCCCAGGCCCAGCAGCGTCACCACGGCGATCAGGAAGATCAGGGTCAGGCCGGCCAGCAGCACCGCCAGGGCGATCTCGTTGGGCGTCTTGCGACGGTCCGCGCCCTCGACCATGGCGATCATCCGGTCCAGGAACGTGTTGCCCGCCGAGCTGGTGACGCGAACCTTGATCCAGTCCGACACGACAGTGGTTCCGCCAGTGACGGCCGAGCGGTCGCCGCCGCTTTCGCGGATCACCGGGGCGCTTTCGCCGGTGATGGCCGCCTCGTTGACGCTGGCCATGCCCTCGATGATGTCGCCGTCGGTCGGCACGACATCCCCGGCCTCGACCAGGATCACCGATCCTGGGACCAGCTTGTGGGCGGCGGTCATCACGACCGCGCCCGTTTGCTCGTCCAGGAGCTTGGCGTTGGTGGTGACGCGGGTGGCCCGCAGGCTGTCGGCGGCGGCCTTGCCCCGCCCTTCGGCGACGCTTTCGGCCAGGTTGGCGAACAGCACCGTGGCCCACAGCCAGCCGGCGATCTGCACGGCGAAGCCGGCCGACTGGTGGCTGGCGATGGCCGCGACCGCCGACACCGTCGACAGCAGGGCCACGATCCAGGTGGCGAAGATCACCGGATTGCCGGTCAGCTTGCGCGGATCCAGCTTGACGAAGGCGTCCTTGGCCGCCCGGGTCATGATGGCCGGGGACAGCCCGCCCGCCAGGGCGCCGGCCTTGCGCCGGCCCTCCCCGGCGTGGGTTTCGATGGTGGTCATGATGTAATCGCCTTTGCGATCAGTGGCCGGCGACCGCGGCGAGCACCTGGAAGTGCTCGACGATCGGGCCCAGAGCCAATGCGGGGAAGAATTGCAGGCCGCCCAGGATCAGGATCACCCCGATCAAGAGGCCGACGAAGAGACCGCCATGGGTCGGCAAGGTGCCGGCCGAAGGCGCGAGCTTGGGCTTGGCGGCCAGCGAGCCGGCGATGGCCAGCACCGCGACGATCGGCAAGAACCGGCCCATGGCCATGGCCACGCCCAGGGTGGTGTCCCACCAGGGCGCGTTGGCCGTCAGGCCGGCGAAGGCCGAGCCGTTGTTGGCCACGCCGGAGGTGTAGGCGTAGAGGATCTCCGACATCCCGTGCGGGCCGGAATGCATCAGCCCCTTGAGCGCCTCGGGCAGCACCGCGGCGACCGCCGAGAAGCCCAGCACACAGACGGGGATGGCCAGCACCGCCAGGATCGACAGTTGCACCTCGCGGGCCTCGATCTTCTTGCCGAGATATTCCGGCGTGCGGCCGACCATCAGACCGGCGACGAACACCGCCAGCACGGCCATCACCACCATCACGGCGATCCCCGAGCCGATGCCGCCGGGCAGGATCTCGCCCAGGTGCATCAGGAACATGGCGATCCCGCCGCCCAGGGGCATCAGGCTGGAGTGCATGCCGTTGACCGAGCCGTTGGAAGCGCCGGTTGTGGCCGCGGCCCAGGCGGCCGTGGCCGGCGCGCCGAAGCGAGTCTCCTTGCCTTCCATGTTGACGCTGGTGTCGACGCCCGCGGCGACCTGGGCCGGAGCCGGCTGGACTTCGGCGAGATAGATGCCGCCGGCGGCCGCGAACAACAGCACGCTGGCGGCGATCACCAGGGCGCGGACGTCCTTCTTGGCCAGGACGCTGCGGCCGAACGCGAAGAAGGCGGCCCAGCCCAGCACATTGATCGACACCGCCGTG
This sequence comes from Caulobacter sp., assembly GCF_049283275.1. Classification (GTDB taxonomy): domain Bacteria; phylum Pseudomonadota; class Alphaproteobacteria; order Caulobacterales; family Caulobacteraceae; genus Caulobacter. The sequence goes on along the minus strand of NZ_JBAPVS010000219.1, from coordinate 5,112 downwards.
ATCAGGTTGGTCAGCGGGGTCGGGTTCTCGAACGGATGGGCGGAGTTGGCGTTGAAAATCCCGCCGCCATTGATGCCCAGCATCTTGATGGCTTCCTGCGAAGCCACGGCGTAGAGCGAGATCTTCTGGTCGACGCCTTCCAGGGTATGGGCGGTGACGCCCGCGCTCAGGGCCTGGGGCAGGCCCAGGGCGACCAGCACGATCGCCAGCAAGAACGACAGCGGCAGCAGCACATAGAGCGTGGTGCGGATCAGGTCGGCCCAGAAATTGCCGACGCCCTCGCCGCGATTGGCGACGAACGCCCGGGCCAAAGCCGCGGCGATGGTCGCGCCGGTGGCGGCCGAGACGAAGTTCTGCACCGTCAACACCAACATCTGGCTCAGTGTCGACATCGTCGTTTCGCCGGCATAGCTCTGCCAGTTGGTGTTGGTCACGAAGCTGATGGCCGTGTTGAACGACAGGTGCCCCGACAGGCCGGGGAAACCCTGAGGGTTCAACGGCAGGACGCCCTGCAGGCGCAGCACGCCGTAGACCAGCAGGAAGCCGGTGAGGTTGAAGGCCAGCAGAGCGCCGGCATAGCCGTACCAGCTCTGGCTCTTCTTGGAGTCCACGCCGCAGGCCGTGTAGAAAAACGTCTCGAAAGGCCTGAGCACCGGGTCGAGCCAGGTGCGCTCGCCGTTCCAGACGCGGGACATGTAGACGCCGAGCGGCCAGCCGATGGCGACCGCCAAGCCCAGCGTCAGGGCGATTTCCGCCCAACCTTGCCAATTCATGGGATGTTATCCGTCAGAACTTGTCCGGTCGCAGCATCGCCACGACCATGTAGACCGCGACGACGATCGCCCCGGCTCCCCAAAGCGCGCTCACCAGCATGGTCATAGGCGCCTCAATGCTGCGGCGAAGGCGGCGAAGGCCGCGAACAGCCCCGTCCCCAGCACCAGAAAAATGAGATCGGCCATCTCTAGCCCTCCTGTTCAGTCGCGGGACAGGACCACGGCGAAGCGTAAGGGCTCCATTCCGAAGTCGGGGAGCGGCATAAGCGGCGCATAAAGACCAGCGCTCGCGATCACGATGCGGCCGAAGGCGAGCTTTCCTTTGATCTGCGTCAACCTGGCCGGCCACGGTCTAGCGTGACCGTACGCCGTTCAGCGCGAAGGCCCCCGCCCTGGGGGCGGGGGCCTTCTATTGAACTGGCGGTTTGATCGACCTGGATGGCGAGCTCAGCCCGCCATGGCCGCGACGGGCGCGGCCCCGATCCTGGACGGCAGCCAACGCACGGTCGTCACCAGTCGCCGTCGTTGTTCGCCATCGCCTGTTTCCAGACAACGATGCAGGCGCCGGATCTCGACGCCCTGCCCTTCGCTCTCGATGACCAGATAAGCCGCATGACCGAGGAACGCCGCCTCAGCGGCGAGATGCTCGGCCATGCCGACGGCCTCCTCGCGCCCGGCGAACCCACCGCAACCGCCGGGCGATGTGCGCCCGTAGAGCCGCCAGCCCCGGGCCTCGTGCCGCACGACATAGCGCGCGGGGCGCAACGCGCGCCGGCTCGGCGCGGAAAGATCGGGAATGCCCGTCATCATGGGAAGGATCTCCGGCTTTCAGAAACTGGCCCGCGCGGCGCCGAGGAAGTGGGCCAGGGCGGGCTTGCGGTTGCCCTCCCGCCAGAGCGCCTCGTACGGAACGGCGTGCTCGCAGCCCAGCAAGGGGCGATAGACCACGCCCGGGTAGTAGGCCCCCAGCGCAGAGGCGCTGGTCATCGCCAGGCCAAAGCCCAGGGCGACGAGGTTGAAGAGCGTCTCTCGGTCGGCTTCCGTCGGCAGGATGGCCAGCAAAGGGGGCTCGGCCAACGCCGCCTGGCAGAGGCGCTCGACGCCGCCCAGGTCCGAACGGCTGGTCAATACGGTCTGACCGGTCAGGCGGGCGGGCGCGACAGCGTTATCGCGCGCCAAGGGGTGATCGGCCGGCAGGACGACGTACAGGGCTTCGCGCCAAAGCGGCTCCGAGCAAAGGCCCGCCGCCGGCGTCTCCCCGCAGACCAAGCCGATGTCCAGGACGCCCTGCTTGAGGCGATGGGCGATGGTGTCGCGCGACAGGGACGCCACCTGCATGTCGACGCTGGTCGCCGTAGCGCGAAAGCCCCGCAAAAGGGCGCGCAGGCGGCCGCAAGACAGGGAGGACGAAACCCCGATCCGCAGAACGTCACGGTCGGCCAGACCGAAATCCTCGGGCCGACCTGCGGGCAGCCCCATCATCATCTCGGCGATGCGGGCCGCGTGGGACAGTTGCTCGCGCAGGGGCCGGCGCACCGAGGACCGGTGGCGATCGCCGGCCCCGGGGCGAGGAGACGGTTCGGTCACGCCGCGATCCTCGCCGGCTCCGCGAGTGTGGCCACATGCAGTTCGCCGCCACCGCGTCGAATACAGCGTTGCAGGACGAAGCCTTCGGCTTGCAACACCGCATGGATGGGGTCCTCGGCGCTCTTGGGATCGCGCGACCAGGTCACCAGCCAGCCGCCGGCCGCAAGGTGGCGGCGAGCCCGGCGCACCGCCTGGGCGACGTCGTCGGGTCCGATCAGATCGGTCAGCAGGACGATCTGGGCGCGCTCGCCCGCCCCGGCGTCGCCGGCCAGGTGATTGACGGTTTGATAGTCGTGGCGGCACAGCCAGAGCTGGGCCGAGAGGCCGGCGCGACCGGCCAGGGTCACCGAGCATTCAGGACCCGCGCCGCAAGCCTTCAGATGCTGGGCGGCGAGCGCGATCGGATAGTCGACCGCAGGGGAGTTGGGGGGCTTCATGGAAGTCGAGAACCTCAAGCCTTGAGCCGACAGACGCTAAGACGTCAGGATCTTGGCCGGCGCATGGATCCCGACCGCAGCATCTCTCCGAAGCCCATAAGCGCTCCATACGCAAATTGGGCCCGACGAGGCCGATTTCGTAAAGATCGCATAAGTGACCGCGCCCTTTTACGAAGCGCTTATATCGGCGACGCGTTGACCAATAGACCTCTTACGGCGGCCAAATCTAAGGTGACCGCTCGTCGGACTATGCCGGCGACGAGTGTACTGGAGACATCCATGGGCTCTTCGATCTGGACACCTACAGCCCTGCGGCTCTCGGGCGTGAGCGTCACCGCCGCCGACCGCGTCGCCAATGATGCGACGGCTCTTTTCCTCGAACAGACCACCCCGCCTCTGGCCTCGCGCATCGGCGTCCTGGGCCCCGACGCAGGCGAGGTCTTGTCGTCGCTGTGGCGGCGAGGCTTCAAACGGGCTCAAGCCGCGCGAAGCGCCCATCCGACGGCCGACGACACCGACGCGCGCCTGGACATCCTGTTTGTCGCCGGCTCGATCAGCGCCGATCGCGCCACGACATCGATCGTCAACGCCGCCGGCGGCCTGAAGTGCGGCGGCGGTCTTGTCGTCGACCTGGCCGCCATGCCGGTCGAAGCCGAGGACGCCTTGATCGAGCGTCTGGCGCCCATGGGCTTCGAGCCCCGCCCCGCGTTGCAGCCGCACATCCAGATTGTCGCCAACAAGATCGCCGACCGCCATCCGCCATCGCGCGTGGCGGCGTGATCATGTCACCGGCCTGGGCCACGATCGCTTCCGTTGGCTCCGGACTGGCGACGCGCCAGCCGGCTGACCTTGCCTCCGACCGGGGCGGCCTATAGCGCTCGCCGCAAGTTGGACGCCCTGGCTCGCGTGATCGAGGAAAGAGTTCGGCTCAACGCCCGCGCCGGTCGGGAGCAATCCCATGCCGGTTTGACCCCGGCCGCCCGCACCAAGTCCTGCATCGACAAGGATCGGCTTGGTCGCCGTTTCGGACGGCTCTAGGGACAGGCCGGCGTTGGACCGGGCATGACCGGGGAAACCAGGCCCACGTTCCAGTTCCAGGCTTGGTCGCCGCTTGCCCGGCGTCGGCACATGGCGCGTTCGTGCAGCGCGAACATGCCCGGCATCAGGTCCGAAGCGGGCGTCGGCTGTTCGCGGAAGGCCATGTAGGCGCCCTGCGGCGCATAGGGCGCCCAAGCCGCCGCTCCGGCGGCCTGCGGCTGTCCTGTCCTGGCGAAGCTGGTCCAGTAGCCCACCATGGCGTCGGACAGTCGCGCCTCGTCCGGCGTGGCCGGCGCCTTGGGCCAGCGCGGCGAGGTCCGGTCCATCGTGCCGAACATGTAGGGTATGTCGCTGGCGTGGAAGGCGTGCAGGCCCGCCTGGTCGGCGCTGGGATAGCCGTGGTCGAAGAGATAGAGGAACGAGGGGTGGCCGGCCTTGGCCTGGGACCGCGCCAGGCGTTCGGCCGTCCAGCCGTACAGGGCGTCGCGGGTGGTGGCGAGCACGCTTTCTTCCAGGTTCGACGCGGGATAGAGCGCCAGGAAGTCGTCGGCGAGGTCCCCGTAGCGCTCGCGGATGACCCGCTCGTAGTCCGCGGCGGTCTTCGGCGCCGGCGGCGCGAGAAACCGCAGGGACCGGATCTCGCCGCTGTTGAAACCGGCGAGGATCGGCACGCTTGCTTGCTCGCCGCGATCGAACACATCGACCAGCTGCCTGGGAAGAACCACGCCGTCGACGACCCCGAAGGGGAGGAAGCCGGCCGCGGCCGCTGCGTCCGTCACGAGCTGCGGGTCCATCGCCCGCAAGGCACGCAGGTTCGGGGCCTTCAGGGCGCCCGCCACATAGAGGCCTGCGCCCTCGCCCGAAGGCGCGCCGTGGCGTGCGGTCTTAAGCTCCGGCGTGGAGATCATGTAGGCGCTCTGGGCGATCGCCTTGTGGAACAGGCCGCGCGCCGGGGGCGAGGCCATCAGGTACATCACGCTGAGCGCGCCGGCGGACTCTCCGGCGATGGTGACATTGGCCGGGTCGCCGCCGAAAGCGGCGATGTTGCGCTGGACCCAGGTCAGGGCCGCGATCTGGTCGAGCAGTCCATAGTTTCCGGAGAGGCCGACGGGCGACTCCTTGCTGAGCTCGGGATGGGACAGATAGCCCAGCGCGCCCAGCCGGTAGTTGATCGTCACCACCACCGTCCCGGCGGCCGCGAGCTTGGCGCCGTTGTAGACGGCCGAGCTGCCCTTGCCCGAGACCAGGGAGCCGCCGTGGATCCAGACGATGACCGG
>NZ_JBAPVS010000218.1:0-3367 GCF_049283275.1 Caulobacter sp. | reverse complement strand
GAGAAGAAGGTCGACTTCTCGCACAACCCGTTCTCGATGCCGCAAGGCGGTCTGGAGGCCCTGGAGACCCAGGATCCGCTGACCATCCGCGCCTATCAGTACGACATCGTCTGCAACGGCTACGAGCTGTGCTCGGGCGCGATCCGGAACCACAAGCCGGAGATCATGCTCAAGGCCTTCGAGACCGCCGGCTACGGCGCCGAGGTGGTCGAGGCGCAGTTCGGCGGCATGCTCAACGCCTTCCGCTTCGGGGCCCCGCCCCACGGCGGCCTGGCGCCCGGCATCGACCGGATCGTCATGCTGCTGGCCGAGCAGCAAGCTATCCGAGAGGTCATCGCCTTCCCGCTGAACCAGCAGGGCCAGGACCTCTTGATGAACGCCCCGGCCGAGGCCCAGGAGCGCCAGTACAAGGAACTGCACATCCGCTCGGCCCCGCCGATCAAGGTCTAGATCGGTCGGGTGAAGCGCATACGGAAAAGCCCTCCGGTCCAACGGGATCGGAGGGCTTTTTTGTCCGAAACTCGAGCCTGACCTATTCGTCCAGCTCTTTGACGGACTTGGGCGGCTTGGGAGGCTTCGGCGGTCTGGGCGGTTTGGGCGCGGCCCTCAAGGTGGCGGCGGCCGTCGCGGCCTGGATCTCGGCGCGGTGCGCTTCGACCTGCGCCCGGGCGGCTTCGGCCTGGGCGCGGGCGAAGCTGGGGCTGACGCGGACGCGGACATTGCCCGAGCAGTTGCGGATGCTCAGCCCGCTCGGAACCCGGGTGGCGCCGTCGCCGCAAGCCTCGTCCAGCTGGTCCTGATCCAGGCCGCGGGCGTTCGACAGGTCGGCCCCGTTCAGGCTGGCGCCCGACAGGTCGGCGTTCCGGAAGTCGGCGCCGTTGAAGATCGCACCGCGCAGGGTCGAACCGGTGAACTCGGCGTCCCGGAAGTTGGCCCGCTCGAAGTTGCCGCCGCTCATGTTGCTGGCGTTCAATTCGGACGAACTGAAGTTGGCGCCCTTGGCGTTGACGCCCTGCATGTTGGCGCCGATCAGCTCGGCGCTCGACAGGTTGGCGCGCTCCAGGTTCGCGCCCTGGAAGCTGGCGCCGTGCAGTTCGCTGCTCGACAGGTCGACCCGGCCCAGATCGGCGCCGATGAAGTTGGCGCCGCTGCTCTCGATGCCCGACAGCTTGGCGTCGGTGAAGATGGCGTGCGAGAAGCCGGCGCCGCGCATTTCCGCGCCGCGCAGATCGGCCCGCGACAGGTCCGCGCCGGTGAAGTTGGAGCCGAAGAAGCTGGCGCCACGCAGGTCCGCGCCGATCAGGTTGGCCTTGGCGTAGTTGGCGCCGGTGAAACGGGCGCCGGTCAGTTTGCGGCCCGACAGCTCGCAGCTCACACAGGCGCCGCCCAGCGAGATCATCTTGGCCACGTCCTTGTCCTCGACCCCGGCATAGGCCTGGTGGGCCAGGGCTGACAGGGCGAGCGACAGAGCAGCGACAGTGATCCGCAAGCGGGGCATAAAACCTCCAAACCGGTCAAGATAAGCGACCGTGTGGGTTACGATTTGGGGCCGGCGGCGGGCAAGCGCCACTTAAATCGCGGTAATGACGGAAGTTTAACGGCCGGAGGGCGGCGAAAAGCCCTTGCGGCGAGCGGGTGGACAAAACGCCGCAGACCCGGTTCAGCCGGGTCCGACCTCTAGCCGGCGTCGCTCTCGTCGAGAAGGGCGTTGGCCTGGGTCCCGCAGCTGTCACAGATCACCAGACCGCCTTTGCGGGTCAGCGCCAGGTCGCCGCAGGCCGGGCAGACATCGCCGCTGGAGCCCACTGGACGAGGCTCCTGGTCGCGGCGGCCGCCGAACGGCAGGAACACCAGATTGTCCGGCGCCGCGCCGCGCGAGAAGCCCTTGGAGATGAACTTGCTGGCGGGCAGGGGCTCGGCCTCGACCTCGGCGTCCGGCGCGCCCTTGCCCCGGCCCAGGCCGTCGGCGTTGAACTCGCCCGGATCAGCGTTGGCCAGGTCGTCGCGTCCCAGATACGAAACGCCGAGCTCACGGAAGATATAGTCGAGGATCGAGGTCGCCGAACGGATGGAGTCATTGCCCGTGACCGGTCCCGCCGGCTCGAACTTGGTGAAGACATAAGCGTCGACGAACTCGTCCAGCGGCACGCCGTATTGCAGACCGATCGAGACGGCGATGGCGAAATTGTTCATCAGGCTGCGGAAGGCGGCGCCTTCCTTGTGCATGTCGATGAAGATCTCGCCGACCTCGCCGTCTTCGTACTCGCCGGTGTGGAGATAGACCTTGTGGCCTCCGACCGCGGCCTTCTGGATATAGCCCTTGCGCCTATCGGGCAGCTTGCGGCGGGCGCGACCGCCGCGTTCCACGATGCGCTCGACCACGCGCTCGACGATCCGTTCCTTGACCTGAACGGACGGGGCGTCAGCGGCCGTTTCCAGCGCGCGAGCCGGTTTGGGCGCTTCGGCTTCAGCTTCGGGCAGGGGAAGGACGAAACCCACCGGCGGCGCGGTTCGATTCAACCGCAGCGCCCGAACGCCGGCTCGAGCGGCGGCGGCCTGAAGGCGGGCGGCGTCGGCGGGGCGTGCGTCGAACGGCACGTCCAGCACGGCCGGAACCGCCAGGCAGGTGAAGGTTTCGACGGCGGCGATCATGGCCAGTCGGTCCACCACCGTCGGCGCCTCCACCGTGGCGAACAGAGCGCGCAGCTCGCCTTCCAGGGTTTCGCAATCCGACAAGGACCGGGCGCCGAGGGCGTGACGCTCGGCCGCCTGGATCTCGGTCTCGGAAAAACCGGCGAAGGCCAGGGTGTCGAAACCGGGATCCGTCAAGGCGTCGGCGGGGGCCCCCAGCACGTCGCTGAGAAAGCCGGCGCCGATCACGGCGGGGGCGAAGGCGGCGCGCAGGCCGTCGACGTGGCGCAGGGCCTCTTCGGCCTGTTCGATCTCGTGGGCGGTGAAGCCGCGGGCCTGCAGGACCATGTGGTCGATCGCGGGAGATTCGGCCAACGAACCGTGTCCCATGGCGTGGCGGCGAGCGGCGTCGAAGTCGGCCCCGGCCTCGGTCAGGCAGATGTGAGCCGCGGCGCTGAACGTCGGAACCAGCAGGCCGTCGGCGGTCTGGGCGGTCGAGATCGGCGCCGTGGCCGACGCGTGACCCAGGGGCTTGCCGCCCAGACGAAGAGCGGCCTCCCGATCGCTGAAGGCTGCGACCAGGCGGGGTGAACGTAGGCCGTGCTTGCGGGCCAAGCCGTGAGCGACGGCCAGGGCGGCGGCGGCTTCGGAGGCCAAAGGCGAGCGCAGGGCGGCGGCGCGTACGCGTCGCTCGGCCAAGCCGCGCAACACGGACTGGCGCTCCTGGGTGAAAGCG
>NZ_JBAPVS010000217.1:0-12834 GCF_049283275.1 Caulobacter sp. | reverse complement strand
GCCACGGTGGCCGCCCGCCGCTCCAGCGTCGCGCGCTGGTTCACATAGCCCTTGTCGGTGATCTCGCCGGCGTCGATGGACGGCGGTTCGGTCAGGATGGCCACGCGGGCGATGCGCCGCGAGCCGCCGCCAGCCGCGGCGTTGAAGGCCCCGATCCGCTCGCGCAGGATCGCGGTCAGCTTCTCCAGCGGCGTGCCCGGCCCCGGATCGGCGACCAAGGCCGTCAGCCCGGCCGGCGAGGGCCAGACCATGGCGGCGGCGAACGGCTTGTCCTGGCCGGCGATCACCGCGTCGTGGATGTAGGGGCTGCAAGCCGCCACCAGGTCGGGGCGCAGCACCCCGACGCTGACCCAGGTGCCGCTGTCCAGCTTGAAGTCCTCGGTCACCCGGCCGTCGAACACCAGGCCCTTGGACGGGTCGTCCGGATCCACGAACCGCGCCGCGTCGCCCAGCTTGTAGAAGCCTTCCTCGTCGAAGGCCGCCGCGGTCATTTCCGAATCCTTGTGATAGCCCGAGGCCACCGTCGGCCCCTTGACCCGCACCTCGTACTTGGCGCCGGCCGGGGCCAGCTTCAGGGCGATGCCGGGCAGCGGCAGCCCCACCAGTCCGACTCGCTCCGTGATCCAATGGGTCAGGGTGATGCCCTGGGTCTCGGTCGCGCCGTACATGGTGGCCAGCGGCACCCGATGGCCGGTCTCGGCCACGGCCAGGGCCTGAATGCGCCTGTAGACGTCGTCCGACAGCGTCGCCCCGCCATAGGCCATGTAGCGCAGGTTCTTGAAGAACGAGGCGCGCAGCACCGGATCGGCCTCCATGGCTCCGGCCAGCATCGAAAAGGCGATCGGCGCCGAGCCGAAGACGATGGGCGAGACCTCGTACAGGTTCTTGATCGTGGTCTCGAACAGGCCCGGCAACGGCTTGCCCTCGTCGATCCACAGGGTGCCGCCACCCCAGATCACCGCGTTGAAGCCGATGTTGCCGGCCGAGATATGGCTCCAGGGCATCCATTCCAGGCTGTTGGGGATCTCGTCGGAAGGCTCGTCGGTGCGCAGGCCCTCCTGGCCGGCGATCACCCCCGCCATCATGGCGTGGGTCTGGGGCACGCCCTTGGGCATGCCGGTCGAGCCGGAGGTGAACAGGTACTTGGCCACGGTGGCCGGCGTCAGGGTCTCGCGCTTGGCCACGACGTCGCGAGGCGCGGTGGCGGCGACGGTGTCGAAGGCGACGGCGCCCTGGCCGGTTCCGTCGGCGGTGACCAGCAGCAGGTCGGGCTTGAGGGTCCGCAGCGTGGCGACGGCCTTGTCGAACATCGCGCCGGACTGGGCGAACACCACCTTGGGCGCGACCTTGTCGAAGCAGTGCTTGAGCTTGCCGTGATCGGTGGACATCAGGCTGTAGGCCGGGCTGACCGGGGCGGCCGGAACACCGGCCCCGTAGGCGCCCAGCGTCATCAGGGCGTGCTCGATCGAATTGCCCGACAGGATCATCACGCTGTCGTCGGCGCTCAGGCCCTGGTCCAGCAGCCACTGGCTGATCCCCTCGACCGCCCGCTGGGCCTGGCCGTAGGTGACGCCGCGCCAGGGGCCGTGGCCGGGCTCGCGCTGCTTGAGATAGGGCCGGTCGGGATGGGCGGCGGCCTTCTCGGCCAGCAGGTGGCTGATCGTGCGCGGCCCCTCGCCGGGCGCGTGGTTGGACGTGATGACGATGCTGCCGTCGGGCCGCCGGTCGACGCTGATGTCGGCGCCCTTCATCGGCAGAGGCTTGAAGGGCGCGGTGCTGGGGTCCCGCGCGGCCGTCAGGGCTTCGGCGCCGTCCATGATCGCTCTCTCCCGGTCGGTTATCGTTGTTTACCGGAGAGGTTACGCCGCCTGACGTGGGCGTAAAGCGTGACGGGACGTCAAGCTGCGGCGGTTCCCTTTGTGGGAGCAGGACCCATGAGGCTGAATCAGGAATGTGTGGTCCTGTTTTCACAGGGCCACACATCCACGACGCTAACCCTTATTTTCCGCGTTTTTCGTCCTGAGAAAGGACTGAAGCGGCCAGCCGCAACTGCTCAGCGCGGGTGGCGGGTTTCCCAGCCAGAACCTTCGCTGCCAGACTGCTAACGGGGGGAGAGCTCTGCTTACGGGCCATAACGACCTCCCTGCTACGTTAGACACAGTTCATAGATTGAGCTAATACGCAGCCGTGGAGGCCGTGAAACTGGCCCCACGGACTGCGACGGAACCCCCTCGCGGGGGCTACGGTATTGTCGAAGTGATCTGCCAGGTCACCTTGCACTCCTTCGTCAGCGGTTCTGTGCAGCGTGCGTGGCCCTCAGAAAGCGAACACGCTGCACACTCGAAATTTATGGGACGGCCATGTCGCGATCTTGTGCGCCGTGGCCGTCTTTCATCACACCTTCAGCTTTTCAGCCTCCGCTTCCGCTAGCTTCTTCTTCAGCGAAACCAGGCCGGGACGAGGCTCGAGACCGACATGATCACGAAGCAGGTACCGCACCAAATCAGCCAGGTAGCGCGCGATATCTCGGGCGTTCGGTCCTAGTTGGAGTCGCCCCGCCTCATCATCCCAAACGCCGTACGGAAGTCGGACGGTGTCGGGAGTAATGTAAGCCTCGATTCCCGGAAATGCGGCGCTACGTTCGTCCTGGCTCATTAAGTATACTCGCCAAAGCGTATTGTCGTAGCTGAAGTCTACAAGACCATCCGCAAGAGCTTGGATAATAGCATCACGCTTTGCGTGCGCCACCTCTCTATCCCGAGCTTCTTCTCCATTGTGAAATGACCGCACAAGAAACGCCATAGCCTTAACGGCCGTAGGCTGGGCTAGAAGCGTGAACTTGTCGCGGTCAGGCACCGACCAATGAGGTTGTTTGGCGAGCGCCGCCCAGAAAGCGTCGGCGTAGTCCTCCGAGCCGATCACGTCGAGTGGAGTAATCCCTGACTGATTGAAGGCCCCCCGGAAAAGAATTGCGCAGGTATTTACGAGATCATCGCGATAGATGGCTGCGTCATCGAGCTTGGATCCAGATTTCTTGTGGCCCGCATCGATAACCCGCAAGCCATGTACGTTGCCACCAGGCGCAAGGCGATCGGTAACGTACTTGCTGACCGGGTTCGCCGCGTCGAAAGCTAGTGCTTGAGCTGAGGACGGTTTTTTTCCCAGCACATTGAGATCATGAAAAAGTTGGCGCTCTTGTTCTGGATCAAGATCAAGATGCACGGTGACATCGATGGTGAAAGCCATTCCGAACTGCGTCAGGGCAGCCGTCCACACTTCCATTTCTTCCGAAGTGACTTCCTGGGTTTCTCCAATCCAGAGCCCCTTCTTCGGATATTTGGCGTTCGTAAGAACAGTGTTCAGCCAATCGTGGACAAGCTCACCAGCACGGAGGCGGTGTTGCCCATCAACCACAAACAACTTCTGGAGCTTATGAAGGTGAAGGATGACACCCGCAGCGGTGTCCTCAAACTCTAACCCCCCTTCTTGGATATTCCGAATATTGGCCGTGAACGGCTGAAGCGCCTGGTAGGGGCCTTCGCCAAGTTCGTTCAGAATATCAGCCAGGCAGTCGGGAACGTGCTTCCCCTCCTCCAGCCACTTCGCCTTCACGCCTGCGAGCAGACCACGCAAAATGTAAAGCGCAAGCTTCTTGGCATGGTCGGGAAGCAACTGACGCTGTGCGATCGACTCCGGCCCTTCACCCATAGCGATCATGCGAGCTTCATTCGCCACAAGCGCCACTTCCCGGAACGTGCCCATCGGCATCGTGATGTTGAGCGTACTGTTGCCCATGTTGAAACCAGACAGCACGGGAAGATCCACCGTACCCCGCCCGCCCGTTTTCCGAAGCTGATCAAGCCCGTAACGCTTTCCCTCGGCCATTTTCAGCTCCCTTTGAGACAGGCAGACTTCCGCCTGGCGTATAAATACGCACTTAAACGGCCAAAAGTAAACGGCCTGGCCGATAAATTTCTCTGCCAGGCAGAGAAATTTATCGGCTTCGACCAGCCCAATCCGACTAAACCTGACAATGGGAACGTCAAACGAAGAAGGGGCCGCACGGCTTTCGCCGGTGCGACCCCTCATCCGTCAGCTTCGCTGACACCTTCTCCCGCAAGGGGAGAAGGAAGTTACTCCGCCGCGACCTTGGCGCCGTAGCCCAGCACGGCCTTGGTCTCGAGGAACTCGCCGAACGCGTGGTCGCCCCATTCGCGGCCGTTGCCGCTCATCTTGTAGCCGCCGAACGGGGCCATCAGGTCGGGGCCGGCGCCGTTGAGGATCACCTGGCCGGCCCGCAGCTTGGACGCCACGGCGCGGACTTCGGACTCGTTGTTGCCCGAGACATAGGCGGCCAGGCCGTATTCGGTGTCGTTGCCGATCGCCACGGCCTGGTCGACGCCGTCATAGCCGAGGATGGCCAGAACCGGGCCGAAGATCTCTTCCTTGGCGATGGTCATGGTCGGCGTGACGTTGGCGAAGACCGTGGGCTTCACATAATAGCCGGTCTCCAGGCCTTCCGGCTTGCCGGGGCCGCCCGAGACCAGGGTCGCGCCCTCGTCGACGCCCTTCTGGATCAGGCCCTGGATCTTGTTCCACTGCACTTCCGACACGACGGGACCCAGCTTGGAGTTGCCGTTCGGGTCGCCCACGGTGTGGGCCTCGGCCGCGGCCTTGGCGATGGCGATCACCTCGTCCATGCGCTTTTGCGGCACCAGCATCCGGGTCGGGGCGTTGCACGACTGGCCCGAATTCATCATCACCGAGGCCACGCCGCCGCCGACCGCCTTCTGGTAGTCGGCGTCGTCGAGGATGATGTTGGGGCTTTTGCCGCCCAGTTCCTGGTGCACGCGCTTGACGGTCGGGGCGGCGTTCTTGGCCACCTCGATGCCGGCCCGGGTCGAGCCGGTGAACGACACCATGTCGACTTCCGGATGAGAGCTCAGGGCCGCGCCCACGGTCGGGCCGTCGCCGTTGACCAGGTTGAACACGCCGGCCGGCACGCCGGCGGCGGCCAGGATCTCGGTCCAGATCCAGGCCGAGAACGGGGCCACTTCCGAGGGCTTGAGCACCATGGTGCAGCCGACGGCCAGGGCGGGCGCGACCTTGCAGGCGATCTGGTTGACCGGCCAGTTCCACGGGGTGATGAAGGCGCAGACGCCGATCGGCTCCTTGACCAGGCGGGTCGTGCCGCGATCTTCCTCGAACTTGTAGTCCTTCAGCACCTGCAGGGCGGTCTGGACGTGGGCGACGCCCATCGCCGCCTGGGCGCGCTGGGCCAGCCACGACGGGGCGCCCATCTCCTCGGTGATGGCCTTGGCCATGTCCTCGAAGCGCTTCTGGTACTCGGCGATGATCCGCTCGAGCAGGTCGATGCGCTCCTCGCGGCTGGTCTGGGAGTAGCTGGGGAAGGCCTTGCGGGCCGCGCGGACCGCCAGGTCCACGTCTTCGGCCGTGCCCAGGGTCACCCGGCCGGCGACGGCCTCGGTGGCCGGATTGATCACGTCCACCGTCTTGGAGCCCCCATTGGCGCCTTGGGGCTGGACCCACTGACCGTCGATGTAGAACTTCAGGTAGTCGCGCATGCCGTGCTCCTCCGGTTGGGGGTCGTTCACGTCCGGCGGGACGTCGGCCCTCGTTCAAACATCCATTTTAATGATCGTTGATCACTGGGGAAGGCCTGATCGCAGGAGTCCCATCGAGTTTCCACAAAGTCGCCAAAGACGCTCATCGGGAAACTCAACTATCAAGCGATGCAGCTAGTCGGCGAGGACAATGCCAGCAACGGACTGCCTGAATGCCACTTCAGATTTATCCAAATTGGCTTCCAAACTGCGTAGAGAGTTCCATTCGGCGAGCATGCCGTCCTTCAAGTGGGCGGCTACACGCAGCGCATTATCCACAAACTGTGCGCGGTGCTCGTTTACAGCCGTAGTGCGCATAAAAACGATGGGGCTTGGCCACCGTTCAACTGAGAGCTTTAGCAAATGCCCAAGTGGAAATGCAGTAGAGGGGTCATATGCAGCAACCGCATTGGCCATCTCGGTTGGACTGGCGCGTTTCACCGCCTGTCGCATTCTATCAATATCATTTAGCGCCATATCCACTGTGTCAGTAATAGCGTTCACTAAATCCGCTGCCGCGAGCCGACGTCGGTGCTGTTCGGCTTCAATTGTGATTTGGGCGACATAGACCGCGATCAACAGAGCACCAATCGTACCGCCGGCCTGAGCCCAAGCTGCGGCTTCGGCTCCAAACAAGCCGCTTTCGCTATTCAAGGCAGCGCCGATGACCGTGATAGCGGTGACGACTGCCACGACACCGCCCGAGCAAACAACTAGCGTTTTCCTTTTCATGTGTTCAGCTTCGCATGTGCTCGGTGGTTGTCTAGCAACTCGACTTAGGACACCTCACCACATCGGGTCGCATTGCGCCCCGTTCAACGCCTCGGCGATGCGTCGGCGCGTGCTGGGCGTGGTGTCGTCCGGCAAGGCGTCGGGCGCGAACCAGCCGACCTGGTGAATCTCGCCCTGGGCGCTGGCGGCGCAGGGCTCCCAGGCGTGGACCCGGTAGACCAGCACATGATCGCCCGGGTGGCGCGGCTCGTTGCTGTGCACCGAGACCAGGGTCGGACGGCCCAGCACCCGCACGCCGGCCTCCTCCTGCATCTCGTGGGCCAGGGCCTGTTCGGCCGTCTCGCGCCGCTCGACCCCGCCCCCGGGCAGATACCAGCCGTGGACATAGGTGTGCTGGACCAGCAGCACGCGACCCTCGCCGTCGGTGATCACGCCGCGCACGCCCAAAGTCAGGCCGCGCTTGAAGCGGAACCAGGCATAGACCAGGGGACGGGTGAAGGGTTCGACACGGCGACGCCAGAGCATGGGAAAAGCTTAGGGCGAGCACCCCCGCCCGTCATCCTCGCACTTGTTCAGAGGACACCAACCGGATGCGCATTGAGCGACGCTGCTGCTATAGGTTAGCAACCCATCATCGGAAGGTCAGCATGGACGAGTCAGAGCGAGCTCAGAAGGTTCATGAACTGCTGTTTGCAGCTGAAACAGCAGAAATGGCTGATCGCCTTCGGTATCAAGTTCAGTTTGCGGACAGCGCATTAAAGTCGCTGATGTTAATGAATGGTGGGGCTATCGTTGGCCTTTTTACGTTCATTGGAAATACAGCCGGGAAACACGCCGCCATTACGTTGAAGGGTGCTCCACTTTGGTGGGCATTTGGCTCATTCGTGCTCGGTATGGTCCTCGCGATGCTAAGCAACATCGGCGCATTCCTCTCTCAAGATTTTTTTGCAAATGCCACTGGGCGCGAACGGGAGGAAACGCTCATACGTTTGCGTGGCGATAACCGTGTGTGGAAGCCTCCGACGGTGTTCATGCGTGCGGGGATTGCGGCTCAGTTTGGCGGCATAGCGGCAGCCATTCTGTCGCTATGCGTGTTTGCGTTTGGGTGCTGGTGCGCCCTAAGCGCCGTTATTGCCCGCTAGCCAATTGCCTTAGAGCATCATTTAAATGACCTAGTGGGAAATCTTCGCGCCCTTGCGGACCACGCCCGCCCCCGCTAAAGCCCGCATCACCTTTCAGTCTGACAACGGACCCGCGCCCATGATCGCGATCGGCATCATCGCCATCTTCCTGGTGGTCATCCTGGCCCTCAACAAGTTCGAGTTCGGCCGTTTCGACTAAGATCATGGACAAGCGCGGCTCGGCCCTGGTCACCGGCGCCGGCCGCCGGATCGGCCGCGCCCTGGCCCTGGAGGCCGCGCGGGCCGGGTTCGACGTCGCCGTCCACTACCGCACGGCTCGCCCCGGCGCGAAGGACGACGCCCAGGCCGTCGCCGACGAGATCGCCGCCCTGGGCCGCCGCGCCGTCATCCTCGACGCCGAGCTGACGGACGAGGACCAGACCGCCGCCCTGGTCGGCCGCGCCGCCCAGGCGCTGGGTCCGGTCACCCTGCTGGTCAACAGCGCCTCGACCTTCGAGGACGACCGTCTGGCCACCGCGACCCGTCAAAGCTGGGACGCCCATCTGGACGCCAATCTCCGCGCGCCCGTCGTGCTGGCCCAGGCCGTCGCCGCCGCCCTGCCGGCCGATACGCAAGGCCAGATCGTCAACATCGTCGACCAGCGCGTGCTGCGGCCCAATCCGCAGTTCTTCAGCTACAGCCTGTCCAAGGCCGGCCTGTGGTGGGCGACCCAGACCATGGCCCAGGACCTGGCGCCGCGCATCCGGGTCAACGCCATCGGCCCCGGCCCCACCCTGGCCTCGGTGCACCAGGCTCCCGGCGAGTTCGAGCGCGAGGCGGCCGGAACCCCGCTGGAACGGACCGTTTCGCTGGACGACCTGACGGCCGCCCTGCGCTACCTCATTGACGCCACGGCGGTCACGGGCCAGATGATCGCGGTCGACGCGGGTCAGCATCTGGGCTGGCGCACGCCGGACATCATCGGTTCCTGAGAGTCTCGCATTGGCCGCTCAACCCCTGAAAACCCCGAACGACGCCCCCCAGCCGAACGCGGCCCGGGTGATCGTGACCAAGGTGTTCGTGCGCGGCCTGAAGGTCGACGCCTGGATCGGGGTCTATGACCACGAGCACGGCCGCCAGCAGCCCCTGGTCATCGATGTCGAGCTGGACGTCGCCGCCAGCCACTGCGAGGACCTGGGCGACACGGTCAATTACGAGACCATCCTGCAGGCCGCCCAAGCCATCGCCGCCGAGGGCCATATCGACCTGGTCGAGACCTTCGCCGAGCGGCTGGCCCAGGCCAGCTTCGCCGACGGCCGCGTGACCCGCGCCCGGGTGCGGGTCGAAAAGCCCCTGGCCCTGGCCCCCCACGCCGCCGCGGCCGGGGTGGAAATCACCGCCGTCCGGGGGTGAGCCCCAAATCATGAGCCGCGTCTCTCACAGCGCCCGCCTTTCCCCCTTCCAGCCCGAAACGGTCTGGACGCTGGAAGGCGCGGAGCTGATCGAGCGTCGCGGCCCGCGCGAGCGGCGCTTCCCGATCTCGGCCTTGACCGTCTTCCGGTTGGCCAAGCCGCGCGACGGCGGCCATCGCCGGGTGCTGACCCTGGCCTTCGGCCGGCGCAAGACGATCCTGACCGCCCAGAGCTATCTGGGTCCCGGCCGGTTCGACGACCGGCTGGCGAGCTTTTCGCTGTTCGCCCGCGCCGTGGCGGCGGTGGCGGCGGACCTGGCTCCTCGGGCTCGGTTCGAGGTCGCCGGCGTGATCGCCGCGCGCGAAGGCCTGACCTGGGTGATGGGCCTGCTGGGCTTCGGCACGGCGGTGATGCTGCTGCTGGCCCTCAGCCCCGGCATGACCGGCATGGCGATCGCCATCGCCGCCCGCATGGCCTTCGTCCTGATCCTGCTGGCCGCCGTCCTGCCCTGGCTGGGCCGAGGCCGGCGCCTGGACCCGCACGCCCTGCCCGAGGACCTGCTGCCGGAGGAGAAGAGCCCCACCTAACAGCACCTTCATTTGCGTTCGCCGCCGTCTTCGACGAGCATCGTTGCATGAACACCACCAACACCGACGATCCCGCCGTCCCGCCCCCCTTGCAGGACGACAAGACCCTGCCGCTGGTGATCTACGCCCTCTATCTGGCCGGGCTGGTCTCGGCGGGCATGACCGCCGTGGTCGGCGTGATCCTGGCCTATGTCAGCAAGGCCGCCGCGCCCGAATGGCTGCAGAGCCACTACGTCTTCCAGATCCGCACCTTCTGGCTGTCGCTGCTGTTCTCGGTGATCGGCTGCGTGCTGCTGCCGCTGGGCGTCGGGTTCGTGATCCTGCCCGCCGTCTGGGTATGGGTCGCGGTGCGATGCATCCTTGGCCTGTCCTGGCTGTTGAAGATCCAGCCCTATCCCACGCCCCGCAATTGGATGATCTGATGAGCGACGCCGCCCAAACCACGCCTGCCCCGCCTTCTGGCCGCGTCGAAGAGGACAAGGTCCTGCCGATCGTGGTCTACGCCCTGTATCTGCTGGGCTTCACCAACGGCCTGACCTTCCTGGCCGGGCTGATCGTCGCCTATGTCAATCGCGACACGGCCGGTCCGATCAACGCCAGCCACTACACCTTCGCCATCCGCACCTTCTGGCTGTCGATCGGCGGGTTCCTGGCGGGCCTGGCGCTGTTCCTGGTGGGCCTGGCCCTGGCGGTGCTGCTGATCGGCATTCCGCTGCTGATCGTCGGCGGAACGATCATGAGCGTGATCAGCGTGTTCTTCGTGGTCCGCACCATCCTGGGCCTGGTCTATCTGCTGAAGGGCGAGGCCTATCCCCGGCCGCAGGCCTGGCTGGTCTGACGCGCCGTTCGCACGGACGTTTCCAGGTGAGATCACACCCACTTGCCCCCACCTGACGGCTTCGCCGTCTGTCCGCCCCCATAGGGGGCGGAGCCTAAGGCGCGCGGCTCTTCCCCCTATGGGGGAAGACGACCGCGAAGCGGTCCGTAGGGGGCAAGCGTTAGCCGCCGAGACATAAAAAATCCCGGAGCGGCCAAGCCGCTCCGGGATCATTTCATTCAGCCAAGACGACGCCGTTTAAGCCGACACCAGCTCCCGGCGCACCAGGGCCGCGTACTCGTCCATCAGCGACAGCGACAGCGGGCCCGGCGTGAACCGGAACTCGCCGATCTCCGACACCGGGGTGACCTCGGCGGCGGTGCCGACGATGAAGCACTCGGTGAAGCCCGCCAGCTCCGACTTCTCGATGTGGCGCTCGACCACCTGGACGCCGCGCTGCTTGGCGATCTGGATCACCGTCTGACGGGTGATGCCGTTCAGGAAGCAGTCCGGGGTCGGGGTGTGCAGCACGCCGTCCTTGACGAAGAACACGTTGGCCCCGGTCGCCTCGGCGATATAGCCGCGATAATCGAGCATCATCGCGTCGGCATAGCCTTCCTTCTCGGCGGCGTGCTTGGAGATGGTGCAGATCATGTAGAGCCCGGCGGCCTTGGCGGCGGTCGGGATCGTATTGGGGGCCGGGCGGTCGTACTTGGCCCAGGTCAGGCGGATGCCCTTGGCCTTGGTCGCCGGATCGAAATAGCTGGGCCAGTCCCACACGGCGATGGCCACGTGGATCTTGGTCTGCTGCGCCGAAACGCCGATCATTTCGCTGCCGCGCCAGGCGATGGGCCGCACATAGCAGTCGCTCAGGCCGTTCTTGGCCGCGGTCGCCTTGCACGCCTCATCGATCTCGGCCACCGTGTAGGGGATCTTGAAATCGAGGATTTCGGCCGATTTGAACAGGCGCTCGGTATGCTCGGTCAGCTTGAAGATCTCGCCGCCGTACATCCGCTCGCCTTCGAACACCGACGAGGCGTAATGAAGGCCATGGGTCAATACGTGCACCTTCGCGTCCCGCCAGGCAACGAACTGGCCGTCCAGCCAGATCCAACCATCGCGATCGTCGAAGGGAACGAGAGACATCGGTCAAAGACCTCCTTATTTGGAACCCGGTTCTTAGACGCCCCGAGCCGCGGAAGGTCAAATAAAATGGACGCAAGCTGATGGCCGGGCCGCTTTCATCGGGACCCGTCGGGGGCTCCACCGATCCGCGCCTGATCCTCGGCGAAGAACAGCTGGACAGCGGATTGGAGCTGCTGCTGCTAGCCGAGGCGGGCCTGTGGGCGGCGGTCGACACGGCTCTGGAGGCCGAGGGGCCGGGCCTGGGCCGCTCGCACTGGCGCGCCGCCTTCCTGCTGCGCCGCCGGCCGGGCATCGGCGTGCAGGACCTTTCCAGACTGACCAGCCTGTCCAAACAGGCGGCCAGCAAGACCTTGTCGGACCTGCAGCGTCTGAACCTGGCCCAGAAGGCGGCTGGCGACCTGGACGCCCGCCGCCGGCCGGCCGAGCTGACCCCCGAGGGGATCGCCTTCGAGCACCGGGTGGCCGAGCGGCTGCGCACCCTGCTGGGCCGTGCCTACCGCACCGGCGGCCTGGACGGCGTGGCCGGCGCGCGCCGCATCCTGGCGGCCCTGGCCGGTCCGCGCCAAGGCGTCGGCCTCAATCGTCGGGAGGGGCTATGACCCCCGAAGAGCGCGCCGAACGCCACCTGCTGGTCGTCGACGACGACGACCGCATCCGCACCCTGCTCAAGGAATTCCTGACCCGCGCCGGCTTCCGGGTCAGCGCCGCGGCCGACGCCGCCCACGCCGACCGCCTGACGGGGGCGATGGACTTCGACCTGCTGGTTCTGGACGTGATGATGCCGGGCGAGGACGGTTTTTCGTTCACCCGGCGCGTGCGGGCCCGGGGCGGCGAGGCGGGCAAGACGCCGATCCTGATGCTGACCGCCCGCGACCAGACCAACGACCGGATCGAAGGCCTCACCCACGGCGCCGACGACTATCTGGCCAAGCCGTTCGAGCCGCGCGAACTGCTGTTGCGCATCGAGTCGATCCTGCGCCGCGCCGCGCCCAGGCCGTCCGGCCCGCGCACGCTGAGCCTGGGAATCTGCGCCTTCGAGCCCGAGCGCGGCGAATTGACCCGGGACGGCGAGCCGATCCGCCTGACCGAGGCCGAGGTCGCCCTGCTGCGTCGCCTGGCCAAGGTCGCCCACGCCCCGGTCGACCGCCTGGAGCTGGCCCGCGACACCGTCGACCCCACCGGCCGCGCCGTCGACGTCCAGGTCACCCGCCTGCGCCGCAAGATCGAACCCGATCCGAAGAATCCGCGCTATCTGCAGACGGTGCGCGGCGTCGGCTATCGGCTGGCGCCGGATTAATGATTGTTGCTGTGAAGACCCCCTCAGTCGGCTTCGCCGACAGCTCCCCCAAAGGGGGAGCATCCGCTCGGAACAGATCCTCCCCCTCTGGGGGAGGT